>JALZVU010000088.1 GCA_023301795.1 Granulosicoccus sp.
CTTCAAGTCGTCTCCAGTTGGCTGGTGTTGCCGTATTAAGCGTCGTCACTACTTTGCTGGTTTTCTGGCTGCTGATATCGCGAGATATCCTTGCGCGGTTGCTACAGACCATCGCCGTGCTGCGCAAGCTGGCTGATGGAAACTACGATGTTGAAATCGATAGTCGCGGCTCTGACGAGTTGACTGATCTTGCACGCACAGTGGATGTCTTCCGGCGCAATGGGCTTGAGGCAAAGCGGCTCAACCAGGAACAAGTTGAACTTGCCCGTAAACAACATGAGCAGGAGCTCGCTCAGCGAGCAAGCGAACAATCTGCTCTTGATGAGCGCAGTGCGCGTTTGAAAATTGAACACGACGAGGCGGTTGCTCAGCAAACGTTGGCAAAGGCACTTCAACATCGAGTTGATGCATTACTTGTAGCTGTGAGTGCTGCCTCCCATGGCAATCTCAATCACCCTATCGACACTAACGGGGATGACTTGGCAGGTCAGATGGGGCGCGCTCTGGACAGTCTATTCTCTGAGTTACGAGTCAGTATGCAGGGTATTGATGACAACGCTACACAGCTAGCGCGTGCATCCGACACGCTTAGTACACTATCTGTTGACATGAACGAGATGGCATCGGCCAACACATTGAGTGCACAAGATGCTTCGGAGCTCACCCATACAATGGGTGCAAGCGTTGATAGTGTTGCTGGTGCAACCGAGCAGATGAGCTCATCTATTCGCCAGATAGCCAGAAATGCTAGTGAAGCTGAGGTGGTTGCAGCGCAAGCTGTTACGCTTGCACAAAACACTGATGTTACGGTTCGCAAGCTTGCCACCAGTAGTGCTGGTATCGGTTCGGTAATCAAGGTCATAACGTCTATTGCAGAGCAGACTAACTTACTGGCGTTAAACGCAACGATAGAGGCTGCAAGAGCCGGAGACGCAGGTAAAGGTTTTGCGGTTGTGGCGAATGAGGTAAAGGAGCTTGCAAAAGAGACGGCCAAGGCTACTGAACAAATCGAAGCCAGTATCTGTGATATTCAATCAGATACGGATTCTGCTGTTGACGCTATCCAGGCGATTGGAAGCATAATTACCAAGATTAGCAGTATCCAATCAACCATAGCAGTAGCTGTTGATGAGCAGGCCGCAGTCACCCAGGACATTAGTCGCTCTGTCTCTCAGACGGCAAATGGTAGTGAAGCGATCTCGACAGTCATTCAAAATGTGGCAGATAAGGCATTGGCAAATCAACAGGCCTCTGACGATATCAGCAGTGCAGCATCTGAGCTTTCTGACACAGCCGTTCAACTACAGAGTCTTGTTAAACGTTTTACAACGAATAACACGAGCATATCTTCTACCGCTAAAAAGGCTGCCTGAAAAGGCACTAACTATTAAAAAGTGTAGGTGTGACAGGTCACCTGCTCTGATGATTGATAACTTCAGGAACACTCCTATGCCACAAGCTCAAGTTCATGCGCTCATCATTGATGATTCTCGTGCCATGCGTGCGATTCTCAAGCGCGTACTTAACAAGCTGAATTTCAAGACATCCGAGGCCGGTAATGGGCTTGAAGGGCTTGAGCGTCTGGCTGAACACGACGACATTGCGATTTGTCTGGTTGACTGGAACATGCCTGAGATGGATGGGTATGAGTTTGTTAAAGCGGTTCGTTCTGACAAGGCTAATCAGGAACTCTGGTTGATGATGGTGACCACAGAGACAGAGATGTCACGTGTTGTAAAAGCCATGGCTGCAGGTGCAAACGAGTATGTGATGAAGCCTTTCACCGATGATGTGATTATCGATAAATTGCGCCTGCTTGGGTTGGTTGCCGCGTAACATGAGTAATAAACGCATTTTAGTCGTTGACGATTCCTGTCTTTTTCAACGATTGCTTTCTGACGTGATAAATGCTGGAGATGGCCTGGAAGTGGTTGGTGTTGCTTCAAATGGCAAGATAGCTTTGAGCATGATAGAGGAGCTAAGGCCTAATCTTATTACTCTGGATATTCTCATGCCTGAAATGGACGGTATTCAGACGTTGATGGAGCTGAAAAAAACATGGCCATCGATCAGAACCGTTATGGTGAGTTCACTGACCTCTGAAGGCTCTGATGCCGCGTTGGATGCGCTTGCGCTGGGCGCCAGCGAATATGCTGTAAAACCGACCACTGGTGGTGGCATTGCCGCCGTTCGTTCTATTCTGGCAGACGATTTAGTGCCAAAAATCGAGGCATTGTGCGGCGTGGAAAAACAACAAGTGTCAAGTGAGTGTTCTATAAAAGATCCCGGTGTGCCTGCTGATTTTGGTTTGAGTCGTGTAAAGACACGGAAGAGATCTGTAAAAGGTGCTATCGATCTGGTTGCTATCGGCGTTTCAACCGGTGGGCCTGATGCCTTGGCGAAGCTTCTATCACAATTACCAGCAGATATTGGCGTACCTGTTGTTATCGTTCAGCACATGCCAGCTGAGTTCACAGCGAAACTCGCCAAGCGGCTTGATGGTGGCAGTGCTCTTCAGGTTGTTGAAGCGCAGCTCGGTGACACGTTGCAGCCAGGTGTTGTGTACGTAGCGCCCGGAAGCTTTCACATGGTCCTTGAGCGTAATGGCGGTGATGTCGTTGTTAATTTGAATCAAGATGAGCCGGAGAATTCTTGCCGACCTTCTGTGGATCCACTTTTTCGTTCTATCCCACCAATCTATGGGTCTAAATGCCTTGGCGTTATCATGACGGGGATGGGAGCTGATGGCCTCAAAGGTAGCGAAGCATTGTCTGCTGCGGGTTGTCCGATCATTGTTCAAGACAAGCCCACATCAATCGTCTGGGGTATGCCCAAGCTGGTTGCCATGGCCGGGCTTGCACAAGAGGAAGTACCGCTGGACAGAATGGCTGATGTGGTGAGCCGCTATGTGAAAGGCTCATCAGTGGTTAAAAGCTCAACTGCGGCTAACTCAGATATCTACAAACATACAACCATTGCGGGAAGGCGCTCATGAGCGAGATAAGCAATTCTGATTTCGATTTCGTTCGTGATCTTGTGTATAAAGAATCGGCTATAGCGATTGATCCAGATATGAAATATCTGGTGGAATCGCGCCTGACGTCGTTGACCCGAAAAACAGATTACAAAAGTCTCGATGAGCTGCTAAGGGCCTTGCGATCTGGACGTGATGGAGCCTTGGGTGCGAGGGTGGTCGACGCAATGACCACCAATGAGACATCGTTTTTCCGAGACTCTCATCCCTTTGATACTCTGTGCAAAGACGTTTTGCCTGCTATCGCAAAGTCGCATTCCGGCACTATCAACATCTGGTGCGCGGCTTGCTCCACAGGCCAGGAACCCTACACCATTGCCATGGCTATTCATGAGCAGTGTCCAGAACTTGCATCACGCATTGCAATTACAGGGACAGATATTTCCGCAGAGGTGGTGGCAAAAGCTTCAGCGGGTCGGTATAACCGGCTTGAGGTAAATCGAGGTTTGCCAATGCAATTGCTGACGAAGTATTTCGTGCAGCAAGGACTGTCATGGGAGGTCAGTTCAAAGCTACGGGATATGGTCAGCTTTGAGCAACTTAATCTGATTCGGGATTGGCGTGGATTGCCTGATATGGATGTTATATTTCTGCGCAATGTTCTAATTTATTTTGATCCAGATGTGAAAACTCGCATCTTGCAAAAATCCTGCACGGTTCTAAAACCTGGGGGATGTCTATTTCTTGGGTTGTCGGAGACAACTCTGAATCTGAACACTGACTATCAGCGCGTCACGACCGACCGCAGTCACTATTACAAAATTGCCTGAGCGGAGTATTCGACATGAGTGTAATACGTGAAGAAGAATTACAAGAGATCGTTGAAGTCGTCTGCATGACAGCACTGGAGTTGCCGATCGGTGTCGGCGACAGTTCAGTGCTTGCATCATGTGATGTGCAGACTTCTGAAATTGAAATCAGTGGCGCATGGCAGGGAGCTGTGAGAGTACGGGCAAGTATTGAATTTTTAACCCACGCAGCCTCTAAGATGTTCAATTGTCCGTCGGATGAGGTGTCGGATATGGATCGTGCTGATTCGCTAACTGAACTGACAAACATGCTCGGTGGTACGGTTAAGTGCCTGCTTCCTGAACCCTGCAACTTGTCTCTACCCATAATTTTGACGAACGATTTGTCAGATACGGAAGATCACGAGTGGGAAAATTTTGAGTGTGAGGGTCGGCAGCTTGCGGTTGCGGTCACCCAGAAGGCTCAGGGTGCGCAGCAAGCAGCCTGATTACTGAGCGCCATGATAATGACGCTTGCTGCAGGTTAGTCGATACGCCTTGTGGCCGACAGGCAAGACGCCAGATGAACTAGACTAGTGGGTATGGTGGGATGGAGATGTGCTCACCGCGACTCTGTTTACTAACGCTGCCCACGTGGAAACACGAACAGTCTGTGTAGGCAGAGTCAGAACACACACTTTGTCCACTCACTGGAGAACACCATGGTGAAGTTTCTGACGTTCACAGGTAAAACAGCCGGTCGCTATTTTGCACTTGCTGCCTTGACAACAACGCTGGTAGCTTGCGGCGGCGGTGGTGGTGGGGATTCCACCGAATTGGAAAATGGCGACATTGATAGCCTGGACCTGGATGGGGACGGTATACCCAACGGTGAAGACTTTGATGACGACGATGATGGTATCGATGATCTGGCGGATCCGTTTGTAGATCGTGATGGGGATGGGTTCGATGACATCATCGGAGCGCAGGATCTGGATCAGGATGGAATCGTGAATAGTGAAGATTTCGATGCCGACGGTGATTTTCTGGCTGATGCAGATATTGATTTTGATACAGGCGAGAGACTGGACAAGTTCATTGATTTGAACCAGGACGGGTTTGATGATGAATCTGGCCAGACTGAGGGGCAGAGCATCGGAGTCACCGCCGACATGCCTTGCGGCATTGAAAGCGGTAGCGATTCACAATCGGCCAACAATGAGTGGAACGATAACTGCTTGGTTCGTCGATCCTCAGCAGGTGGTTTGTTCGCTGACAGTTTGTACGCGGTTGGCGTTCAACGCATTTCGTGGTGTGCAGGTTTTGATGGCACGATACCCGCGGACACCGTGGCAGATTTTGCTGAAGGCGAGTTTGGGCCCAGTTCAGAGGCATCGTTGAAGGCGTTTCAACTAGCTACCTCTATTCCTAACAGTGAGCCATTGCCAGCAGGTGATGAACCCTTTGCCATGCTGGTTGATGATGGCCAAGTGGGTCCGCAGACGTGGGCGAAATTGCGTAAAGCGATTACACGATTGACTCTAGCTGAATTCGATGTCAACGATTCAGTCGATACAGTAGGGTTTGACACGTACGGGTTTGCGGCTGGTCGTTGTGCTGATATCCCCTTGTTTTATCAAGCGTTGACCTTGCAGGAAGACGGTATTAATGTTGATCTGCTAGGTTGGAGACTGGCCAGAAATCCACCAAACTCAGGCGACAGCGTGCCATTTTCTATCGACGCACCGTTTAACCGTTTGTAGCCCTTCGTATGTGAGCTTAAGCTGGCATTGAGTTTTTCAATGCCAGCCTTGCACAATGAAAGACAAGAAATTATGAAAGCTGTTGCTGTAAGCGCTTGTGTGGCAGCTATTATCGGCGGCCTAGCTTACTGGCAGCTGTTCATTAATTCGCCAACCGATACGTTTGCTGATCAGGCTTCGGTCAAGACCCCGTCAGGTACCGAGGGGGTCGCAGGACATGCTGGAATCCTGCAAGAATCACTTTCGCCCTTTGCGGTTGCCAATACCGACGTGTCATCAGCTCAAGCGCTGAAAGCAGAGGGACACGATGCAGCCGCCGACAACCAGCAAGCAGCTCCGACATTGCAAGGCAATGCACAGCTTCCCGACTGGGGAGCACCCCTCGGTGAAGCCCAATTGTCCATTCTGGTAGAACGACTACGCTTGGACCCTGCGCTCTTGCAACAGCTGATGGACGAATTCAGGCAAGAGAATGACCCTACCCGTAAAGCCTTACTTGCCAGTGTGCTGGGTGAGGTTGGGGGCGATGAAGTTACCCTGCTGGCTAGTGAATTGATCTTCTCTGGCAGTGCCTCTGAACGCTCTGTTGGTTTGAACCTGCTACAGGCGGTTCAACCTGGCAACGCGTCTGCTCGCGATATTGTGTCTAGCATGCTGTCCACCGAAGTGGAACCTGATGTTCTTACGCAGACCTTGACGGTATTAGCGCGCCCCGGTGATGTGGACGAGGCCAGTCGAGCGTATCTGGCTGATCAGGTGGCCTGGCTAACAACGCATGAGGATGTCAACGTGCGTGGAATGAGTCTGGATGTTCTGTCCAGATGGAGTCGTGAGGGGCAGCACACAGATGTATTTGTGCGCGCTCTGGATGATGAGTCTGCCAACGTACGCGCATCAGCGGCCTACGCCCTGGTGGGGCAAGATGTCCAATCCACAGAGCTTGTTGACCGGCTGTTCACGGTGTTAGAAGATACCGAGGAACGTGCAAGTGTGAAGAGCGCGGCAACCCTTGCACTGAATTCTCTAGCCCTTTCACCGACGCAACAGGCTCGGTTGGACGCTCTAGTGAAGGCCCGTAATACAGCTACCCGCTGAGCGCGCATGAATGTGAGCGGTACGGATGGGTTGGCCGCTACTGCGTAGCGGCGTGTTCACATGGCGTACTAGTTGCACCGCTTGCACATACTGCAATTGCTATGGCCCTGCCAATACACCGCCACGATGTCTTCGCCTGCGCTCGACACCTTGCTCCCCCAATCCGAACCTGTCCCTGCAGGATCGGATGAGCCGATCCTGAGACCAACACGTTGTGATGATGGTTGTTACGCGTGGCTAGCCTGGCTGCACAGGTTACTTTCAGGTGATGCATTGCAGCTCTATCGAACTGATTTGTGCGACGGCAAAGTGCATCTGAGTCATATCGGCTCATTGCCTGAGAATCAGGCGCCGCCTCGCACCGCGATTAAAGCGCTTGTGCTGCGAGCTGCCAGATGCGGCTCCGTGGTGCGCGCCAAAAATGCAACGAAAAGCGATCACTGTGTGGTTTGTATTCCCGATACTGCGCATGACGCCCAGCCTTCTTCCCGTTATGTTCTTGTCATAGAACGATCCGGTAGTTCAAAGCTTGATGTCCAGACGCAGTCCAGATTGGTCACCTGGGCGTTCGCAGCCATTGTGAAATTTACCGCTACATCTGTAACCACATTTGCACCGACAACTGTATCCACAACAACATCCAGAGTGCCTGAAGCAACACTCTCTCAATGGAGTCTTGAGCAGTTGGATCGTCAGGGAAGTTTGAATGATAGGTTCGCGCAGCTGATGCAGACGCTGGCCGAGTTGTCGTTCAGTCAGCGCTGTCTGGTCGTGAAGCTTAAGCTACGGGGCGAGCATATTCGAGGCTCTGTACTCATGGCGATATCTGGACAAGCTCGTGTCGATAACCGTCTGGCGATGCCTGGTGCATTGGCGCGCAGTGTGGAGAAAATCTATCAGGGGCAAAAACGCTTGTCTATCCGTTGTGAAGATTCAGTCGCGCCCTATGGTCGTGAGCATGAGTGTGCTTCGGGTCTGCCAATATTATGCTCACGCCTGGTGATACCCGTGCACGTCGAGTCAGATTGCTACGTGGTTTTGCTGGAGCGTGCGGTTGACCAGCCATTCACTGGCGCAGAGCAGGCAGACATTGGACATGAACTCAATACTGCAGTACAGGTGCTTGTACTTCGTGATCTGGCAACACAGGGAATTGCTTGTGTTATCAAGCGTCGACTAAATGATTGCCGTGAAGGATTCAGAGCACAGCGCACTCGTAACGTTACGGCGGGTGCGGCACTGATTCTTGCATTGTCTTTGCTGTTGTATCCTGTGGAGCATCGGGTCACTGCTCCGTTGAGCGTTGAAGCAGCTGAACGCTATGTTTTAATCGCACCGATCGATGGCTTTGTGCGCTCCGTGCGAGTCAAGGCGGGCGATGTAGTTGCAAAAGATCAGATCATAGCGGCTTTGGATGATCTGGACTTGCAGCTTCAATGGCAGCAACGCCAGAGTGAGCAAATGCAGAACAGTCAAGCCTACGCAAAGGCACTGGCGACCCGAAACAGGGTGGAGGTGACTCGTCTCAAAGAGCGCGCGCGGCTCCTGCAGGCGGAGTTGTCTCAGTTGCAGATGCAAAGAGATAGGCTCGTGCTAAGAGCGCCGGTATCAGGTGTGGTTCTGAGTGGAGCACTGGATGATTTTCTGGGTGCTGCGGTCAGTGCAGGAGATACGCTGTTCAGTATCGGTTCAAATACTTCACACCGTTTGGTTTTAGAGGTATCCGAATACGACGTAAACAGTGTTAAGCCAGGTCAGCCAGTGGGAATACGTCTGTCTGCTGATCCCTCCATTGTGCTTGAGGCAACCGTAACCACCATCATGCCGCTTGCCACACTGGTTAATGGTGTGAACAGTGTTCAGGTACACGCAGTGTTGAATAACGATGCACAGCTCAGACCCGGAATGGAGGGGCTTGGGAAAATTTTGTTGGGCACGCGCAGCAGATTGAATCAGTGGCGATTACGTATTGGTGCACGGTTGATTTGGTTGGGTTGGAAGTTGGGTGTTATCCGGTGAGTGATGAAGGCTTGCGATCATTGCTAAGCGCTCAGCCATGTTTCAACAGTGACTGCACCACCACCTACAGTGATATCCGTGGTGAAGCGTGGATAATCATCAAGAATCCATTAACGGGTGCCCATGTCAGAATTTTCCGCGATCTTTGGCTTCATCTGTGTCGACTGGATGGCAATGTTACTCTACAGAGATGGATAGAGCCGCTTGCACAGCGCTATGGTGAGCAGCGCCTTTTATCGATGGTCGTTCAGCTAAAACGCCAAGGCATGTTGATATTTCCAGGATCTGCGCAGCTGAGTGAGAAATCAGATAAATCAGTGGGTGCAGCTTTGTTCTCTCGCTACAATCCGTTGATGTTACGGGTTGCTTTGTTCAACCCTACGAAGCTGCTTGATAGCTTTTGCAAGCTGCCCTTGATATTGCCGCTTAAGTGGTTGCTTGTAGCGGTTGGGTTGCTCGTGGCAATGGCGTTATTGTCATTGATTTTAAGCGGGGGGAAGTTGGTAACGTTTTGGCAGGCGTATTCTCAAAATATGCAAATATGGCACTTTGTGTTGTTGTTCCCATTGACCAAATGCTTGCATGAACTGGCCCACGGTTGGGTGCTTCGTTACTTTGGAGGTGATGCGCCTGAGGCTGGGATATCATTCATCGTGCTTTTCCCCATGCCTTATGTCGATGCAACTGATGCGTGGAGTTTGCCGAGGCGCAATAGAATGCTGGTTACCGGTGCCGGAATGGCCGTAGATTTTTTGCTGGCTTGTGTTGGTATCGTGTTGTGGGCGCATCTGGCTCCGGGGGCGATTGCCAGTATGGGATTTACGCTGGCCCTTATGGGGGTGGTGTCAATATTTGTTTTTAACGCCAATCCTCTACTTAAATTCGACGGGTATTACTTACTTGAGGACGCACTGGATAGTCCAGGTCTTGCAAGGCGCTCGCATTCGTATATGCGCTACATTGTTAAGCGATATGTGTTTTTGCTAAACCACAGCGTGCCGCCGCCGGTTGCGCCTGGTGAACGAGCGTGGTTAGTTGTCTATGCGGTTTCAAGTTGTGTCTATCGATTCGTTTTGGCCGCCATTATTAGTGTCTATCTGATTAGCACCTTGCATGAGCTGGGTATTGTATTGTCGTTGTTTTCATTGATACCGTTGTGTGTTTTGCCACTGCTTCGATTTGCCAGGTTTCTGTCATTCTCGAAGGAGCTCAATAATTCACGACTAAGAGCTGTGTCCGTATTGAGTGTGATCGCGCTATGTTGTACAGGTTTCATATTCAGTGTACCGGTGCCATCATCGACACGCACGCAGGGAATCGTCTGGGTGGATGAGCAAGCGCAGGTCTATGCATCGCAATCTGGCACCATCGATCAGCTGATGGTTGCTAGCGGCGATGTTGTAAAAAAGGGCGAGCCGATCATGGCGCTTGGCTCGGATGGGCTTGACATTGATCTGGAGCGACAGCGAGCAGCAGTACGTCTGGCTCAACTTGTCGTCGAGCAATACCGTCAGAGCGATCCCGCCCGGGCGCAAGCTGAGCGCATCGTTTTGGATCAGGCTGAATATGAAGTGCAAAACGCCATCCGCCAATTACAACAACTTACGATGGTTGCGTCTGTATCTGGACGAGTGGTGCTTGCAGGTGATCACCTTGCGCCAGGGGCGTTGGTCTCGCAAGGCGATCTGCTGGCGTATGTTGTTAACGACAAAGATCGTGTGGTTCGAGCGGTGGTTCCCCAGAAGGCCATGGGGCAAGTTGATACTGGAGTGATTCGAGCACATGTTCGACTCGCCCAGAATCTTCAAGAGAGAATACCGGCGCGTATCACTCGTCAAACTCCTGCAGGGAGCCATCAACTACCCAGTAGTGCTCTAGCGAACACCGGCTTCGGTGGATTTGATATGGCCCTGTCTACAGCTCAGACATCTACGCGAACCGCTCACAAAGTGTTTCATGTAGAACTTGAGCTGTTCGAGTTAGTTGGGCAACTGAGCTCTATTGCCATGGGTACAAAGGCATTTGTAACGCTTGAGCATAGCGCTGAACCATTGGGGCGTCGATGGCTTCGTATCTCACGGCAACTACTGCTTAAGCACTTGAGTGTCTAGTCAGACGTGGTGGTGAGTGCTTGTTAATGGTCGATATTTATTGAGCCGTTACCTCTATTGCCGAGATAAGCGAACTTCGGATCTGTATTTGCAAGCTATTGACAAAATGTAAAAGTAACTTAACCCTGCTTTATGAAAATCTCCCGGCCAAATGGCTCTCGGTCGATATGTGCAAGATCATGTGAGAGCAACTATCGCGACAAGTTTCATCAGTCGGTGGGCGTCATCCGTGCTACGCAGATGAGCGCCGCCTGTGGCATGGGTAACATGGCATGAGCGTTCCGGCAGATGCAGTTTCGCTAGACCAGGAATCAGCTACTACCTCTTTGCATGGCAAGAAATTTCTATCGCGCCTTCATCTGCCGCAACTAACAGCGCGTTTTCATATCGTGATCGGACTGACGTCTCTGGTGAGCACCAGCACGTT
Source organism: Granulosicoccus sp. (assembly GCA_023301795.1). GTDB lineage: Bacteria > Pseudomonadota > Gammaproteobacteria > Granulosicoccales > Granulosicoccaceae > Granulosicoccus. The sequence goes on from JALZVU010000088.1 coordinate 11,178, forward strand.
ACTTGCCATTTTTCTCGGACTTGTTCCTGACACCCGTTCAAGTGAACAGGCATCGCGTGTGGTGTTGGCCGAAACCATGACCACACTGGGCTCAGCACTGCTACGCAATGGGGAGACTGCCGGGCTTCGCTATTCGCTTGAGTTCTTAGTGGCGCAAAATCCGGATATCCATGCGGTCAGGCTCAACCGTCGTGGCGGTGGTGAATATCAATTTTTATCGGATCAGGCGCGTGCTGAGAAGGGTTTTGCACAAGGCGTACTCACCGACGACATCAGCGTGCCGATACTTCAGCGCAATCGGCCATGGGGTGAGCTTGTAGTGCAGTTTGTATCGACACGCAACTTGCCTTGGTACACACGATATCTGAATACGCGATGGTCACTTATAGCGCTGATGTCGGCATTTTGTTTTCCGATGTTCTATTTGTTTTTGGGCAAAGTGCTCAAAGAGCTAAATCCTTCGGCGGCGGTGCCTTCGCGCGTGCGTTCGGCACTGGATACCATTGCCGCTGCACTGCTGGTATTAGATGTTCGAGGTAATATCGTGCTGGCAAATGCTGCGTTCCTTGAACTCACGGGTAAAACCATGGAGCAGTTGCTGGGGCAGCCTGCCAGCAGACTGTCATGGGAAGGTGATTCAGGACCTGTCTGGGAGGAGTCTTTATATGAGGCCAAGCCTACCCGTCACAATAAGATACGTTTTAACGATGTGCACGGTAGGGTCAAGAGCTTTATCGTTAACTGTTCGCCAGTGATGACAGCCGACGATACGATCGGTGGCGTGCTAGTGAGTATGGATGATGTAACGCAGTTGGAAGAGCAGGAGGTACTGCTCCGCAAGTCAATGGAGCTAGCGGAGGAGGCCAACAGTGCGAAGAGTATCTTTCTGTCCAATATGAGTCATGAGATTCGCACGCCAATGACTGCAATACTGGGTTTTACCGAGGTTATGAAACGCGGTAAGCACCAGACCGAGTCAGAGCGTCTTGATTATCTCAACACGATTGCCAATAGCGGACAACACTTGCTTGAACTAATCAATGATGTTCTGGATCTGTCGAAAGTGGAATCAGGTGCAATGGATGTCGAATGGATGCCTTGCAACTGCGCCGTGATTGCGAATGATGTAGTGCGTGTTCTTAAGTCGAAAGCAGATGAAAAAGCTATCGGAATAGAGCTTGTTTTTAACACCTCTCTTCCAGATCAGATACAGAGCGATCCGAGTAGGTTGCGCCAGGTGATAACCAACCTGCTAGGCAATGCCATCAAGTTTACTGACAATGGATCTGTCAGCGTCCATTTGTCTATGCAAATGGACCCCGATGGAGCACCCCCCTTATTGCACATTGATGTCGTGGACAGCGGTATCGGCATGTCGGCTGATCAGCAGTCCAGAATATTTGATGCCTTTGCACAGGCGGATACCTCTATTGCCAGACGGTTTGGTGGTACTGGGCTTGGCTTATCCATAAGTCGTCAACTAACGGAGGCGATGGGTGGTGAGTTAAGTGTCAGCAGTGTCGAGGGGCAAGGTAGTACGTTTCGAATCTGTTTGCCATTTAACACTGAGGACTATGAGTTGTGTTCAGCCGAACAGATAAAAGGAACTCTTGCGGCACCTGTTCAGGCGCAGCACCTCGAGTGGGATATCGATAGCGCACGTGTTCTGGTTGTGGATGACGGGCCTGAAAATCGCCAACTAATGTCTATTCTTCTTGGGGATTTAGGGCTTGACGTGTCACTTGCCACAAATGGGCTTGAAGGTGTGGAGAGTCTGTTTGGTGCTGGCAACGACTCAGCATTCGATGTGGTATTCATGGATATACAGATGCCTGTCATGGACGGTTATCAGGCTGTTGCACAGATGCGTGAACGAGGTGCCAGCTTGCCAGTTGTTGCGTTAACCGCCAATGCCATGAAGGGATTCGAGAAGGCAGTGCTGGATGCTGGATTTTCTCACTATATGGCAAAGCCCATTGATATAAACAGATTGTGTGAGTTATTAGCAGAGCTTGTAGGGGGGGAGTCTCGGGAAATCACTGTAGAGCCTGTTGTAGACATAGCGCCAATACCGTCGCAAGTCAGTGATGTAACCTCATCTGAGCGAATCACCTCGGCGCAACACACAGAGCTGTTCAGCACGCTTGCTATGGCCGATAGTCGATTTGTCCCGATTGTCGCTGAGTTTAAAGAGCGGCTTGGGGTGCGGCTTGAGGAGTTTCACTGCGCAGTTCAGAATGATGACTGGCGTAAGTTGGGTGATCTGGGACATTGGCTCAGAGGCTCATCTGCAAGTGTTGGGCTTGATGCGTTAGTCGAACCAAGCGCCGCCTTGGAGTCTGCAGCCCTTGCCTCTGACAAGCTACGGTGCACAGAGGCTGTTCAGACGATATGCGCCATGCAGCCACAGATCGTTGCAGATGCATCGCAGCCTGTCCCTGAGACTCTAGACGCCTCGTTACAACGGCCCGAACAGAGCACCCAGACCACTAAAGAGCGTGTAGACGAGGAGCCGGTGTATTCAACCCTGCCGGTCGACGTGTTTGAATTCCATGAGGTGGTCGGCCTTTTTATTGATCGCCTCGGTGAGCAGATGCACTCCTTGCGAGTTGCGATCGATATGCTGGATAGCGACGAGGCGTGTGAGCTTATTCATTGGTTGAGGGGCTCAGGAGGTAACGTAGGCTTTGGTGAGTATTCTTCGTTGTGTAACAGCTTGGAACTCAGCCTTCTGGAATCTTTGCCGTCAATAAACAAAGATATGTCAGCAATTGAATCATTTAATCGTCGTGTTATAGCCGGTTGGGCGAATACACCTGTTCCTGATAAGGGCGATGGATCACCGTGCTGATCGATAACCGACGATGACTCGTGCGCAGATGACATTGCGAAAGTGTTTGAACCAGGAGGACCAAAGTTCCTGCCTCATGAGCCGCTCCAAGGTCATGATGGTCGATGATGAGCCGATCAACATGCGGGTGCTGCAGTTGCACCTCACAACTGAGGGCTACAGCCAGTTCGTTATCGTGAGTGATTCAACAACGGCTATGCGAGTGCTGCGGGCTGAAATGCCTAATGTATTGTTGCTGGATTTGAATATGCCGATGGTATCGGGACTAGAAATACTCGAGCAGATCCGGGCAGATGATGAGCTCAAGCAGTTGCCTGTTATTGTCCTGACCTCATCCAATAATGATCGAAGCAAATTGCAAGCGTTAGAGCTTGGTGCCAACGATTTCCTGTCCAAACCCGTGGACCCCAGTGAGTTGGCTCTACGAATGCGCAATACGTTGATGGCCCGTGTATACGAGCAACAGCTTATGCACGTTGATGTGCTGACGAATCTGCCAAACCGTTTGTTCTTCGTAGACTACATGCGTGAGTTCAAACATAACTTGCACAAAGGTGACGATGAGTTCCGCGTGCTGGTGCTGATAAATCTGCACAGATTCAAGTCGATCAACGACAGCTTTGGTTCGGACCGTGGAGACGATGTGCTGTGGGCATTCAGTCAACGTTTACGTACTGCATTTGACTGCTCAGATGAAGAGCGTGAATGTGATGGCAGGATGACTCGTCAAGAGACGAAGGTCATCAGACTGGGTGGTGACAGGTTCGGTGTGATCGTTGACGCCTGTGAAGAGCCTGAGAATAATGCCTATCTACGTCGGTGTATTGATGCGTTGCTGGACTCATTGAAGGAGCCATTCAAACTCGATTCTCAGAAAATATTTCTGAGTGTGGGAATTGGTATTTCGATGTTTTCCGAGCAATCCCAGAGTGTCGAGGCTTTGATCAATCACGCTGAAACAGCCATGAACAATGTGAGTGTCAGCGGAGGTAGGCCCTACGCGTTTTACAGCGTTGATATGGTCAAAGGTGCGCGGCGTTTGCTGGCTATTGATAACGCGATGCGCACGGCCATTGATGATCGGGGTTTGTATCTGAACTATCAACCGAAAATGGATGTCGATTCCGGACAGATTAAAGGAGCGGAGGCTCTACTACGCTGGCAACATCCCGAGCTTGGCTTGGTCTCGCCAGAAGAGTTCATCCCTGTCGCTGAATCCACAGGTTTGATCGTCCCTATTGGCCTGTGGGTGCTGGAGCAAGCGTGTATGCAAGCAGCTTTGTTCCGAAAGAGCGTGTATGCGCAGTTTCACATCGCCGTTAATGTGTCTATTGCGCAGCTTTATTCGGCCGAGTTTATTGATGACGTCAAGCGTGTCCTGAAAACCACTGGACTTCCCAGTCACGCACTGACTCTCGAGCTGACTGAAAATATGATCATGGAAGATGTTGACAGTAATATTGCAAAATTGTCTGCTCTACGAGATCTCGGTATCGGTATTTCCATTGATGATTTTGGCACCGGTTATTCATCACTGAGTTACTTGCAACGATTCCCCATCAACCAGTTGAAGATTGATCGCTCGTTTGTTATGCAGATCGAATCAGCTGATGCCTGTGCACCTATCGTCAAGGCTATCATTACGTTGGCTCAGGATCTTGGGTATAGCGTTGTGGCAGAGGGTGTAGAGACTCCCGAGCAGCTTGCGTACATTCGCAGCCTGACCTGTGGTGAGTATCAGGGTTTCTATAAAAGTCGTCCAATCAGCGCAGAACAGTTTGAGCAATTGTTGCGCGGTGATCAGGCAAACGCGGCTTGAGAAACTGCTGAGGCGTAGCCCGGCAAGACCAGCCAGGCGTAGTATGAAACGGTTCCGCCGGGTCTATGCCTTGGCTGGCATAGCTTCTTTGAGTGCATGCGCTCTGTGAGCTGTTGCTGCCAGCTCGTCATTGACCTTGGCAATATCGCGTGCGACGTCAGCCTCTGGCCAGCCCTGAGCGTGTCGTTCGATGAGTTCTCCGAGGAAAGTAACGTGGTCTGGTCTGTCGTTAAGGCAGGGGATGTACTGGAATCTCTCGCCGCCGTGTTCTTCGAAATACTCGCGGTTCTCACCACTTATTTCTTCGATAGTTTCCAGACAGTCGGCTGAGAATGCCGGGCACAAGACATCGATACTTTTTATACCTTCGCCAGGCAGGTTTTTCATGGTTTCGTCGCAGTACGGCCTCAGCCATTCTTCGCGGCCCACGCGTGATTGGAAAACCACTCGGATTTTGTCCGGTGCAATGTTCAGCTCCTCAGCTAACAACCGCGAGGTCTTGTGGCACAGGCAGTGATAGGGATCGCCGTTGAGCAGATACCGCCTGGGTATCCCGTGGTAAGAGGTAACGAGTAGATCACCCCGTCCATTGAGCTCCCAGCTTTCGCGCACACTGTTGGCAAGGGCTGTGACAAACCCCTGATGATCGCAGAACTGGTTGATGAAGCGTAGCTCAGGGATCCAGCGGGTCTTTTGCAATCGACTGGTTACCGCGTCGAATACAGAGGCTGTTGTGGTTCCCGAATATTGTGGATACATGGGTAAAACAATCATGCGCCTGACGTTGGCCTGCTCAAGCTCTGCGATGGCGTCATCAATGCTCGGTACGCCATAGCGCATGCCCAGTGCGATTTGCACGTGATCTCCAAAGCGCTTGGTGAGTTCCTCCCGGAGTGCATGTTCCTGCTGGCGCGAAATGCTAAGCAGTGGCGAACCTGTCTCTTCTGACCAGACTTCTTGGTAGGCTTTGGCGCTGCGCGATGGGCGAATACGCAAGATAACCCCGTGGAGCAAGATGTTCCATAACCAGCGGGGCAGCTCGATTATTCTGGGATCACTGAGAAATACAGCAAGGTAGCGGCGCACAGCAGCGGTCTCTGGTGCCTCGGGAGTACCGAGGTTGACCATGAGGACACCCAGCTTTTCTGCTGTGCCGTGCTCGAAATTCGGTTTACCAATGTATTTCATACTTTCAGGGCCGTGACCTGTCGCCGGACTTGGCAGTCTGTACGCGATTGATTAGAGATTGGAGCCTGCGCTGCCAGAGACTCTGTCGAAAGTGCGCGGCGCAAAGGTAATGCGGCTCGCTCCCCGGCAGAGTAAACTAGTATAACGGACGCTCAATGATCCACCCCAGTTCCAGAGGTACTCTTTGTCTTTAATTATCGCATTGCCGCGAGAGTCACGCCCCAGTGAACGGCGAGTTGCATTAGACCCTTCGAGGGTAGAACGGCTTGTGTCCGCGGGTGTGCAGCTGCGTATCGAGGCTGAGTGTGGTCACACGGCAAGCTTCCATGATGATGATTATCAGGGCGTTACAGTGTGCGAGGACTTCGCCCAGACCCTCAAGGGTGCAGATATTGTCACCAAGGTAGTTTGTCCAACGCTTGAGGAAATCAACCATTTTCAGCCAGGCTCCGTCCTTATTTGCTTTTTGTCGGCTTTCCAGCATCTCGAGGAGGTCGACGCACTGCGTCGACGCGGGGTGACCGTGCTGGCAATGGATAACATGCCGCGTACGACGCGCGCACAGCCTATGGACGCCATGTCCTCGCAGGCGACGGTGGCTGGATACAAGGCGGCGCTGCTGGCTGCTGAGCTGTCACCAAGGATGTTTCCGATGCTCACGACGGCTGCTGGCACCATCCGGCCATCACGCGTGTTGGTGATCGGTGCAGGTGTGGCAGGGCTACAGGCGATTGCTACAGCGCGTCGACTAGGGGCACAGGTGGAAGGTTACGATATCCGGCGTGCAGCCAAAGAACAGATTGAATCACTGGGTGCAAGGATGGTTGATACCGGTGTGGAAGTGGAGGGTGCTGGTGGTTTTGCGCGCTCACTACGCAAGGATGAACGCCAGAAACAGCACGACGTACTGGCAGAGCATCTGGCGCGTGCTCATGTGGTTATTTGTGCAGCGTCCATTCCTGGCCGCGCCGCGCCGCGTATCATTACCGAGGACATGGTGGATGGGATGTTGCCTGAGTCTGTCATTGTTGATTTGGCAGCTTCAACCGGCGGCAATTGCGAGCTTACACACATCGGCGAGCACTACTATCATCACGAAACGCTGATTGTCGGGCCCCTTAATCTGCCCAGCCACGGTGCTGTGCATGCCAGTGAGATGTATTCGCGTAACGTCCACAACATGCTGCAATTGATCATTCGGGAGAATGAGGTTGTACTTGATCCTGCTGATGACATCATCGCGCACTGTGTGGTGTGTCATCACGGCCAGGTCAACCATGCGTCCACGGCACAAAAACTGGAATTGGACCACGTCGCTTTCGGTGGTGCTGTGCACGCAGCCTCTGATTTTCCTGACGACAGCGCTGGTTGGCTGGAAGAGGCTAGCGCTGCCCATGAGGTTAAATCTACCGCCATAGTGGGTGATGAGGCATCCCCTGACGTCGATGCTGCATCTGAGCAGACAACGTCGGCTCAGAGCCACTCGTCTGTAACGCTGCAAGAGCTTGACAGTGGCCAGCTGCTTGCAGCTTCTGGCAAAGATACAGAATCCGAGCAAACGCAATTCTCAGCTGGCCATAGTGATACTGAGGAGCAGAGCAATTTGCTGGAGATCGATGCATTGAATGATGCTGATCAGCTCCGGGATTTGCAGGCCCTGGATGGCGTCGCAGAGAAGGCTGTCATCGATGATCAATTGCCCGCTGACGACTTCACTCGTATCGACGGTGTTGGGCCGGTATTGCAAAAGTGGCTTATTTCGTATGGCTTCAGGCGTTATGCCGACCTTGCAGCTCTGGATGATGAGGGCGTGCAAAAACTCAACGTACAGCTTGAACTCGATGATGAAGTCGAACGTCAGGACTGGCGAGGTCAGGCACAGGTTTTGATGCAGGAAAAATCCAAATGAGTGTTATAGGAGCGTTGTATCTTGTCTTGCTGGCAGCGGTAGCCGGCTATGTACTCATCGCCAGAGTGCCCTCGTTGCTACATACTCCCATGCTGTCTGGTTCTAATTTTATTCATGGCATCGTGCTGGCCGGGGCTATGTTGGCACTATCTAATGCCTCAGGGACACTCGAGCTAGTGGTTGGTTTTGTTGCTGTTATGGCAGCTTCGGCGAACGTGGTTGGCGGTTTCATCGTCACAGACCGTATGCTCAACCTTTTTGATCGGAAAGGCAGGGGCGAACCCGGAACGCCCACCCATCAACCTAAAGAGCGCCCGGCAGGTAATATTGTCGACGGACGATCAGGCGACAGTCGGGAAGGTTCAGCCTTGCGCCCTTCAGCCACTACCAGTAAAGGTGAGCAATAGCGCATGGGTGAATCTGTTTCCATTCCGGTTCAGCTTGCCTGGTTTGTCGCTACGGTGCTGTTCATCACCGCTCTTCGCCAGTTAAGTTCACCGGTAAAGGCGCGCAAAGGCATCTGGGTTGCCGGTGCGGGTATGGTGTTGGCACTAGGTTCGATGTTGTTTCATCCTGAGCTCACGGCCAATCATGGTCTGATTCTCATCGCGGTTATCAGTGGTGCGCTTCTGTCCATCGTTCACGCGCGGCGTGTGGATATGACGCGTATGCCGCAAATGATCGCCTTGTATAACGGGCTGGGTGGGCTTGCTGCTGCAGGCGTTGCCACGTTGGTCTTGTTGCACGTGTCGCGCTATGGCGCGGCCCCCAAGGCGCTGGCCACGTTGGGCGCGTTGATTGGCTGTGTTGCTTTTGCCGGTTCCATCTTTGCATTTTTGCGTCTGAATGGTTTTTTCAACAGCGAGCAAGGCTTTGCAAAGCGTCAGGTGGCCTACCTGGCCAATGGTGCCCTGGTGATGCTGCTAGGTCTGATTCTGGCCACTTCATCCACCGCTCACCCTGTTTTGCTGTTGGTGTTTGTTGCACTAGCCATGAGCTTTGGCGTGTTGATGACTCTGCCAACATCGGCTGCGGACATGCCTGTACTCATTTCTTTTTACAACGCACTCACCGGGCTTGCGGTCGCATTTGACGGGTTTGTTATTGATAATCCTGCCATGGTGGTTGCCGGTACGATTGTGTTTGCGGCAGGCTCATTGTTAACCCGATTGATGGCACGTGCCGTTAATCGACGTCTCAGCGAAATCATGTATTCAGGATTTGGTATGAGTACTGACGAAGACGGAGCACAGGCCAGGAAGGATCACGTCAACACTATCGATTCCAGAGACGCCGCAGTGGATATGGCTTACGCCCGTCGTGTCGTGATTGTGCCCGGATACGGTATGGCCACGGCGCAGGCGCAGCACAAGCTACGAGAATTGACACAGTTGCTGGACGAGCGTGGGGTTGAAACCAGTTTTGCGATTCACCCTGTTGCCGGAAGGATGCCGGGGCACATGAATGTCCTGCTGGCAGAGGCAGGTGTGCCTTACGAGAAGATTCAGGACTTGTCTCAGATTAACGCCGAGTTCTCCGAGGTTGATGTGGCTATGGTTGTCGGCGCCAACGACATCGTTAACCCCGCAGCGCTTGTTGACAGTGAGTCGCCCCTATTTGGTATGCCTATTCTGGAAGTCGACAACGCAAAACGCGTGATCGTGCTTAAACGTGGTGATGGCACCGGGTACGCAGGTGTCGAGAACCCTTTGCTTTTCGCGCCTGTGACGCGTGTTCTGTTTGGTGACGCCAGAGAGTCTGTTCAGGATTTAATCATGTCGATCAAAAGTCTGGACTAGATTGAGCTGCGAGGAAGTTTGCCCGAGAATAACGCGCGAGCAGTCTATTCACTAGCAGTCGTCCTTAGAGTCAGATCACGCTACTTTTAGATCTTCGGTTGGTAACCACTGACATGTCCCTCGTTATTCGCACACGGCGTTCGACGGACGGCCTCCTGGCGTCGTCGTCTCATGTAGTGCTTTCGAAACAGTCAGGCCGTGGTTTGTTGGCTGTGTAATCAGTTACTTATCGTTAATAGTCGGCCGTAGTTAACCCCTTTCATAGTCGAACAATTGGCGGTTTTTTAATAAAATAGTGTTACTTAGCTAGTAATTTGTCATCCCCGGGCCTTGACGTCAAAATATTTTTGTAGGCCTTATGCACAAGAGTCAAAAATAAGAAGAAGCTCTGCAATTTGTTGCAGCAGTTGTTGAAAATAATTCTCATTTTTCTAGTAACTATTTGATAAATAAATGAGTTTTTGAAATTGATCAAAGTTTGCTCATTTTTTTGTAACCTTCAAGCCGACAACGTTTAAAGAGTTTTTCTTAGCTTTGTCCACATACTTATCCACAGTTTCTGTTGATAAAATTAAATAATTTGACGCTTAGATGATGGAAAACTGCCGCCAGTATTCAGACACAATCCCAATGTGCGCTTGTCACGTAGAACGTGTCCATTGCAATGTGTGCCGGTAGTGCTGAGATCGAAACCGCGTCGACTGGCATGACAGGCACGCTATCGTTATGAGCCGTCTGGTTCAGGTTGCGATTCCGACACCGCTCTATCGCCTGTTCGATTACAACTGGTCAGGGGATGCGCCCATCGTCAGGGGTGCCCGTGTTGGAGTGCCCTTTGGGCGACGACAGGTGATCGGTATTGTGCTGGGCGAGCTGGAATCTACACAGGTCCCGTTGAACAAACTGCGAGCGGTGCAGCGCATCATTGATGATGTCCCGCTAATACCGGCCGATATCATGGACCTGCTTAGCTGGGCCAGTCGTTACTATCACCATCCACTGGGTGAGGTGCTGATGTCTGCACTGCCCAGCCGCTTGCGCAAAGGGCAGGCTGCTGACATCGCTGAACGAGAATTCTTTGTATGGACTGGCCCGGTACCTGTTCCCGAGTCTCTGCAAAGCGCTAGGGTTCAATATCAAATTGCCGAATACCTTGCCAATCTGGGAGGAAAGTCTGCCGCGGCTGATGCTCTGGTAAGAATCAGCCCTCGATGGCGCACCTCCATTGCGTCTTTGATAAAAAAGCAAATGGTGGTTTGCGAGAGGGCGTTACACATTCCTGATAACACCTCCAATGCCTCGGCACCTGTGCTTGCTGACGAGCAAAAGCATGCCGTGGATTTGATTGTCAGCGCCTTGAATAGTGATCAACGCTTCTTGTTAAACGGGGTGACAGGCAGCGGTAAGACCGAAGTGTATTTACGCAGCATTGAGGCTGCGAGCGCCAAAGGCTTGCAGTCCCTAGTGCTGGTGCCTGAAATTTCACTGACGCCACAGTTAATGAGTCGCTTCGAGCAACGTCTTGATGGGTGTCTTGTCAGTCTTCATTCAGGACTGAACGACACTGAACGCATGCAGAACTGGTTATGTGCCGCTCAAGGGTATGCGAATGTGGTGATCGGTACGCGCTCATCCATACTTGCGCCCATGCCGCATCTAGGGCTCATCATTGTGGATGAAGAGCACGATGGCTCTTTTAAACAACAAGACGGATTTCGTTATCATGCGCGCGATCTTGCACTGCTACGTGCACGCGCGTGCAAATGCCCGATCGTGCTGGGTAGTGCAACACCCTCGTTTGAATCGCTCAACAATGTCGCTAACGGTAAATTCATCGAGTTGCCTTTAACCCAGCGCGCGGGGGAGGCTGTACCGCCAACGCTTGCGTTGATGGATATCCGACGTCGAAAGCTGATTGAAGGGCTCAGTGATCGGATGATAGAGGCGATTAAAAAACATCTTGATAATGCAGGTCAGGCACTTATTTTCATTAATCGTCGTGGCTTTGCGCCAACGCTCTTATGTAACGATTGTGGTGCAGCTGCTGATTGCAGACGTTGTGATGCGCACATGACCGTGCATGCAAGGCATAACCGGCTACGCTGCCATCATTGTGGTTCAGAGCGAGCAATGCCTACTGGTTGTGAGAGTTGTGGTTCTGTTGAGCTCGATCGAGTAGGTTATGGTACGGAGCGTATCGCTCAAGCGTTGAGTGAGGCCTTTCCAGATATATTGATAGCTCGAATAGATCGTGACAGTACACGTCGCAAAGGTGCGTTAGAGCAGCAACTGGATCTTGCTACCAGCGGTGAAGCGCGAATTCTTGTTGGTACACAAATGCTGGCTAAAGGCCATCACTTTCCCAAGTTGACCCTAGTGGGAATACTGGATGCTGATCGTGGACTTTTCGGCACCGATTTTCGTTCACTGGAAAATATGGGGCAACTGATCTTGCAGGTTGCAGGTCGTGCAGGGCGAGAAAAAAACAGCGGTACTGTAATGATACAGACACGTAACCCTGACAACCCGATGCTGCAAACGCTGATCAACGATGGATATCCTGCTTTTGCCTCTGTTGCCATGGGGGAACGCAAGCTTGCTCAGCTACCACCCTATTCGTTTATGGCATTGATTCGCGCAGAGGCTGCTGATGGGCGTGAGCCACATCGTTTTTTGCTGGAGGTGGTCGAAACCCTGAAAAACTATAATGTCGGTCAGCTTGATGTCTTGGGGCCGGTGCCGGCACCCATGGAAAAGCTGGGTGGTCGTTTTCGTGCACAGCTGCTGCTGCAATCTAATTTACGATCAACGCTGAATGACAGTCTGACCAGACTTTGCAATGTGATTGACGGGTTGTCGGGGGCGCGACGCTGTCGCTGGTCAATTGACGTTGATCCAGTGGATTTATTTTAGTGTGTAGTGTGCTAGCCGTGAGCTGATTTTCTTCGCTATCTGTCTGGCTGAATAACAATTACTTGCACGTCATGCAACTAATGCGCAGGCGTTACCTATTCTTTGTTAAGTCTCCGTGTTTGTGGGGAATTTTTCGAATATGAAGATGTCCACACCGTTCGTGTCGTTAGCTTGAAGACAATGTGTATTCATCTGATCACTGTTTTGACAGTCAACGTATACAGACTCCATTGACACCGCTACATAAGCAATATTCGCCTTATGACTATTAACGACAACGATGTACTTGATACACCTGTGGCAGCCGGCCATAACGAACCACTAGCGCCTTTTGCGCAGGACGCTGCAGCGCTCGGGCAGATGCTGGTGACCAAGACAACGCTTCTCGATGGGGGGACACCCGAAGGCAAGCGTGAAGAGATCTTGCATTACTTTCATCAAAGCTTCTCTTTATACGAATCACTGTTTGAATGCCTTGCAAGCGATGAGGCCTATTACCAGAGGGCTAGTCCGCTTCGCCACCCGTTGATTTTCTATTACGGGCATACCGCCGTATTTTTTATCAATAAATTGAATGTCGCCAATCTTATTGATGAGCGTATTGATCCTGCGCTTGAGTCCTCTCTGGCAATCGGTGTTGATGAAATGTCATGGGACGATTTGAATGACAAGCACTACGACTGGCCTACACCTGCGGTTGTAAAAGACTATCGCGACAAGACTCGTGCTTTGGTGGATAACTACATCAGAACGTGTGATTTAAGCTTGCCGATAAAGTGGAACGATCCCATGTGGATCATCATGATGGGCATCGAGCATGAGAGGATCCATCTGGAAACCTCATCAGTGCTGATGAGGGAGTTACCGCTCGACTCGGTGCAACCTCACAAGCTGTGGGGGAACATTTGCAAGGACACAGATACCGCTCCTGTTAATGAATTGTTACCGGTAAAAGGTGGATCGGTTGTTGTGGGTAAGTCAAAGGATGACCCAATTTACGGCTGGGATGTCGAGTATGGTGAGGAGACGTTTGAAGTTGCTGACTATAACGCCAGTAAGTATCTGGTCAGTAATGGTGAGTTCATGGAGTTTATCGAAGCTGGTGGGTACAGCACACGCAAGTACTGGACAGATGAGGGTTGGGGTTGGATTCAATACCGCAAGGCGCAAATGCCGGTCTTCTGGCGTCATGATGGAAGCCAGTACCTGTATCGCACCATGCTTGAAGAAATTGCTATGCCGTGGAATTGGCCAGCTGATCTGACTTATCTTGAATCCAAGGCATTTTGTGAGTGGAAGTCTGCACAAACAGGCAAAAGTTTGCGCCTGCCTACCGAAGCCGAATGGCATCGTTTGAGGGAGAACGTAGATACCGACCAACCCTTCTGGAGTAACGCGCCAGGCAATATCAATCTTGAGTACGACATGTCGTCCTGCCCGGTTAATCGCCATGAGTGCCAAGGTGGTTTTTTCGATATTATTGGTAACGTGTGGCAGTGGACCGAAACACCGGTTGATGGTTTGGCAGGTTATGAGGTTCATCCGGCGTACGATGACTTTTCTACACCCACGTTCGACGGTAAGCACAATATCTTTAAAGGCGGTTGCTGGATTTCAACAGGAAACTATGCAATCAAAAGTTCGCGTTATGCCTTCAGACGGCATTTCTATCAACACTCCGGAATGCGCTACGTCGAAGCCGGACCTCTACCGGAAGTAAAGATGAATATTTACGAGATGGACGATGCGGTGTCGCAATACATCGAATTTCACTACGGTGATGAATACTTCGGTGTTCCCAACTTCCCGGTGGCGTGTATTGAGCATTGCATGTCGGTGGCCTCTGAGCTGCCTCGAGCTAAGGCACTGGATCTTGGTTGCGCGACGGGCCGCTCAAGCTTTGAGCTGGCCAGGCACTTTGACCATGTTGATGCGCTTGACTTTTCGGCACGTCTTATTAATGCGCCCTCGCAGCTTCAATCGTCTGGCACGCAGCGATACGCCATTCAGGATGAGGGTGATCTTGTTACCTACAAGGAAGTGACGCTTGCCGGACTCGGCTACGAAGGGGTAAAAGACAAGGTGAATTTCATGCAGGGAGATGCGTGTAACTTACCGGAAAAATTCACCGGCTATGATCTTGTGTTCGCTGGCAACCTGATTGACCGATTGTATGATCCCAGCGGGTTTATCGAGCTGATCAAGACCCGTATCAATGCGGGTGGCATTCTGGCGATTTCATCGCCTTACACGTGGCTGGAAGATTTCACCGAGAAGGACAAATGGCTGGGCGGATTCAAAGCAGATACTGGCGAGAACTTCACAACGCTTGAAGGGCTGGCGCAGGCGTTATTGCCAGAATTCACGGCCATCGCACCTCCTGTCGATGTGCCCTTTGTGATTCGCGAGACTCGCCGCAAGCATCAGCACACGGTTGCGGAATTATCGTTCTGGAAAAAACGTGATTAGTGTCTAGAGGAACGTCTAAAGCAATTCAAAAGCTCGACACTTTCACATTTTGGTCATTAGCCTGGTGGGCTCGTTGAGGCTCACCGGCGAATACTGGTTGTGATTACGTGGTTTCATGATTAATCCACGATAGACTCGGTGTCTAGTCATCCAGTCTGGACGTAGTAGTGATACCCCTGATAGAGAAGCAGTTGCTCAGCGCGCTGTCTGTGTTGAAAGCGGATGGCGTTGTGCCGGAGGAGGTAAACCCTGCCATCGGTGTAACGCGCACCCGTGATGCTAGTCATGGGGACTTCGCCAGCAATCTTGCGATGATGTTGGCCAAGCCTGCCAAACGAGCCCCTCGCGATCTGGCTGAGGCACTGATAATGGCTCTGCCTTTTTCCGATGCGATCCGCGAGGTTGCCATCGCGGGTCCGGGTTTTATTAATTTCTTTCAGGTTGAGGAAGCGCAGTCTGTCGTGGTGCCCACTGTGCTTGAAAAGGCGGCAGACTTTGGCCGCAGCAATGTGGGTAGTGGCAAGCGCGTACAGGTCGAGTTCGTGTCAGCCAACCCTACCGGCCCTTTGCATGTTGGTCACGGGCGTGGTGCTGCCATGGGAGCTACCGTGTCGAATCTGCTGGAGGCGGTAGGGTATAAGGTAGATCGCGAGTACTACGTAAATGACGCCGGGCGGCAAATGGATATTCTGGCTACTAGTGTCTGGCTGCGCTACCTAGTGCTGTGTGGCGAGGAGCTCGACTTCCCTGTTAACGGCTACAAGGGTGAATACATCATCCAGATTAGCCAGCAACTACTCGACCAGCACGCGCAAGGATTTCATCATCCAGTTGCCGAGGTTTTTGCGGGCTTAGAGCTAGATGAGCCTGCCGGTGGTGATAAAGAGACGCACATTGATGCGCTTATCCAGCGTGCACAGCAACTGCTGGGAGCTGAACACTACCAGGTAGTTTTTGATGCCGCATTAAATTCAATCCTCACTGATATCAAGGATGATCTGGAGGAGTTCGGGGTCCATTACGATCAGTGGTTTAGTGAGCGCAGTATTGCCGATGATGTGCAATCTGTCGTCAAGCGACTCGAAGCGGCTGGGCACACCTATGTCAAAGATGGCGTTATCTGGTTCAAATCGTCAGAACTTGGTGATGTGAAAGATCGCGTTGTTATTCGAGCTAATGGATTGGCCACCTATTTTGCGTCAGATATTGCGTACATCGACAACAAGATACTGCGTGGTTATGATGAAGTACTGTACATGTTTGGTGCCGATCACCACGGCTATACCGCACGGATGCTGGCTGCTTGCGAAGCGCTGGGTCACTCCCGTGAAAAGCTCCAGTTTTTATTAATTCAGTTTGCCATTCTCTATCGTGGCGGTGAGCGGGTGCAAATGTCGACCCGCTCTGGCTCGTTTGTGACCATTCGCGAGCTTCGCGATGAGGTGGGCCGTGATGCTGCACGATACTTCTATGTGATGCGAAAATACTCCCAGCACATGGATTTTGATCTGGATCTGGCCAAATCCCAGTCCAATGATAATCCCGTGTATTACATACAGTATGCCTATGCCCGTATCTGTAGCGTCATGCGTCAGTTAGAGCAACGCGATCTGGCCTTCGATCAGGCCGCAGGGCTTGCTGCATTGGGGCGTCTGGAGGAATCTGCCGAGACGGCACTCATGACGGCGTTGTCCACCTATCCTGAACTTCTTCAACGCGCAGCGCTGGCTCATGAGCCTCACCAGCTCACAGGGTACTTGCGAGATCTGGCAAATGGTCTACATAGTTACTACAACGCGCATAAGGTGTTGGTGGACGATCATGAGCTAAGGCACGCACGTGTATGCCTGCTGCTTGCCGTCAGGCAGGTGCTCGCTAATGGTTTGTCCATCATTGGCGTATCAACTCCCGAGGTGATGTAAGTCCATGGCAAAGACCAACCCTGTTCCTGTAGCCACACAGAACCGCCTGTTCATCTGGGCGCTTGGCTTGCTTGTGGGGTTTGTTCTGGCATTTGTGTTTGTGCTTTCGCGCGTACCGGTTGATAACATCATCGGCCAGTACGGCAACGTTGAGGAACGTGGTGTCGACCTGGGCGACATGAATTTTGATTACTATTCTGTGCTGCAGGAACAGGGAGGCACTCAAAGCTCAGAGCAGCGGATTGTGGCTGTGGAGCCTCCAGTGGTCTTTATAGAAGAGCCTCCAGTGGACGTCCGGCAAGATAATTCGAACCTTGCGGAACCTGCCATTGCGCCTGCTCCTCGTATCCAGCAAATATCGCCACAGCAGGTTGAACAACCCCCACAAACTGCCTCATCAACCATACAAACTAACCCTGCTACTCAGGCACCCTCTCAGCAGGTGCAGGAAATCGTACTGGCCAGTGAGACCGGCCAGGATGCCTACTATGTGGAGGCAGGTAATTACCGGGTAAATGATGATGCACTCAAAGTGCTTTCTTCGCTGCGCAGCCTAGGCCTGGATGCATTTATTGTCGTGCGCCAGGATAACAGTGGTACGTTTGGGCACCGGGTTCGCATCGGCCCCTTTTTCGATCAGACACGGCTGGACGAGACGCGAAACCGGTTGCGATCCAGCGGTATTAAACCTCGGCTGATACGGGTCAAGGGATAGTCCACGCTAGAAGATTGGTTGAGTAGCTCAGTGTTTGGCCCAGTGCATCGCGTATTGAGCTTTTATTAATCTCTACTGCCTCCCAGATGCGGGCGCTCAGGATTGTCACTCTGCTCGGCCTGAGGTCCAATATCGACACCATGACAACAGTGGTTCATTGAAGAACCACTGACATCAGTATCCAAGGAGGGATAACGATGAAGAAGCGGCAGGTGCAAGGCGTTGCGGGGCAGGTCTTGCACATCACACAACGATGTTACGAACAGAAGTTTCTGCTCAATGCGGAAACAGATCGACGGCGATGGCTATATTGGTTGTATCAGGCCAGGCGGCGCTTTGACATTAGCGTATTGAACTACGTCGTCACCTCAAACCATGTGCATATTCTGATTCAAGACCATAGCGGTGGCTCGGTAGCCGGCGTTATGGACATGATTAACCAGCGCACAAACGCAGAATTAAACCGGAATCGACGCTGTGCGCTCTGGGCCCCCGGGTTCCAGACTACCGCTGTTCAGACAAACGAGCACCTTGCGCGTTGCATGGCCTATATCGATACCAATATGGTCCGTGCTGCTGTAGTGGCCCACCCTGTGGATTGGCGCTGCGGTGGTTACTACGAGTCGTTGTACCCCAAAGCGCGTGGCGGGCGGATCGATCACAGCAGCTTGCGTAAGCTGTTGCAATTCAAAACAAGCAAAGCCCTGCAGGCGGCTCGGGATCAATGGATTGACGTCAGATTGAACCAGGCTACGATGGTGCGTGAGCCCTACTGGAGCGACAGTATTGCAGTGGGTGACTTAGGCTTTGCGCTAAAAATGAAGCGATTCCTCGCGTATGCCGATCCAGGGCGACGAGCTCAGCGTGAACGCGGGTGTTTCGCGGTTCGATAGGCGTCTGTCTGAGGGGTGGGCGGGCTAATGCTCTGCATTGGCCGTATACTTCTTAAACCATCGGCGTCCCCCGCTGCCATGCAGTGGGAGACACCCGCGTCTGGTGAATGCCGGGTGCGTTAGCTGCCCACTTTTTGATTTCGATCGTTGCCTTTAGATTCGCTATATCCACCATGTCACTTGAGCCCAGCAATGAGTCCCCTACAAGCGTCATGTCGGCCAAGGCGCTACACAGGCTGATCGATGATTGTCTGAAGATCGACCAACAGCGGCTGCGTCGACGGGTTCGCAATCTGGCTGGTAAGTCTGAAGGTGATGAAGCACTGATAAAGTTTCAGGAGCAGGTGCAGCGCTCTACGCAGAAACGTCAGCAGAGACTGGCGAATAAACCCACGCCCGAGTATCCACCTGAACTACCGGTTGTTGAGCAGCGCGAAGAGATTCTGGCTGCTATAAAAGCCCATCAGGTGGTCATCTTGTGTGGTGAGACAGGTTCTGGGAAGACCACGCAATTACCCAAAATCTGCCTTGATGCAGGTCGTGGTGTGGCAGGTCTTATCGGTCATACCCAGCCACGAAGGATAGCCGCTCGAAGTGTAGCTGCACGTATTGCTAGTGAGCTGAACACCAGCATTGGTGAGGCGGTGGGATTCAAGATACGTTTTAGTGATCAGGTCAGCGAGCGAAGCTATATAAAGCTAATGACAGACGGCATCTTGTTAGCCGAAATCCAGAATGATCCCTGGCTCAATCAATATGACACTCTCATCATCGATGAGGCGCACGAGCGTTCACTGAATATCGATTTTCTGCTGGGGTATTTAAAAAATCTGTTAAGTCGGCGAACTGATCTGAAGCTGATCATTACCTCGGCCACCATTGATCCGGAGCGTTTCGCGGAGCATTTTAACGGCGCGCCAATTATCAGAGCCGAAGGGCGTACCTATCCTGTCGAGCTTCGTTATGCGCCTCCAGAATCCACCTCAGGAGAGGAGGGTGATTCGCTGGATGATATTGACATGCCGACTGCAATCGTCAACGCATGCGAGGCGCTTTTGCAAGAGCGTCAGCACGACATCCTTGTGTTCCTAAGTGGCGAGCGCGATATTCGTGAGCTGGCTGACCTACTAGGCAAACAGTCATCGCATAATCGATCCTTTCGGGGCGTTGAGATCCTGCCGTTGTTCTCGCGTTTGTCGAATGCAGAGCAGAACCGCATTTTCGCAAAACACACCACGCCGCGCATTGTACTGGCGACTAACGTGGCAGAAACCTCGCTGACGGTACCCGGTATTCGTGCTGTCATTGATCCCGGATATGCTCGCTTGTCGCGATACAGCGTGCGCAGCAAAGTACAGAGGCTACCTATCGAAAAAGTCTCGCAGGCATCAGCCAATCAGCGCATGGGGCGCTGTGGGCGTGAAGCCCCTGGGGTATGCATCAGATTGTATTCAGAAGAGGATTTTATCAATCGCGCAGAATTCACCGAGCCGGAAATACTCAGAACCAATCTGTCTGCTGTCATCTTGCAGATGGCGTCCATGAAGCTTGGATTGATTGATGATTTCCCGTTTGTGGAATCCCCTGATGCAAAGTTTATCAATGATGGATACCGTACTCTGCAAGAGTTGGCAGCCCTTGATGAAAAGCGGCAATTGACACCGCTGGGTACGCGTCTGGCTAAGTTGCCCATTGATCCACGCTTGGGGCGCATGTTGCTGGCGTCGGCCGATGAGGGCTGTGTTAACGAAGTATTGACGATTGTCAGTGCGCTGTCGGTGCAGGATCCGCGCGATCGACCCTTTGATAAGCGTCAGGCTGCTGATGAGCAACACGCCGAATTCAACCATGAAAGCTCGGATTTTATGGCGTGGTTGAATTTGTGGAATTTCTGCACTGTGCAGAAGGAGAATCTGTCAAATTCGCAGTTTCGCAAAATGTGCAGGCAGCGCTATCTATCTGCATTGCGCATCATCGAATGGATCGATGTCCGCCGGCAACTGGAACGGTTGTGTAAGGATTTACAGCTTCCCATTAGCAGCAGCGAAGCCAAGGAAGAAAATGTCCATCGGGCGTTGTTGGCAGGGCTGTTGGCCAATGTGGCGACGCGCACTGAGAAAAAAGGCTATCTGGGTACCCGTAATCGGCACCTGAATATTTTTCCAGGCTCTGGTCTTTTCAAGAAAGGACCCAAGTGGATGATGGCCGCGGAGATTGCTGAAACCAGCAAGCTCTACGCTCGCCAGGTGGCTTCCATTGATCCGGGTTGGATTGAGGCCCAGGCTGAGCACTTGCTGCATTACAGTTACCGTGATGCGCACTGGCAACGTCGCAAAGGCACGGTGGGTGCGTGGGCCCAGTCCACGTTGTACGGTCTGATCATTAATCCGAAAAAGGGCGTTGACTACTCACGGATAAACCCCGGAGAGTCGCGCCAGATTTTTATTCGAGAGGCGTTGGTCAATGGTGAGCTGATCACCAAAGGCGAGTTCCATCGTTATAACCAACAGCTGCTGGAAGAGGTCACATCCCTTGAGGAGAAGTCGCGCAGGCGTGACATCGTGGTTGATCCGGAAGAGTTGGTGCGTTTCTACGATGCCTTGATCCCTGAGGACATCTGCAACGCCCGCACGTTTGAGACGTGGCGTAAAACCTTTGAGAGCGATAATGCGCGCGGATTGTATTTTGTGCGTGAGCAGCTAATTGCTAATGATGATGTCAATGTCAGCGCAACTGATTACCCTGATCAGATTGAAATGCAAGGTATGGTGCTGCCGCTTCGTTATCACTTTGCGCCTGGAGAGGATGATGATGGGGTGACCCTGGTGTGCCCTGTCGAGGTGCTCAACCGTGTGCCTGTGGCACGCTGTGAATGGTTGGTGCCCGGCATGCTGGACGAAAAAATTATACTGCTGATCAAGTCCTTGCCCAAATCACTTCGTCGAAATTTTGTTCCGGCCCCCGACTATGCGTCAGCAGCAACTGCGGCTATGCAAGCTGATAGCGGATCGTTACTCGGTGCCTTGTCGCGGGAGCTGCACCGCATGAGTGGTGTCAGGATAACGCGCGATGACTGGGACGCCAGCAACTTGCCTGTCCACTTGAAAATGCGCTACAGCGTGGTGGGGAGTCATGGACAAGAGCTACGAAGTGGCCGTGATCTGGAGGCTCTGCAAGCGGCCTATGTGGGTGAGGTTGAAGAGACGTTATTAAAGTTCAGCGACAACAGTATTGAGCGTGATCAGGTCACTGACTGGAACTTCGGAGATTTACCGCAAAGTGTCGATATCGAGAAAAGCGGTATGACTATGCAGGGATATCCCGCGTTGCAGGCCACCCGGGATGGTGTGGGCATCAAATTGTTTGCCACGCCCAGTGCGGCGATGAGCGCGATGCCGCTTGGACTGCGAGCCTTGTACAAGCAAGTGCTCAAGGACGAGGTGAAGTACTTGCAACGTAAGTTACCCAATATCAATGTATTGAGTTTGCGTTTCACACCATTCGGTAACAAACAATCTCTGATAGCCGACATCGTGAATGCTGCTTTTGATGAGACGTTCATTAATCCTGTCGAACTGCCACGTACACGCGATGCGTTCATGAAAGCATTGCAAGATAATCGCGCCAACCTTGTTGGAGTCGCCGGTGAGATGTGTGATCGGCTCGGGCAAGTCTTTGAGCAGCACCGTCAGGTGGCAAAGCGCCTCGAGGGCTCGATCTCCCTGAGCTGGATAGAGCCTGCCACTGATATCAAAGAGCAGATAGCCTCATTGTTGTTCAACGGCTTTGTCACAGCCACAGGGCTACAGAGGCTAGCTCGTCTACCTGTGTATTTTCAGGCGATGGATAAACGACTGGATGCTATCGACAGGGCACCGGATAAGGATCGGCGGCGGCGCTCTGAGTTTCTACCCGTATGGGAGCGATTCTGTGCTCTGCCGGGCGACAAGGACGATGATCCGCACTATCGCACGGCTCATCAGACGCTGCGTTGGGCCTTTGAAGAGTTGCGGGTATCGCTTTTTGCTCAGGATTTAGGGACCAGTGAAAAGGTGTCAGTGTCCAAGCTGGAGAATCGAGTGGAGGAGTTGAGCAAGTGGATGCCCAAAATTTGACACATAGTGCGAGTTTTCCTTGTCAGCCCTGAATACACGTCTACACTTAGCGCATAATATTAGGCGGTCTTAGGGTGTGAAATGAAAAAACTGATTGCAGCAGCCATTCTGCTAACAGCGCCTGCGACTCTTTGGGCCGCAGCTCTGGACTTATCGCTGAGTAATGAGACAGCCAATCTGGTTTATGTGTTCAACGAGGACCCATTGAACCGGAGCAGGCTTCAGGGAGAAAGCGGAGGTTCGGAGATTTCTTTGGGGCTTTTCTTCAACGAGGCCAGCGATAACATCGTGCACGGTACGCTCCTGGCTCGCGGTTATCGCGAATCGAGATCGTCGCAGTACCAGATCAGCGCAGGCATGCGACTTCTTGGCGGGAACATCAGCGTAATTAATGATCAAATTCAGGAAGAAGACAGCGAAACCGTGGGCGCATTGGCCTTGGGTTTTCAGGCAGGTCTGTTGCTGAAGCCCGGAAATTTCAATCCTGTAGATCTTACCTTCGAAGGCTTTTATGCGCCTAGCATCACCAGTTTTTCAGATGCAGAGCGTTATGGTGAGGTAGCTGTGCGCTTGCAAGTGGACATCATGACGCGGGCTCGTGCCTACATCGGGTATCGACGAATTCGTTTTGATACTAATGATTTTGAAAATGTCACACTCGATCGAAGCGCACATGTCGGTTTGAGTATCTCTTTCTGATCGGAATGAGCATCCGTCGGTATCTCTGCGCTATCCGGAGGACGGGCTTGTGAGCGTACCCATCGATCAGCTGCGCGACATCATGCGCCAGCTCCGTGATCCCGAGACTGGCTGTGCATGGGACATCAAACAAGACTTTAGCAGCATTGCAGCCTTCACTCTAGAAGAGGCTTATGAGGTTGTTGATGCCATCGAACGTGGCGATCTGGACGATTTAAAAGATGAGCTTGGGGATTTGCTCTTACAAGTGGTGTTTCATGCGCAGATGGCCAGCGAGCGCAATCTTTTCGACTTTGATGATGTCACACAGGCCATCTGCGACAAGATGGTAAGACGTCACCCTCACGTATTCGGTGATGTGGTGTTCAAGACTGAGGCTGAGTTAAAAGCGTCGTGGGAGTCGATCAAGGCCGAGGAACGCCGGAACAAGCGGCAATCTAAGGCAAAAGCTCTGGATAGGGATACACCTGCTGTTACTTCAGCGCTGGATGGTGTTGCACCTAATCTACCTGCGTTGAAGCTGGCCGACAAAATTCAGAAGCGTGCTGCACGAACCGGTTTTGACTGGCCGGATATTCATCCAGTGTGGGAAAAACTGGACGAAGAAATTGCGGAAGTGCACGAGGCCATGGCAGATAACGAGCCTGCCGCTGTGAGCGATGAAATCGGTGATTTACTGTTCACCGTCGTGAATCTTGCACGCCACGCCGGTGTGGACTCGGAAGCTGCCTTGCGACAAGCCAGTATCAAGTTTGAACAGCGATTCCGACGAGTTGAACACTACGCCGCACAAGCAGATCAATCACTGTCTGGCATGACTCCAGAAGAGTTGGACGCGTTATGGCGTCGCGCCAAACAGCAATGATTGACCCTTCACTTAGCTTATAACGAGCTGGTTGTCAGTTTGCTTAGTAAGGTACCTGCACCATGCAATGCTGTGAGAAGCTTGGCGTCGTGGCGATAGATGTCTGGACGGCTTTGCAAGATGTTGTTCTCATCAACCCATGTAGTGAAATAGACAAGGTGGGTAGGTACAGGTTGTCGGAAACGAATCCGGTGGGTTTTAGTGGATCTCATTGATTGAGCAATTTTTTCATCACTATAGCCGTCGCTACTCATTAACAGTTGAGCCAGTGCATCGGGGTCCCCCAATCTTATGCAGCCGTGGCTATAAGCTCTGTCATTGAGCGTAAAGTGCTTTTTAGCTTGCGTGTCATGCAGATAGATAGCGTACTGGTTAGGCATCATGAATTTCATCCGCCCCAGAGCATTGATAGGTCCGCCACGTTGCCGCAGTACGTACGGGAATCTGGCGGAGTTCAATTCTTCGGGCGTCACCGTATCAGCAGGCACTTTTACCAAACGGTTACCTACGCGTTTGAGAAAATCAAAATCGCGGGAAACCAGATAGCCCGGTGATCTGCGCTCTTTTGGCACCAGCTCCTTATTAGCGATCGATGCAGGTACTGTCCATGTCGGGTTGTATTCCATATAGCTCATATCTCGTGAGAATGAGGGCGTTTGATGTTTGAATTTACCCACAACAGCGGGCATGGAAAGCTTGGTTACATTGTTTTCTACCACTTTGACGCGATAATCGGGGATGTTGACGAACACGTGTCGATCGCCCAATTCTCGTGGCAACCAGCGCCATCGCTCTAGGCTGAGTGCCACCGCTTCCATGTCATCGTCAACGCCTTTGTTGAGCGCTGCACGGGTTTTCTCATCGGCGAAGCTGTTTTGTTCGAGGCCGTTGCGTGCCTGAAAGGCGCGTAGCGCTTTGAGTAGCTCGGCATCGATATTGGGTGCGGCATAGGCCTCGAAGCTCAGATCGCCAGTCTCCAGCAGGCGCTCTCGGATACTTTGTTTGTCGTTGGCTTGTGAGATCAGTTGCGCATTATTACTCGCTGCCACTTGCGTTCGGGCAATGCCTGTAGAGCGCTCGGTTAGCAGGTTGCGCATCGTTTTTGTCAGGCGAATGTACTCGGGGTGAGATTGGACAACCGATGACAAGGCCTCGGCAACACTGAGCTCAGCACTACTGATGGATACCAGCATGTTGAACGCTTTGATTTTTGGGGCATCACGGTAGAGTCTTCTTTGGAGAGCGCGACCATCAACAACACCCTGGCCCAAGTGATTGGCCAGCGTGATAAAGCTTGAGTCCAGCAGATCGTTTAATGTAAATCTCAACGCAGCTTCGTCGCTTTGCAGGTAAGACGAATTGTTTGTGGATTCTGCTGGTTGGTTTTTGTCCAGATGCGATAGCAGATCAACGGTTCTGAGAATTCTGGAGAGTTGGTAGGTCTCAGGATTCAAGCCATGTACACGAGCGTCCTGAATGAATCGAATCAGAACCTGTGCGTTGTGCGAGATGGCACCTTCGGTTAGCCATGGACCCAATCGACGAATCTGATCACGCTCTGTATCACTCATCTGCCGATGTAAATCGGTCGTCAAACTAAGGGCATGTGCAGCGCCAAGTTGCGGTTGACGCGTTCGGGTCGGCAGTGCGCTTACGCCTGCGTTCTTGTGGAATCTGAATGAGCCGTCTGGCTCATTGGCACTAACGAGCGAGTTCTGCGAGATAGCTATTAAAGAAAGAGCAGCCGCGGTAACAGTGAAGATATGACGCATAATATGTCTGAGCATTGGGCCAGAAATTGGAAAGCGGCTGTAGCCACAAGCTTCCGGCAAGAATGTGCTTAATTTTTACAACCAGCCTGACCTAATAATCGACGCTATGACTTTTTCCTTAAGCGTAAAACAACTACTATTGCATTGATGTTGTCTCAACTGCAGGCTTGTGTCGCATTACCGTAGTGCGAGAACAACAAAGAGAGGCAAGTCAGCCGTGCTCGGCGGCAGAAGTAGCGTGCTCTTGAGTTGTAACTTGTGGTTTTGTGAAGTAATAGCGCCGGGTACTTTCTTGACTTACAGGTGGAGCTATAGCAAATCGTGAAGACTGTTTAAATACGCCGCCTCGTCAGGTATGCGCTCCTGACGTTGTGCTTCCCAAAGGTACAAGCCCAATTTTTCTATCATCAAATGCTCCACGGTATGGCCATCACCGTGCTTGAGCAATAACGATCGAGTCAGTGAGGCAATACCTGCAGGCCTGTCAGTACCCACCTGTTCACGAAGTGCCAGATGCAGGCTCAGATGTAAAAACGGGTTTTCCCTGCCATCCTCAGCTTTGAATTCTTTATCCAGAACATCCTCATCACCACTTAATAGATTGTGATATTCAGGATGCTCTTTCAACAAAGTGACGATTTCTTTTTCGAGAGGTTCAAGTGTTTGATCCTCCTTGTGCTTTGCCCAGGCTTGCCGAAACAACTGGCGGGTTCGTGTACGGTCCTGAGTGAATAACATGGTGGTGTGACCTGTGGATTAGTGACTTTTGGAGTAGTTGGCGTCAATGATGTTTTTTAGCGCCAGTAACAATCCTAATAGGATAAATGCGCCCGGTGGTAGTAATGCGATCAGCATGGTGTACTCGGGTGCCAGAATCGTAAGGCTCCATTGTCTGGCATATTCCCCAAACAACAGATGGGTGTCATGGAAGAGAGTTCCTTGACCTATCACTTCGCGAATCGCACCCAGACAGATCAGTACCCATGAAAAGCCAATACCCATGGCCAAGGCGTCGATACTCGCTGTGCTAACAGGCTGCCGAGAAGCGAAGGCCTCAGCCCGACCAATAATCAGGCAGTTTGTGACAATCAGCGGCAGGAAAATTCCCAGAGAAGCGTGCAATGCAGGTAACCAAGCTTGCATGAGCAATTCAATACTGGTGACTGAGCTAGCGATGATCAGAACGTACACTGGCAAGCGGATAGACTGTATCAGGTAGCCGCGTAAGAGCGATACGGCAACGTTACTGACCAAAAGTGTCAGAGTGGTGGCAAGGCCTAATGCAAGAGCGTTGGTGACATTATTACTGACCGCCAACAGGGGGCAAAGACCGAGTAGTTTCACAAGGGCAGGGTTTTCCTGCCACAAGCCTTGTCGCCAAAGGCCAGCGTTTACACCCGCTGCTGAATTCGGGCTTGCTGTTGAGTCTTGTTCGGGCACATCTGCGCTAATGTTGTTCATTGGGCAAATACCTGCGACCTGTTGCTGTCGTACCACTGTACGGCTCGATGGATTGCCTGTAATACGGCGCGCGAGGTGATGGTGGCACCGGTCAAGGCATCGTAGTCACCGCCGGCATTCTTTAATTGCCAGGTGGCGGGTTCATCACCCGTCATTGAGCGCCCATCGAACTGCGCTATCCAGTTAGATTTTCGATATTCAATACCATCACCTAGTCCTGGAGTTTCTTTATGTTCGATCACTCTTGCCGCCACCACTTCGCCACTGTAAAGCAGTCCTAATAGAATACGAATGTTGCCGCTATAACCGTCTGGCGCCAAGATCTCCAGAACCGCAGCTACCGGTGAATCGTGTGTGAAAGCGGTGTAAATATCGAGCAACTCTTGTCCACCGAGTTCCGGTGCAACATGTTGTCGTACCGAATGGACAGGATTCTGATCAAATTCGCCAGGCGGCAGAACGGCTGATAAATTCTCCAGACGCAAGGCTTGTTGAGCCTGATCAATGCGCTCACGCGTAAGCTGGCTGATGCTCACTAACAGCGCAAGGGCTATTAGTACGGCTGCTGCAAGTGTCACGCCGGTGCGTTCCGGTGAGCTCATGAGTCGGAGTCGTGTGCGTCAGATGGGCGAGGCGCATGACGTTTGATACGATTGCGGGTGAACGCATAGTCAATCAACGGTACGCACATGTTCATTAACAACACAGCAAAAGCGATTCCTTCCGGGTAGGCACTGAACTCACGGATGACAAAGCACAGTATGCCGATGCCGGTTGCGTACACAAGCTTGCCCGATTCACTAGTGGCAGCGCTGACAGGATCGGTCGCGATGAAAAACGCACCCAACATAATGGCGCCTGAAAACAAGGCAATGGTTGCTGGCAATACCGGACCTGAAGAACCCAGGCCATACAGTGTGTATAGCATCCATAGGCTTGCCAACACCGCAACCGGAATATGCCAGCTGATAACACGCATTAATAGCAGATACAGTCCGCCAACCAGCCATGCACCGCTTATCCAGATCCAGTCTGATTGTGTGACTAGTAATGAGATTTGGTAATTTTCTATTGCGTGGTCTACGTAAGAGTTTGCAGAGTCTTCATTCGTGCCATGTGCTGTCGGCTCCGTCTCGCCCGCCGTTGTGATCTGCGCAATGTATTCGCGTTGAAATGCATCTAGCCTGTCCAGTGGTGTTGCGCTGGTAACACCGTCCCAATTGTTGTTTGCCGTCGCGTTTACAGGTGGCTTGTCATTATTAATAGAAGCATCGTGAGTGAGGTCCAGAAATCCATGTTCTGTGCTCCACTGTGTCATCGTTAGTGGAAAAGATACAATCAACACAGCATAGGCCACCATGGCTGGATTGAATGGATTATGTCCCAGACCACCAAATACGTGCTTGCCTAATGAACACAGGATAAACACACCCGTGATTAACTGCCACGTCGGCAAACTCTGCGGTACGCTAAGCACCAATAGTATGGCCGCCAAGACAACGCTTGTGTCTTTGATCGCTGCAAGTATTGATCGTTTGCGCAGCCAGACAAATCCGCATTCAAATAGTATAGCTGCCGAGCATGCGATCACGGTATTTTGCAGTATTCGGTAGTCCACAAGCAATGCGTATAACGCAATTCCCGGAACCAGAGCAATAATCACGTGCAACATAATGGTTGCTACTGAGCGTCGCTGATAGGTAACAGCCGCCGTATCCAGTGTCAGATTACTCATCGTTTGTTCTTACGCGCACGGGCACGCGCCAGCGCGTCACCAATCGCGTTGTCAGCAGATGCCAGTTGCGTTTTTTTGTGTTCGCGTATGCGCGTGGCTTCTTGCTCTCTAAGTACAACGCGTGACTCATGTGACTCAAAGCGTGTTCTGGCAAGTTCAGCATCGACGTGTTGCTGCTGCTGTTCGCGCCAGCCGGTACGTGCGTATCGGAATGTTGCTGTCAGGGGTATTGATGAGGGACACACAACATCGCAGCATCCGCACTCAATACAGCTGTCCAGTCCGAAGCGCATGGCACTGTTCAAGTCGTCAGCAGTGGCGTACCAGTGAAGCTGTTGAGGAACAAGGTTGACAGGGCACACATCACTACACTGGCTGCATCGTATGCAGGCGCCGGTTTTGGTGGGTGTGGCGATAGGCTCTATGGCAATACAATTGGTGGTCGCCGTTATCGGAACAGAGGTGTCAAGTAAATCAAATCCACTGAGTGGTCCTCCAACTCGCACGCGTGCTGTTGTGGATGCCGCTAAGTTGTTGGTGTGCTCAAGTACGTGTGCTACGGCGGTGCCAATTCGTACGCGCACGTTAACGGCCTGTTTAGCATTTCTACCTGCCACTGTGATGATTCGCGATAGCAAGGGGTATCCAGACGCCGCTTTCCATGCTGAAAAAATCGTGGCAACATTCAGGCAAACGATACCCCTATCAACTGCGCGCTCGCCGGACTCAAGGGCTAAGCCTGTAACTCGTTGTACCAATACTTTCTCTGCGCCTGAAGGGTAGATTGCCGATACAGGCATGAGTGTTATCGGCGAATCATTTGAATTGACAGGCAGGGCGGTTTGATAATTTAACAACGCCTGCGATAGCTCAGCTGCAGCGTCCAGTTTGTCCTCTTCGATCGCAACGATACATTGCGCGCAGCCTGTTAATTGCATCATGGAGACTATTGCCGTAACAATCGCGGTGGCGTCACTGCGAATAAGCGCTTCATCACAACTGATAAGTGGCTCGCATTCCACCGCGTTTACCAATAACGTGTGAATGGGTGTCGGCGTATTTTTTGCGATTCTCAGTTTATGCGCTGTGGAAAAACCGGCGCCGCCCAAACCTGAAATACAAGCCTGTTCCAGGCGTTCTACGGTAGGTACTGATAGTGGTGGCAGAGTTTTGGGATCATCACTGACTGTATGATCAACATCGATGACAATACACGGCACGTTGCGATGTGAAGGGTGGATAATAGCGCGAGATTCAATAGCGCTGATCGTACCGCTTGCGGTTGCAATGATGCCTTTAGCCAATCGGTCGCCTGTCTTTACCGATGCACCAACTTCGACCTCAGCGCACATGATTTGCTTGGCATAGTCCGTTAACGGAAAAACCAGCTGATCGGGTAGCGCCAATTCTGGAATGTGCACTGCAACTGGCAACAATCCCGGCTTGTTTCGAGCCAGGGCCAGCCCACCATCAGGTGCGATCGGCAAGAGAGCCTGTTTGCCTCGCGGTAGCTTCGACGTGAGTCGAGAGATGAAAAGCTTGAGGGTGTTGTTCATGCAGGTTTCGGCCACTGCCATCGATGCAGTGGCACCGGCACTGGGCGTAGTTCTATGCAGTCCACAGGACACGGAGGCAGGCAGAGCTCGCAACCGGTGCATTGGCTGGCAATAACGGTATGCATGTACTTTGAAGCGCCTACAATGGCATCTACCGGACACGCTGCAATACACAGTGCGCATCCAATACAGTCTGGCTCAATAATGAGTGCAAGCTGTGCTGGTTTTGTTTCACCTTTGTCCGTATCCAGAGGTATCGCCTCGACACCCAGAAAGTCAGCCAGCTCTTCGATAAGTGCATCACCACCGGGTGGGCATTGATTGATAGGTACACCATCATTAATGATCGCAGTTGCGTACGGACGGCAGCCCGGATACCCGCATTGCGCGCATTGAGTCTGTGGCAGGCGTCGGTTCAGGTTTTCGATAAGCTCTGCGTCTTTTTGCGAGCTGACTGCATCGATACTTGCAGCCGAGGCAGCGGCGGCATTGTTGCTCTCAGGCGCATCGAGTTCGTTGACATCTGTCTTGAGGTTCACTGATACAGCTTGTTTTGCTGCGGGTTCAGCAAGTCGCGACAAGGCATAGCCCACTAGCCCTATACCAAGCAAGACACCTACTAGGGTAAACAGTGCACCCATCACGTCAGCCCTGAAAAACCCATAAATGCCAGTGACATGATGCCAGCACTTATCAGGGCAATAGCGCTGCCCTTGAACGGCGTGGGAATATCGGCAAGTTCAAGGCGTTCGCGCATGACAGAAAACAAGACCAGTACCAGTGTGAAGCCTGCGGCCGCACCAAACCCGTACACCATGGCCTCGAACAATGAGTGTTGTTGCTGGATGCTCAGCAGTGCCACGCCCAGCACTGCGCAGTTGGTGGTTATCAACGGTAGGTACAGCCCCAGCACCCTATGCAGTAAAGGACTCTGGCGCCGTATGACAATTTCCGTGAACTGAACCACTATGGCAATCACCACAATAAAGCTCAGTGTTCTCAGATACTCCAGCTCAAAAGGCACTAGCAACCAGCGATTAACCAGATAGCTCACGCTGGTGGCCAGTGTGAGTACAAAGGTGGTTGCCACACCCATCCCGATGGCGGAATCCACGCGTCGGGATACGCCCATGAACGGGCACAGGCCGAGAAACTGCACCAACACAAAGTTGTTGACCAGCACAGTGCCCAGCAGGATGAGCGCGACATCGCGCATCAGACTACTTGACGCGCATGCCAGCACTCGCACCGTCATCTGGTGTGAGTATGAAAATATCAGAGCCGCCCGGGCCTGCTGCCAGCACCATGCCGCTTGACAGGCCAAAACGCATTTTTCGCGGTTTCAAGTTAGCGACCATGACAGTACTTCTGCCGATAAGGTCTTCAGGTTTGTAGGCGGCTTTGATACCGGCAAATACCGTACGTTTTTCAATACCGATATCCAGTGTTAATTCCACCAGTTTGTCGGCACCCTCAACCGCCTGTGCATCGACAATCACAGCTACACGCAAATCAACCTTGTTGAAATCATCAATCTCGATTTCAGGTTTCAGTGGTTCTATGTCGGGCGTGCTGGCAGCGACAGGTTCTGCGGGTGCGTTGGCAAGTGTCTCCTCTAGAATCTTGTCAACTTGAGACGTCTCCACACGGGTCATCATCGGCTTGTAGGCGTTGATAGTGTGATTGACAAGGGGCTGCTCAAGACCCTCTAGCGTCAGGCTTGTATTGAGGAATTGTTCGGTTTTTGCTGTTATGTCCGGTAGCACAGGGCTAAGATAGGTAACAATGGCGCGAAAATAGTTCAGCCCAATGGTGCAGATGGCCTGAACTTCAGCAGCCTTGTCAGGATCCTTGATTTTCACCCAGGGCTCTGCATCGTTGATGTACGTGTTGGCATGCTCTGCCAGGATCATGATTTCACGCATGGCTTTGCCGTACTCGCGTTGCTCGTAATATTCGCCAATAATCTGTTTTGCGGAGGTGAATACTTCGTAATCATGCAATGAATTCGCGGGGTATTCTTCAGATAGTTTTCCGTCGAATTTCTTGGTTATAAAGCCTGCACACCGGCTTGCGATATTGACAACCTTACCCACAAGATCGGCGTTACAGCGCGTCGTGAAGTCCTCGAAATTCATGTTCATGTCGACCACGCTGCCAGTGAGCTTTGAGGCAAAGTAGTAGCGCAGGTATTCAGGCTTCAAATGCTTGAGCCATGTTTCGATGGTGATCGAGGTGCCGCGTGACTTGGACATTTTCAAGTTGTCGATGGTCAGAAAACCGTGGCAGAAAACGCCGGTAGGTTTACGGAAACCTGCTCCCTCAAGCATGGCTGGCCAGAACAGG
This sequence comes from Granulosicoccus sp., assembly GCA_023301795.1. Classification (GTDB taxonomy): domain Bacteria; phylum Pseudomonadota; class Gammaproteobacteria; order Granulosicoccales; family Granulosicoccaceae; genus Granulosicoccus. The sequence continues at coordinate 44,205 of JALZVU010000088.1, forward strand.
CAATGGAAGTTGGTGATGTCTTTTCCGATAAAATGATACAGCTCAACATTCGAGCCTTCTTTCCAGCTCTCCTCCCAGTTCTCACCGGTACGCGCAGCCAGGTTTTTGTGGCTGGCCATATAGCCAATAGGGGCATCGAGCCACACATAAAAATATTTGCCCGGTGCATCAGGAATCTCAAAACCCCAGTAAGGCGCATTGCGCGAAATATCCCAATCTTGTAAACCGCTCTCCAGCCACTCTTTGAGTTTGTTGGCCACCTCGGGTTGTAAGGTGCCACTGGCCGTCCAGCTGCTGAGCATGTCGTTAAATTTACTCAGTGCGAAAAAATACTGCTCTGAGTCGCGCAGTTCTGGCGTGGTGCCGGACACTTGAGAGATGGGTTCTTTGAGCTCTGTGGCCTCGTAGGTGGCGCTGCACTTTTCGCAGTTGTCACCGTATTGATCCGGCGTGTCACAGTTGGGGCAGATTCCTTTAACAAAGCGGTCCGGCAGAAACATGGCTTTCTCTGCATCGTACAGCTGCTTGATCGTGCGTTTTACGATGTGACCTGCATCACGCAGCCGCGTATAGATGAGCTCAGCCATCTCCCGGTTCTCATCAGAATGCGTGGTGTGGAAATTGTCTGGTGAGAGCAAAAAGCCTGCAATGTCGCGCTCGTGTTCTGCTTTACATCGAGTAATCAACTCAAGTGGTGTGATGCCTTCGGCCTCAGCCTTTAGCATGATGGGCGTACCATGCCCGTCGTCAGCCCACACCCACTGGCACTGATTGCCAGCCAAGCGCTGATAGCGAACCCAGATATCGGTCTGAATGTACTCGAGCATGTGCCCCATGTGAAGGGCACCGTTGGCGTAGGGAAGGGCGCTGGTAACCAGTATCTGACGGCTCATGGCGGAAGTCGGTTTTCTCGAAGATGTGAGGATGCAAACTGGACGGCGTTTGTGATACCAACGATCAGGCAAAACAGTAGGGTCGCGGTAGAGGCGCCGCAACGTGTATAGTCGTGGGTTGCGTCAGTTCACGGTAAACAAAAGCCTGCGTTCTAGTATAAAACGGTGAGAGAGGATTAGTACCTAGCACCCGTTATCAGCTTGTTCGCAGATGCCTAGTTTAACAGTCCAAATATTAAGTGGGAGCCTTGTAGTCGGATGTCAGAAGTTTCACGCGAAAAAATCGAATCAGCCCTTGATCAGGTGATTGACCCACATTTTGACAAGTCTTTGCTGGCGTCCAAATCAGTGCAGGACATCCGTATTGATGGGGATGCGGTCACCGTCGATCTGGTTATGGGATACCCCTGTGGACGCTGGGCAGATGCGCTGCGCGGCATGGTCAGTGAGTCGCTGGAACAACATGCGCAGGTTAGCAATGCCACGATCAATATCTCGCACAAGATTCTTGCGCATTCTGTTCAGCATGGCGTAAAGCGCCTGGAGAACGTCAAGAACATCATTGCAGTGGCCTCAGGCAAGGGCGGTGTGGGCAAATCCACTACCTCAGTCAATCTGGCGCTGGCGTTGGCCTCTGAAGGTGCCACGGTAGGGTTACTGGACGCTGACATCTACGGACCCAGCCAGCCTCGCATGATGGGCTTATCCGGGCAACCGGAGTCTGTGGACGGAAAAAGTCTGGAGCCCATGGAAAACTACGGTGTTCAAACCATGTCCATCGGCTTCCTGATTGACGAAGAGACGCCGATGATCTGGCGTGGTCCTATGGTGACTCAGGCGCTTGAGCAGCTGCTTAATGACACCAAATGGCGTGATCTTGATTATCTGATCATCGACTTACCCCCTGGCACCGGTGACACCCAGCTAACCCTTGCGCAAAAAGTCCCTGTCAGTGGCGCAATCATTGTGACTACCCCGCAGGACATCGCACTTCTGGATGCACGCAAGGGTCTGAAAATGTTCGAAAAAGTAGAAGTGCCTATCCTGGGTATCGTGGAAAACATGTCCACGCATATATGTAGCAGCTGTGGTCATGAAGAACACATTTTCGGCAAAGGCGGTGGCCAGACGATGGCATCCGAAGCTGACATCGAGTTACTGGGCATGCTGCCGCTGGAAATGAATATTCGGCTGCAAGCTGATACTGGCAAGCCGACGGTTGTCTCTGAGCCCAACGGGCGCACGGCAGAAATCTACCGCGAAATAGCGCGCAAGGCTGCTGCTCGTTTGTCCACGCAAGCGAAAGACTATACGTCGAAGTTCCCGAATATCGTCATCCAGAACACCTGAGGCGGGCAGCATCATGGCTATCAAAGCAGATAAATGGATCCGGCGCATGTCTGAAGAGCACGGCATGATCGAGCCCTTCGAGGCAGGTCAGATCCGTGTAGACAGTGACAATCAGAAAATCGTCTCCTATGGCACTTCAAGCTATGGATATGACGTGCGCTGCGCGGATGAATTCAAGATATTTACCAATATCAACAATTCTATTGTTGATCCCAAGAGCTTTGATCCCAACAGCTTTGTCGATCTTAAATCCGACACCTGCATCATCCCGCCCAACTCGTTTGCACTGGCTCGTACCGTCGAATACTTCCGGATTCCCCGCAGTGTCTTGACGGTTTGCCTTGGAAAGAGCACTTATGCACGTTGTTTTTCAGCGGATACTAAAGTGGCTCTGGCTGACGGGCGATCGTTGAGCCTTGAACAAATGGCCACAGGCGCTTCTGAAGGCGAGCGCTTCTATGGATACGGCGTTGGCCAGTTCGGTAAGGTGATTGTTCAGGAATTGGAAGCACCGCGCCTAGTAGGACAAGATTCGCTTGTTGAAGTGGAACTCGATAATGGCGAGGTCATAAGAGCCACGCCAGATCATGAATTTCTTATGCGTGATGGAACGATGTGTCCAGCAGCTGAGCTTATGGCGGAAAGTTCTTTGATGCCGCTGTATCGCACGTTACGCCGCGGTTACGAGATGACTTTTCAGCCGTTAACCGGGTACATGTATCCCACCCATCGTATGGCTGATGAATGGAATCTGCGCCACGGTGCTTACGACGATGTGCCGGACACGCACCGACATCACATTGATCATTGCCGAACCAATAATTCTCCGTTCAATATCATGCGAATGGATGCCAGCGAACACATCAGCATGCACAACGCCATTAGTTTTGGTGAGGGGTTTGACCGACAAGAGCACGGTTTAAGCATCAGGCAGTCACTTTCGGAGCTGCGCAAGAACGACAAGTGGTATGCAAACTACCGGAAGCAGCAATCAATGCGTGCTCAAAAATTCTGGCACGCTGATGAATACGCCACGACCAGAGCAGCGTTGAACGAAAAACAGCTTGCTCGGTGGACTGCAGATGAGCGGGAGCATCAGAGCGCAAGACTGGCGAGCTTCTGGGATGGTAATGAGCAGGCTCGTCAGGAGCGTTCTGAATTTTCTCGTAACGTCTGGGCTAAGGCGCCTGAATCCAGGCGTCTGGCGCAGGCAGAGCACGCGCGTAATCTCAAGATTCGCCATGATATCGATGCGGTAGCAGTGCGATCGGCTCTGGATAAAACCGGCAGCATTCGAGGGGCAGCACGTGAGCTGGGTGTGGATCGATCCGTGTTTCGACGCTTTCCTCAAGTGCTGAGTGCATTTCGTGGCGAGCCTGTTGCAAACCATAAGGTGGTCAGTGTGAGAACAGTGTCTGGCTCACATGATGTTTACTGCCTCACGGCACCAGAGACTGGAAACTTTGCATTAGAAGCTGGCGTTTTCGTCTCCAACTGCGGCATTATCGTAAACGTAACGCCCCTGGAGCCCGAGTGGGAGGGCCATGTAACGCTGGAATTCTCCAACACCACACCGCTACCGGCGAAAATCTACGCCAACGAGGGAATAGCGCAGATGCTGTTCTTCGAAAGTGATGAGATATGCGACACGTCGTATGCAGACAGAGGCGGCAAGTATCAGGGCCAGAAGGGCGTAACGTTGCCTCGTACCTAAGCATGGGAGCTTTTGTAGGTAGATTCTTCTACACTTGCGTACCACGAGCGCTCAACAGCAGGCAGGGCTTTCCAGCCTGCAAGGGTGTTGAGAACAAGTCGTTTTGTATATTAATTCGTTTGCACAGCCCCGTTATTTTTGGAAGAATCGGGCGAGAGACATAAATGAAGAATTCCGACGTGATTGATAATGATGGCTATCGAGCTAATGTCGGCATCATCTTGAGTAATACTGCTGGCCAAGTGTTCTGGGCCAGGCGTATTGGTCAGGATGCCTGGCAGTTTCCGCAAGGTGGCATCGATCAGTCAGAATCGCCAGAGCAGGCGATGTACCGTGAGCTCAAGGAAGAGACCGGGTTAAATCCCGATGACGTCGATGTATTGGGCTGTACACGAGAGTGGCTACGATATCGTTTGCCAAAACGCTACGTTCGTCGAAACCAGATCCCTGTGTGTATCGGCCAAAAGCAGATCTGGTACATGTTGCGCATGTTGGGTAGTGAAAGTGCTGTAGACCTGGCTAACAGTCCAAAGCCCGAATTCGAAGACTGGCGTTGGGTGGATTATTGGGAGCCGTCAAAAAGAGTCATTTTTTTCAAGCGCAAGGTCTACAAACGCGCACTGGCTGAGTTGGAACCGTTGCTCGTTAGCAGCTGAACTCAGTGGCCATTAATGCCATCTGACTATCAGCACCACACTGAGCGCAATTGCCACAACACCCGATAGTTCGCGCCCCGTGACTCTCTCCTTGAAAAACAAAGTGGTGATGGCCAGCGTAAACAGAAACTCGACTTGCCCTAGAGACTTGACGAGTGCGGGGTTCTGATACGTCATAGCGGTAAACCAGCCCACCGACCCTAGCGCACTAGTGACACCCACGAAAAAACTCAATGGTAGTCGCTTGGAAATAGCGCTGAATTGATCAGGCTCGCGTGCCAACGTATAGGCGACACAAACACAGGACTGCAGCACCACCATATAGACAAGGGTGATAGCTGCACTCTGGACGACAGCCAGATCAAGACTGAGGCTAGCTTCGCGCAAGCACAGTGATGTTAGGCTGAAGGCGGTGCCCGATAACGTGCCAAACGCGACAGCTCCTGGTTCCCAGCGCTGATTCGCTGTGGGCATGCTAACGATGAATACGCCGATGAATCCGATGGCCACCGCCAGCCAGCCGATGGGTGACAACGCGGAGCCGAACAACAACATACCGATGACGGCAGTTTGTACTGCTTCTGTTTTGGCAAAGCTTGTGCCGACAGTAAAGTTACGGTAACTGAATGCGCGTATCAGCAGAAAAGTGGCAATGATCTGAGCGATTCCTGCTGCCGAGGCAAACAGTACAAACCGTTGATTGATCAGTGCGTCTGCAACCAGAGCCACACTCTGATCCCCAGCAACATAGAACAGATAGACGATGACAAAGGGCAGACCAAATACATAGCGAATTAACGTGGAGCTCATCGCCGTGACGCTGCTGGTTAGACGTTTTTGCCCAGCTGTCCGGACAGACTGCATCAATGCAGCCATGACCGTGAACGCTATCCAGGGGCTGTCTATCAACTAAACGGTCGCACAATTACCATGATGACGATACCGAATAGCCCTGCCACCGGAACCTCGTTAAACCAGCGGTACCAAACGTGGGAGTGGGTGTTAGCATCGTCACGAAACACCTTGACAAGTTTTGCACAATACAAGTGATAGCCAAAAAGTGCGACTACCAATAGCAACTTGATTTTCATCCATGCCAGCGTCATCAGGCCGGGTAGCCACACCACAAGAAGCACTGTGCCAAATACAATGGTCAGTAAAGCGCCGATGTTGGTGATGGCCAGCAGCTTGCGCTCCATCACCTTGAATGTGTCTATCTGACCCTTGTTCGAAGGGTCGCTCATCGCGTGATATACAAAAATTCGCGGCAGATAAAACAGGCCAGCGAACCAGGTCACCATGAAAACAACGTGCAGTGCTTTAATCCAGAGCATTTAACCAAGTTCCAGTAATCTATCAAGCTGTTTGCGTAATGTATCCATTGGGATTGCACCAATATACCGTTCAACCAGCTGTCCATCCTTGTCAAGCAGGAAGCTGGTTGGTGTGCCTTTCACGGATTCAAAAGAGGCCGTCGCTTCGCCAGTAACATCCAGCGCGACCGGAAATAGCCATTGTTCTCGCTCCGCCATTTCCAGAACACGATTGGGTGGGTCGTAAGACATCGCCACGGCTATAAGCTCAAACCCCTCTGACGCATAGTCCGCATAGAGTTGAGCCATATCGGGCATCTCGTGAATGCAGATCGCACAATCGGTTGCCCAGAAATTGATCAGCACTGGGCCTTTGACGCTCGCAAGCGCTATGTCTTGTCCACTAAGTGTTTTGAATACCAGCGAATCAACTGAATCGGGCAGCGTGGGGGATCTGTTACAGGCACTGAGCAGCAAACAGGTGGACAGCATGATTAGCACTGCGGATAAACGCAGGGAATCAGCTGTGCGACGGGACTGGCGGGTGATCGAATTGTTCAGGAAAAGCACAAAAGCCTCAGCAGTCAGGCGAAGAGAGTTTCATTCTACCCAGTCGCAAGTTACTAAGGAATAAGAATCTACTGCCGACATCTCCTGTTAACAGGGCAGATACGTTGTGAGTGCTGATTGGCGCTTCCACGCGGGCTGTCTACGCACAAATTTATATAGGCGGCGTACCACTTGCGCGTGACTATCAGGCTTAACGGAGAATTTACTGATGAGAAAACTAATCGGCTGCCTGTTGCTGGGCTTATGCCTGATGAGCAGTGCAGCGCACGCAGAAGGTGACGTTGCGAAGTTGTACTACGGCGCTGGATTCACTGATGGCAGCGTGGATATCGCGAATGGGTCGGACAAGAGCCTTGGCACAGTGTCAGCTGTTGTTGGTCTGCAGTTTCTGGATTTTCTCGGTGTCGAGTTGTCAGTAGGCGTGGGCTCAGATCAGACAGACAGTATTCTGAGTGATCCACTGGTCAACTATCAGGCAGCGTTGCTGCGTATCGGCTACCGATGGGATCGCACGGGTATCTATGTTCTGGCCGGTCAGGCGCGCCTGGATCTGGATTCCAAGTTCAATAACACTGACGCTGGCAATGCCATCGGCTTCGGAATCAATTTGTTTGGCAACGCTACAACGTCTTTGAACTTCAGCGTACTCGACATCGATGATGGGGCTTTCAGAACGGCCACCATAGGTTTCCAGTATTACATTGGCGGCTTTCGCTAGGAGAGGCACATGCAAACCAGAGCATCAATGAGAGGATTGTACGCAGGCGCTTTGCTAGTAGCAGGTTCCATCATTCTGACATCGTGTGGGACGCGTACTGACGAGGAGGGAGGATCGAGTCAGCCTATCTTCAATGCAAACGGGGATCTGATTAGTGGTGGTGACGGTTCAATACCGCTACTGGGTGAAGCAGAACCTGTGGAACAATTGACACTACGAGTGATCAGTGACGTCAACAGCATTGCAACCGGCGGAACAGACGTTGCTACCATTACGGCGCTGGTGACCGACGATAACAACAATGCTGTTGCAGCTAGCGATGTTACTTTCAGATCTACCGGCGGGGTATTGCAGAACATATCCCCCTCGACTGACGACAACGGCGAAGCGATTGCCACATTACGTTTGCCTCAAGATTTCCAGAATCAGGACATTATCGTTGCCGTATCGGCAGGTGAGTTTGAAGCCAGTGTCAAAGTCATAGCCTCTGGTAGCACTTTAGAGGTTACCGGGCCCGATAATCTTGTATCCGGCGATAGTGCTGAATTGGTAGTGCGGCTCATGGCAGGAAATGGTGAACCCATTGCTAATCAGCTTGTAACGGTCTTGTCAGCGGCAGGGAATTCAATCTCCCCGGCAGAGATAGTGACTGATACTGATGGGCGTGCGGAAATATCGGTGGGCAGTGAAAATTCAAACGATACGGTGAGCATCAGCTCGTTAAACACAACCGTCTCTGTAACCCATAGTTTTAATGTTGTTGAAGACTTTTTAAGTTTCATTAACTTGCAGGATGGGTCGGAGCTTGTGGTAGGCACTGAAAATCTGGTTCAAGTTAACTGGACCAGTCAGGGGTTGCCGGTTGTCGGTCAGCCGCTCACGTTCAATATCACTGCGGGTCGGGTAGAGGCACCGTCGGCGGTTGTCACTGATGCTCTAGGCAACGCCTCAGTGCGCGTTAGCTCGGCGAGTGCGGGGCCTGCAAAAATTACGGTGGAGGCTGGAAACGGTAGTGCTCCAGAGACCGACATCGATGTTGAGTTTATCGCTACTGGTCCAGAAACACTCTCTATCGACGCGTCTTCCTCGTTGGTTAACATCAACGAGACCAGCACCATTACGGCTCTGGTAACAGACCGCTTGGGTAACCCGGTTAAAAACACTGATGTAAGCTTTACAGGGCTGGATTTGAAAGGTGGTCAGCTTAGTCCTGCATCTGCGATTACCAACAGCGCAGGTGTTGCCAGCGTGACGTTTACGGGTGGCGAGAGTGCAACAGAGCAAGACGAAATCAATATTGTGGCCACAGTTAAAGGCTCAAGCATTAATGACAGAATGGTATTGACGGTATTCAAGCGGGCGTTGAATGTCACTCTTGGCTCGTCCAACCAGATTACCATCAAACCGCTGAGTACCCAGTACGCCATGCCATTGATCGTACAGGTGTCTGATGGTTCGGGTACACCGCTAGAGAACGCCACTGTCAGAGTGAGTGTGCGTCCTCTGGGTTACGCCAAAGGTGCGCTTGTTCTAGTGGATGAGAACGGACAGACTCGAGCTGCGGCGCTTGCTGCTAATGAGGATTTTAATGCAGATCAATGGGCGCAGCTAAGCAGTAGCATTGTCGTATGTCAGGCAGAGGATTTTGATGGCGACCGTTTGCTTGATACCTTGGGGCCTGTAAGTGAGGACATAAACAATAACGGCTCCCTGGATCCACAGGATCCTGCTTCTCTGGCTGCTGTGGAAGGTGGGTTCGCTACGCTATCAGGTGGTTCGTTACGCACTGACATTAATGGTTCGGGATTTTTTGAATTGTTGTATCCCGCCAGTAATGCTAATTGGGCTTATGTAGAGATCACGGCGCGTGCCGAGGCTCTGGGTGAAGAGACAACGGACTCTTACCAGGCTTGGCTAGCAATGCCTGCCACAGAGGCGACTGCAGTGGACAGGGTGCCAGCGAACTTCGCTAGCCCCTACGGTTTGGATACTCGCAATGATGTTGAGGGGCAGGTGGTCGTGGGCGATCCGAATACAACAATATTTACTGGCTGCACCACCACGTTCTAGTGTGGCTCACGGTGCACATTCTCAGGTTGGCTTAATTTTTTCTGTGATTGGCCGCCATACAACATAAGTATCTGCCATACCCCTTGGCACGAGTTAAGGGGTTAACCAGTGGACGAAGGTAACATGGTGTTTAAGAGTGATTCAAAACCGGCTGCGAGTTCAGCCGATGAAAACAGCACGCTGATACTGGCAGCGGCAGGTGCTGTATCGCCTGTTAGCGAGCTAAACGCTATTAACCGCGTCGCCATCTGCAAAAGCGCAACTGTCGTGCATGTTCAGCGTAACGATCAGATCAAACCTGAAAACTCACATCGTTGGTTGATGTATTTGATTGAGGGTTCACTGTCGTTGTATGCTGGTAAGGAAGAGGTGGGTGTGATCACCGCTCGCACTGCCGAAGCCTTGCAGCCTTTGTTTCTGGACAAAGGCGCCTATCAGAGTGCTCGTACCGGCACAGTGGCAAAAATTGTCCGGTTCGGCAGAGAGCAGCTGGACATCCTCATGAAAGAGCAGCAAAAGAACGCGGTGAGCGTTATGGATGTGCATGTGGGTGAGCTTGATAACCTGGTGTTCAACGATATTGTTTCTGCCATGAATCAGCGTCAAGTATCGCTGGCTGTAGCGCCTGACTCGGCTCACAAGATCTTCAACGCCTACCAACATGTGGCAGGTATTCCCCAGCTTGCCGAAGTCATTCAATGTGATACCGGGCTTGCTACGCATATCGTTAACGCTGCCAATAAAGTGGACGCCAATACCAGTGAGTCTACATCCAGTATCCGGGGTGCGATCACACGGCTGGGCGTTAAAGAAACACAGCGATCTGTTGCAGCCTTGCTTCAGGCCAACACCATGACGCCTGCCAGTGAAGTCATTGCCAACCGCATGACACGCTATGTACAAAGGACCACACTGTGTGCCTCCATTGTTCAGGTGCTTGCTTCAGAGTTACCGCACCTGAAGCCTGAAGTGGCTATGCTGGTCGCCTTGACGGCTGACATTGGCGAGTTGTTAGTGTTGACCTATGCCAACAAGCACGCTGACAAATTCCCTGATGACCAGAGTCTTGCTGCAGTGATAGAAAACCTGCGTGTCATCCTGAGTTGTTGGTTGATTACTTCCTGGGATTATCGGGAGGAATTTGTTGATGCTGCGCATAATGCCCGCGATTGGTACCGCGCGCACAACGGTGAAATCGTCTACACAGATCTGGTGACGGCAGCGTTGCTTATCATCCAGTCAGAGATGCCGGATTCGGAGCACAGCTCAATTCCCAGTGCCGGCAATTTGCTGTTGGCCAGACGGCTGCAGCAATCAGGGATCGACTTGACGTCTCCTGGGAAAATTATTTCAGCGGCCAGCGCGCGTCTGATTAGCGTGCAAGAGTTGCTGAAGGCAGGCTAAGTTTCGATGCCTGCATTGCAGGCATCGAAGGCTGGAGTTGTCAGACTGGGTCTATTGTGAATAATCCATGCTAGGCATCACGTGAAACATTCATTCTCTTGAGCGCCTTCGGGATTGAGAATATAACGGTCTCCTTGATACCTTCGTACTCGGTGGCAGTCTGCCCACCTTCAGCACGCAAACGCTCAACCACCTCATTGACAAGAATCTCGGGTGCGGAAGCACCGGCGGTGACACCGATTTTTTTCTTGCCCGCCAGCCAGTCAGTTTGAATATCAACAGCCCGCGTAATAAGGTATGAGTCTACGCCTGCTCTTTCCCCCAGCTCTGCCAGACGGTTGGAATTAGAGCTGTTGCTGGCACCCACGACGAGTAGTAAGTCCACCTCTTCACACAGCTTTTTGACGGCGTCCTGTCGATTCTGGGTTGCGTAGCAAATATCGTCTTTATTCGGTGCCGAGATGCCCGGAAACCGTAGACGAAGTGTATCAATAATGTCTTGTGTGTCATCGACAGACAAAGTGGTCTGAGATACAAATGCCAGATCGTCAGGATTTCTGATAGATAGATTGGCAACGTCTTCGGGTTTTTCTACCAGAATAATACGTCCACCCTTGCTCGTATCGTAGCGGCCCATTGTGCCCTCGACTTCTGGATGTCCGGCATGCCCGATCAGAATAACCTCCTTGCCTTCTCTGGCGTATTTGACGACTTCCAGGTGGACTTTGGTGACTAGTGGGCAGGTAGCATCAAAAACCTGCAGGCCACGTGTGTTTGCGGCATTCTCTACAGCGTAGGAGACGCCATGGGCGCTGAAGATAACAGTGGCATCATCAGGCACTTCATCCAGCTCCTCAACAAAAACAGCGCCTTTGTCTCGCAGGCCATCTACCACGTATTTGTTGTGAACAACCTCATGTCGAACATAGATAGGGGCACCATGGATCTCGATGGCGCGTTCCACGATTTCGATAGCACGGTCCACACCGGCACAGAAACCACGGGGGTTGGCGAGTAATATTTGCATGGCAGTGTCAGAAACCTGTTGCAGTGTTAATCAAAAATACCTGTCTAGTCTACCGCAACCTGCCAGCAACGGCCTCCTGGCAGGCAAGGCAAACGTGATGATCAGCTACCCAATAAACGGGTGAGTTTGTGCGCCAATGCCGGCTGGCTGCGGGCATGGGTCAAAGGGTAAGCAGCCAGCAGCTATTTCGCTGCCTTCTCACCGGTATCGTCGCTCTTCTCAAAAAAGGTGAGAACCAGCAGTAGTGCAGTGCCACAAGAGATGGCCGCATCAGCAATATTGAACGATGGAAAGTAGCTTTCGTTCCAATGTACCTGTATGAAATCCACCACATACCCGTAATAAAACCGGTCTATCAGGTTACCAATAGCGCCACCAAGGATGAGTACGATTGAAAGACTCAGCCATTTCTCTGCACGTGTTATGCGGTACAGCCAGACACACAGCACCACACTGACCACAAAGCTTATGGCTGTAAAAAACCACCGCTGCCAGCCACCAGGTGTATCCAGAAAACTAAAGGCAGCCCCATAGTTATAGGCTTTGGTGATGTTGAAAAACGAGGTAACGTAGACTTGTTGGTACAATTCGAGCGTTCGATCAGCCCAGATTTTGGTGATTTGATCGAGAACGACGATGATGGCAACAATGCTGTATCGCAGTGAATGCGGCATGCGGTTGTAAACTCTTGATAGTTGTTGGAACGCTAACCTGGACTATCCATGAAACGCGGCAAAACAGGCGGTTTTATGAATAATCCAGCTCAGTGTTGTTACGAAAAAAGTAATCTCGATAATGAATCTCGTCTGCTGTGTTGGCAATCAGGCAATGTGGCGCGTCTCGCCCTCACCAGCGACATTGTCTGCACAACGTCCACACAGCTCTGGATGATCTGTATTTGAGCCTACATCGGTGCGCAAATGCCAACACCGCACGCACTTATCACCATCAGCCTTGGCAGCGTGAACAGCAAATTCATGTCCGTTGTAGCTCAATGTTTCGAGTGCAGACGGCTTGTCTGCCAGATCAGCAACATTCGCATCGGATGTAATAAAAACAAAACGAAGTTCATCGCCGGTCTTCGCCAAAACCTGTTGAATATCAGGCGAGGCGAAGATCGTAACAGTGGCTTCAAGAGCTGCGCCAATTTCACCCGCCGCACGCATTTTTTCCAACGACTTTGATATTGCATCGCGCACTTCGGCAAGCGTTGTCCAGTCACTCAGGCTAATCGCCGAATCATCACCTAGTTCGAACAAGGTATCCAGATAGGTTTCGGTAAACGGCGTGGATGAGCGTGAGGCGCGGTTAGTGTCAGACTGTTCACGCAAGTGCTGCCAGATCTCATCGCTGGTAAAGCTGAGCACCGGTGTAATCCAGCGCGTCAGAGCATCCGTGATCAGGTACATGGCGCTCTGAGCAGACCGGCGACCATGGCTGTTGGCAGGCATGGTGTACTGGCGATCCTTGATGATATCCAGATAGAAACTGGACATATCGATGGAGCAGAAATGTAGGATGGTTTGATACACGGTGTGAAATTGATACGCTTCATAAGCCTTTTGTACCGTGTTTTGCGTTTGCAGCGCACAGTCCACAGCCCAGCGATCCAGTTCCAGCATGTCCTCGCGGGCCACCATCTGAGTGTCTGGATCGAAGTCGTTGATAGCGCTCAGCAGGTACCGTGCGGTGTTGCGAATACGCCGGTAGGCATCAGCCATTCTGTCCAGAATCTCATTAGAGACAGTCATCTCGCCGCGGTAATCAGCAGAGCAGACCCACAGCCGGACGATATCTGCACCTAAGGTTTTCAGCAGCTTTTGTGGTGCGATAACGTTGCCCAGAGACTTGGACATCTTGCGCCCGTTCTTATCGACCGTAAATCCGTGTGTGAGCACCTGACGATAGGGCGCTTGTTTATTCACGGCAACGCTTGTCAAGATGGATGAGTGAAACCATCCGCGGTGCTGGTCTGAACCTTCCAGATAGATGTCAGCCGGGTAGGTAAGCTGGCTGTTTTGCTGGAGTACATGTGCCCAGGTAGTGCCTGAATCAAACCAGACATCCAGCACATCACTCACCTTGTCGTAGTTGGCAGCTTCCGCCCCCAGCAGCTCCTCTGCATCCAGATCGAACCACGCCTGAATGCCTGATTGCTCAATACGCACTGCCGCCTCTTCAACCAGTCGGCTGGTGTCAGGGTGTAACTCACCGGTTTGCTTGTGCAGGAACAGAGGAATAGGTACGCCCCAGTAGCGCTGGCGCGAGATGCACCAATCAGGGCGACCCGCAATCATGCCGTGAATGCGCGACTGGCCCCAATCAGGAATCCATTGCACTTTCTCGATCTCAGCCAGAGTGTCGGCCCGCAAACCTTTGGTTTCCATACCGATAAACCACTGCGGCGTTGCACGGTAGATGATGGGTGTTTTAGTACGCCAGCAGAACGGGTAGCTGTGTTGGTACTTTTCGCTTTTGACCAGACGTCCGCGGCTCTCGAGCTCCTCAAGCATGTGCTTGTCGACTTTTATCACGTGTTCGCCAGCGAACAGTTCTACATGATCGCGGAACACGCCATGATCGTTGACGTAGTCCAGCAGTTCAAGGCCTGCCTTTTTTGCAGCGTAGAAATCATCCACACCGTGATCAGGGGCTGTATGCACAGCACCGGTACCTGCCTCGGTAGTTACGTAATCACCAAGAATGATCAACGTATCGCGCTCATAAAGCGGATGTTTAAGCTGCATGCCCGCCAGCGATTCGCCGTTGGTTGTGCCCACGATAGACGCGTTGTCAAATCCGTAACGAGCCATGACATCGTCCACCATTGCCTCAGCCATGATCAGACGCTCGTCGTTAACGGCTACTAATGCATACTGCAACTCTGGGTGCAGTGTGACCGCCAGGTTGCCCGGGATCGTCCACGGTGTGGTTGTCCAGATAACAACGCTGACATCACTACCGTCATCCTGTGCGCCAAAGGCGCTCAGCATCGCGCTCTTGTCACGCGGTGCAAAGCGTACATCAATAGCCGTAGAGGTCTTATCCTCGTACTCGATTTCAGCTTCAGCTACTGCTGAGTGTGCCCCCCAGCTCCAGTAAACGGGCTTTGTGCCTTTGTAGACGTGCCCCGCGTCGATGATCTTGCCCAATGTGCGCACGATGTTCGCTTCATTGGCAAAGTTCATGGTCAGATACGGAGCCTGCCAATCACCGATAATGCCCAGCCGCTGAAATTCAACGCACTGATTGTCGATCTGCTTGGTGGCGTACTCACGGCAAGCTGCCCGGAACTCGGCTTCGGTAACTTTAGCTCCGGGTTTGCCAATCAATCCTTCCACCTTGTTTTCAATAGGCAGGCCGTGGCAATCCCAACCAGGCACATACGGTGAATCAAATCCTGCCATCTGGCGGGATTTGACAATCATGTCCTTGATCACCTTATTGACGACATGTCCAATATGAATATCACCATTGGCGTAGGGAGGGCCGTCGTGCAGAATGAATTTGGGACGCCCTTCGCTGTGCTTGCGAATGTGCTCGTAAATACCCTGATCTTCCCAGCGAGCCAGCATTTCAGGCTCACGCTTAGCCAGATTTCCGCGCATGGGGAATTCTGTTTTAGGTAAGTTAAGCGTCTGTTTGTAGTCGGTCACGTCGTTGGCTTCGTCATGGTGGGCGTACCTTAGGAGGCTATAGTGTATGTCATAAGCGTTGCATCAGCTGCCTTGCGGAAGCTGCATCCAGTGCGATCTGAGCTTTAAGTTCGTCCAGCGAATCAAACCGTTTTTCCTGTCTGAGCTGGCTCATGAAATCGACGGCCAGATGTTCGCCATACCAGTCCGGTGACTGATCCAGTGCATGGACCTCAAGCAGTAGTTTACGGCCGCCAACGGTTGGGCGTTCACCCAGATTGGCAATAGCTGGGTAGCGTACACCGGTGGCCAGGTGGGTAGCCCATACTGCAAACACGCCACGCAACGGCGGACGATGCTTGCCCAGAGCGACGTTGGCGGTGGGGAAGCCGAGCTGGCGTCCAACTTTCTCGCCGTGAATCACACGCCCGCTAATCCGGTAGGGGCGGTCCAATAATTCGGCGGCAGCGCTCAGATCGCCTGCCTGAAGAAGATCCCTTATTCGTGTGCTGGATACTCGCTGGTTGCCGTGCAGACAAGTTTCGCTTTGGCCCACAGTGTAGTTGTGTGCACCAGCGTGGCGTTGCAATGTGTCAACAGTGCCTGCGCGTTGATAACCGAATCGAAAATCGTCACCGACAACGATGTGGCGCATACCCACTGTTTCCACCAGGATTTGTCGAATAAAATCCTCAGGCTGCATAGCGGCTAGCGCATGGTTGAATCGTAGTAGTAGTAGTCGGTCAATCTTTGCTTTGGCTACGCTCTCAACACGGTCTCGGAGCCCTTGAAGTCGGGGAGGAGAATTGACGGACGTAAAATATTCGTGTGGAAGCGGCTCGAAACTGATGACGGTTGCGGGCAGGTTCTGCTCATCGGCAAGACGGCGGGCAGTTGCAAACATGGACTGATGGCCAAGATGCACTCCGTCGAAGTTGCCGATGGTGATGATAGTGGGACTGCTATCTGGCCAGCTTTCGATGCCACGGATTAGTTGCATGGGACGCACCTCTGGTTGCAGCCTTGCGACTCTTGACGCAGAGCAATTTGCAAGCTGTCATGCCGCAGAGCTTTCTGAGGTAAAAGTATGAGTTGCATGGCGCTCAAGGGTTGATCAGTTGACGCGGGCGAATTCCCGAAACGAGAAGAACAAGGCCGTAGGTTACGGCGCTGGCACCTAGTATAGTCAACAGGCGAAGCAATCGACCGACGGGCCCAAGTGCCTCCCAGTCGACACCCATACCGGCCAGTAGGACAAGGGTTAGCGCCAGAATACCCGGCAGCACTCTGAGCGCAAATGCGCCAAGGGGTCTGGATAGTTGATAAATGTCCTCACGGCTCAGTTCGCGATACAGCATAAAAGCCTGCTGCCAGGCTGACAGAGAGCTTGCCAATGCCAGGCCTGTGTGGGGTGCTATAAAATCGAGCCAGATCATAGGCAGCACAAACATCAGGTTGTAAGCCATATTTGATATCAGAGCCACTATGCCTATTCGTACAGGTGTACGCGTGTTCTGCCGTGCAAAGAAGGCCGGTGCGAAAACCTTGATCAGCAGGAAGGCGGGTAAGCCAGCGCTGTAGGCGATAAGACTATAGCTTGCCATCTGAGCATCGCGTGCTGTGAATTGACCGTAGCCAAAAAGTGTCATCAGCATGCCGTCGGCTAGCAGCATGAGGGCTATGGCTGATGGTATGCCCAGAACAAAAATAAGGCGTAGCGCCCAGTCCAGGGTGCGACGAAAGTCGTCCTGCGATTTTAGTGAATGTTCCCTGGATAACCTTGGCAGGATAATGGTGCCAATGGTAACTCCGAGCAGTCCTAGGGGGAATTCCATCAGCCGATCGCTGTAATAAAGCCAGCTAAGACTTCCAGCGGTAAGAAACGAAGCAATAATGGTATCGAGCAGCAGATTAATCTGGGCCACGGATGAGCCGAGTATCGCAGGTGCCATCAGCTTGAGGATACGTCGCACTCCTGAATGCTTCCAGCCCCAACGAGGCCTGGGTAGCAGCCCAATCTGTTGTAAAAACGGCACTTGTAGAAGCAACTGGGCAAGCCCTGCAATAAAGACACCCCAGGCCAGCGCAACAATAGGGATATCAAAATGAGGACTCAAGAGCAGGGCTGCGCCGATCATGCTGATGTTGAGTAACACCGGAGTAAATGAGGGAACTCCGAACTTACCGAAAGTATTGAGCATGCTGCCGCAATAGGCCACCAGGCTGACGAAAAAAAGATACGGGAAGGTGATGCGCAGCATTTGCGTAGCCAGATCGAATCGCGCGGGTTCATCGATAAATCCCGGAGCGAATAACATAATGATAGCTGGGCTCATCATTACGCCCATAGTGGTGACCACAAGCAGCACCACAATGAGTGTTCCGGATACATGGGCCGCCAGATCGAGCATGGCATCGCGGCTACGAGTTTCTTTGTATTCAGTAAAAATCGGAACAAACGCTTGCGCAAAAGCACCTTCGGCAAAAAGCCTTCGCAAGAAGTTGGGAATCTTGAAGGCGACCAGAAACACATCGGTGGTGCCGCCGGCGCCAAATACAATGGCGAGAATCTGGTCTCGAACGAAGCCTAAAACCCTCGAAAGCAGGGTCATTAGGCCTACAATAGTCCCTGATCGTGCGAGAGTCGTGGTTTTCATACGACCAGCCATTGACGTGGGACGCACACCGGTGGATAATGGGCGGCTGAATTTAGTATAGACACCGTAGAGGATAGTTCGTGGCCAACACAGCCCAGGCACGCAAACGCGTTCGCCAAGCCGAAAAATCTCGTCAACGTAATGCCAGCCATCGCTCCATGATGCGCACCATGGTTAAGCGTGTTTTCACTGCCGTCGCAAGCGGTGACAAGAGTGCTGCGGAAGCAGCCTACAAGGACGCAGTCCCTGTACTTGATCACATGGCGCGAAAAGGCTTGATTCACAAGAACAAGGCAGCCCGATATAAGAGTCGTTTCAACACACAGGTTCGCGCATTGGGCTAACGCCCAAGGTGTCAGGCTCAGCTCCTGTTCGGGGTTGGGCTTTGTAGTCTGTTCGATGGCGCGCGTTTTGCCCAATCGCTGAAGCAGTCCAGCGATAAGGGAGGCGCGCGCTTTTCGTTGTGGGCAGGTAGTCATCACTGCAGCACAATCATGTTGTCGCGGTGCATGAGCTCTGGCTCACCTGTATAGCCCAGCAACTGTTCAAACTTCTCGCTCGATGAGCCCAGCAGCTTGCGTGTGTCATCGGAGCTATAGTTTGTTAGTCCGCGAGCGATAAGCTTGCCTTGTTTGTCAGTGCAAGCTACCAGCTCGCCTCGAGAGTATTCTCCAGAGCATCGAGTAACGCCTGCAGCGAGCAGGCTTGAGCCGCGCGTGAGAAGCACATTGCAAGCACCGTCATCCAGTATCAGTGTTCCCTTGGCTCTCAAGTGGTTGGCAAGCCATCGCTTGCGTGCGTCAAGTGGCTTTTGATCGCTTGTCAGCATAGTCCCTAGTGGCTCCCCATCGCGTAGCCTTAGCAGGACATTA
The DNA here is from genome assembly GCA_023301795.1 of Granulosicoccus sp. GTDB lineage: Bacteria > Pseudomonadota > Gammaproteobacteria > Granulosicoccales > Granulosicoccaceae > Granulosicoccus. The sequence continues at coordinate 63,084 of JALZVU010000088.1, forward strand.
GGTTCACGCCCGTGTGCGATGACAGTCGTTGTGCCGTTTTGGGCGGCACGTTCGGCGGCGAGTATTTTTGTTCGCATGCCTCCGCTACCCAGAGTGGAGCCTGCAGGGCCTGCCAGCGCGAGTATATGTTTGTCGCTAGCGTTGGCCCGTTCCAATAATTGTGCGTCTGGATGTGAGCGCGGGTCTTTGTTGAATAATCCTTGCTGGTCGGTCAACAAAACGAGAACATCGGCATCAATAAGATTGGCTACCTGTGCTCCCAAGGTGTCATTGTCTCCCAGTCTGATTTCATCAGTCGTCACCGTATCGTTTTCGTTAACGATGGGCAGAACGCCGTGTGTGAGCAATGTTGATAGTGTGCCGCGCGCGTTGAGATAGCGTCGCCGGTCTGCCAGATCATCGTGAGTCAGTAGTATCTGGGCGGTAAGCTTGCCATAAGCCTCAAACTGCGACTCATAAGCGCGGATCAGCCCCATCTGTCCGACAGCAGCTGCCGCCTGTAGTTGGTCAACCCGTGTCGGACGTTCAGCTAGCTTCAGGCGTGCTACCCCTTCTGCTATAGATCCGCTTGAAACCAGTACAACTTCGCGTCCATCATTCAGAAGCGCGGCAATCTGCTCAGTCCATTGGGTAATAATGGCGTGATCAAGTCCTTTGCCATCGGCTGTAAGTAGAGAGCTGCCTACTTTAACTACCCAGCGCTTCGCTACTCTGAGTCGCTCACGCATCGTCTGCGGGTTTGGGCGATGGGGTCAAACCGTCGTCTACTGTTGTAGCAGCAGTGTCTGGTGTGTCTAAGGTGGGTGCAGCGTTTTCGAGCTGTCGCTTGCGCTCAAGACGCGCTTTGGCTCGATCGGCTTCTTCCTGTTCTTCGCGTTCTTGTTTTCTGAGCTCTATGTGCTTCATGATGTCAGCTGCCAGCGTCTGTGTACCAACACCTGTCGCTGCAGAGATGGAGTAAACCGGCCCCGTCCATTGAAGCCCTTCGACTATGGCTTGGCAGTGTTCCACGTGCTCATCAGCAGGCATCAGGTCGCTTTTATTCAGGACTAGCCAGCGCTCACGGCTCGACAATTCTTCGCTGTGGCGGGTGAGTTCATTGACAATGGCGATCGCGCTTTCGACCGGATCAGTTTGGTCTATTGGAAGGATATCCACTAGATGTAGAAGCAAACGAGTTCTGCTCAGGTGTTTTAGGAATCGTACGCCCAGCCCATGTCCGTCCGCTGCACCCTCAATTAGTCCGGGAATATCAGCCATGACAAAGCTGCGGTGGGGTTCAATGCTGACAACGCCCAAATTGGGGTGCAGTGTGGTGAACGGGTAATCCGCTACTTTTGGTCGGGCAGACGACAACTGGCGAATCAGCGTGGACTTGCCAGCATTGGGCATTCCCAGCAATCCTACGTCTGCAAGCAACCGCAATTCGAGCTGTAATTGCCGGCGTTCACCGGGGGTGCCGTTCGTGGTTTTGCGCGGCGCCTGGTTGGTCGAGCTTTTAAAGCGTGCGTTGCCGAGCCCGTGCCATCCGCCTTTTGCGACTTGAATGGACTCTCCCGGATATTTTAGATCCGCAATGATTTGTCCGGTTTCGATGTCAGTGGCAACCGTACCGACAGGTACTTCCACAATCCAGTCTTCGCCACCAGCGCCAGAACAATTGGCACCACGTCCGTTTTCGCCACGTTGGGCGGTGTAGGTGCGCTGGTGTCTGAAATCGGCCAGTGTGTTGAGGCCTTCTGTCGCTCTTAGGTAGACGCTACCGCCGTCACCGCCATCACCGCCATCCGGTCCGCCACGAGGGATATATTTTTCACGCCGAAAGCCCAGCGCGCCATTCCCGCCGTCCCCTGCTATGACGTTTATTCGGGCTTCATCAACAAATTTCACTGCGATTCTCTACTGCTAAAGAAAAACCCGCTCGAGGCGGGTTTTGCTGAGCACTGATTGGTATTTCACTCACACCGGTAAGCCAGGTGTGGGTGAGGGATCTGACCGGGTCCAGGCTCAGATCATGGTTCTAAAGACTCACGCTTCAGCGTTTGTAGGCACGATGTCGATGAATTTACGGTTGCTTGCGCCTCTAACTGCAAAGCTCACAATGCCGTCAGTTTTCGCAAAGATTGTGTGATCCTTACCTACGCCAGAGTTAACACCAGCGTGGAAGCGAGTGCCGCGCTGTCTTACGATGATGCTACCAGCGCTAACCAGTTCGCCACCGAAGCGCTTGACGCCAAGGCGTTTGGATTCCGAATCGCGACCGTTGCGCGTACTACCGCCTGCTTTCTTATGTGCCATGACTATATTTGCCTGTGAATAGCTACAAATTTGGTGAAGAGGTGACAGCAAAGCAATTGAATTGCCAGCTAAGTCACAACGCTCAATTTTCTGTTACCGAATTGCTAAGCTGTGGCCGCAGGTAGCTGTGAGGCTGTGCGGCCAGCGTGGATTACCCAGCGTTGATGCCAGTGATTTCTAGCTCGGTGTAGTTCTGTCGGTGACCAGCTTGCTTACGGTGATGCTTGCGGCGGCGGAATTTGATGATCGTAACTTTCTTGCCGCGGCCGTGGCTTACAACTTTCGCGCTAACGGTAGCGTTGGCAATTGTTGGGGCGCCGACTGTAACGTCTTCACCGCTTCCAACCATTAACACTTCGTCCAGGCTGATTTCCTCGCCTGCTTCTGCGCTGAGAGTTTCGACCTTGAGACGGTCACCTTGACTAACTCGGTACTGCTTGCCACCGGTTTTGACTACCGCGTACATGATTGCTGGTCCTTACTAAAACAGTGACGCCATAGGCGACTGTTGGGCTAACGCTTGAGAGCGCAGAATGACTGCACTCGTGAAGTGCGGCCCCACGGCCGCGAATAGCCAGACAGCATACCAACAAATACACATGTGAGTCAAACACTGATGCTATCCTATCGGTCGAACATAACAATCAGACACGGCCTGGGTGGTTAACACGTCTAACCTTGGACAGGCTTCTGATCTTTCAGGCAAGCAGGTCTGACGCCATATTCACGGTATCCTAGCCGCTGTTGAACCCGGTTTGAACCGGAAAGGCTGCACGGTCTTACCACCGTGCGCATGAACCTGCCGGTAGGGCTTCGCGTAACAGCACAAACATGAACGAAACTGCAACCTCAATAAATACGCTGTCTATCGAAGATTGCAGGAAGTTGGTCGAGACCGGTATGGATCTTGTCGACGGTGTGATCCGACAGCGTTTGGCATCCGATGTGGTGCTTATCAATCAATTGTCAGGCTACATTATCGGTAGCGGTGGGAAGCGCTTGCGTCCTCAGCTGGTGTTGCTTGCGGCTGGTGCCTGCGGGCTGGACGATCAGTTGTCTCCAGATAATATTCGTCATCCTGTTACCGTCGCGGCCATCGTGGAGTTTATCCACACGGCAACGCTGCTACACGACGATGTCGTAGATGCTTCCGATCTGCGACGTGGTAGAGATACGGCTAATTCGGTTTGGGGCAACGAGGCAGCTGTCTTGGTTGGGGATTTTCTCTATTCGCGTGCTTTCGAAATGATGGTTGACGTGCAGAGTATGGAGGTAATGAGCCTCCTGGCCTCAACCACCAACCGGATTGCAGAAGGCGAAGTCATGCAGTTGATGAATGTCCGAGAGCCTGATTTAACTCAGGCACAGTACATCGATGTCATTGAAGCGAAAACAGCGCGCCTGTTTCAGGCTGCCACTGAACTTGGTGCTGTGCTGGCAGGGCAGAGTGAGCAGGTACAAGTGGCTTTGGCAGCTTACGGCCGGCATCTGGGTACCGCCTTTCAGATAGCCGACGATGTGCTGGATTATCAAAGCGACAGCGAGACGATGGGTAAAAACATTGGTGACGATCTGGCCGAGGGTAAAACCACCTTACCTTTGATCTACGCCATGCGTGACGGCTCCGATGCTCAGCGAGAAGTCGTTGCTCAGGCTATCCGGGACGCAGATATCGAGCAATTGCCGCAAGTGATGCAAGTCATAGAGCAAACCAACGCTTTGGATAAGTCCATACAGCAAGCTCAACAGTCTGCGCAAGCAGCCGTTGCCGAGCTTCAAATCCTGCCACCCTCTGCCTACCGTGATGCGCTTGAGCGCATTGCCGGTTACTCTGTCGAGCGTAGTTTCTAGGAGGCCGACTCAAAATCTTGCGTCCTCGCAAGGCCGCCGTCCGATTTGGTCGCTATTTTGAGGCTAAACCTTAGCGCTACATTTTTGGATGATGCAGTGCATCGAGCTCCGCATAAGTTGATGCTCCCGGGGCTAGTGACCAGACATCGCATGCACCAATAGCGGTTCTAATCAGCCTGAGCGTCGGAAATCCTGCTGCTGCTGTCATTCGTCTCACTTGACGATTACGCCCCTCATTCAAGCCGAGCTCCATCCAGCTTGTGGGGATGTTTTTTCGGAACCTCACGGGTGGGTTACGCGGCCAGAGGCTCTCAGGGCAGGGGACGCGCTTTGCATCAACCGCTCTGGATGGTCCATCCTTAAGATTCACGCCGTTATTGAGTAGCGCCAGTGCGTGATCAGTAATATCTCCTTCAACCTGCACGAGATAACGTTTGATCATCTTGAAGCGAGGATCACTAATGCGATGCTGAACTGAGCCATTGTTGGTCAGCAGGAGCAACCCTTCGCTATCGCGGTCTAGCCGCCCAGCCGGGTAGTAACCTGGAGCATCCAGAAAGTCGGCAAGCGTAGCTCTGCCTTTCTCATCAGTAAACTGGCAAAGCACATCAAAGGGTTTGTTGAGAAGCAGTAAGGGTGGGCCTGATGCTGCTGGCGAATCTGTTTTGCGTTTTCTCACAGGTGTTGTGTGAGTGGGTCTTCTGCGGATTGTGCGCGATTGTGACGCTGGCTTGTCAGGATGGGCTGCCACGAGCAATCCTTAACCCTCGGTGCCTGTTGGCGTGCTCGCTCTGCGCGATAATGATTCGCACAGCTGGTCAGGGAATCCTAATTCGTGCAGCTTCTGCCCGATCTGTGCCTGAGCTGGTGGTGTCCTTGCAAACACTTCGAGCGAGTGTGGCAAGCGTTCGTCTCGGATCAGGCCTGTCAATGAGCGAGCGAAGTGGATCGCCTCTTTGTGTTCATAGAGCAGTCGGCTGACTCGAGGTGCTCCCCGGAATCCCATCATGGACACATCGCCTAGGTTATCCAGAAGAGTGTCGATATCGTGCCACTTGTTGAGTAGGCGTGCAGCGGTAGAGGGGCCTACACCAGGCACCCCCGGAATGTTATCGCTTTTGTCACCGCACAATGCTAGCCAGTCAGCGATTTGCTCTGGACGAACTTTAAACCGTTTGTACACATCCTGGTAGCTGGCTATCGGGCGTCGCCCAAGGTCCCAATAGCGATCTTCAGGCGTTATGAACTGAGCCAGATCCTTATCGCCGGAAACAATGGTAACCGGCAACGTGTGTTCGTTGGCCAGCTTGGCAAATTGCCCGATAATGTCGTCCGCTTCAACTTGATCACTGCCAAAACACGGTATGCCAAGCGCTTGCACAAGCTGCTTGCAACGCGCGAATTGTGGTGCAAGATCAGCCGGAGCCGGTGGGCGGTCAGCCTTGTAATCAGCGAACATCTTGTTGCGAATGCCTTGTCGGAAGCATTCATCAAAAGCGCACACCATGTAGTCTGGTCTGTGTGTATCGATGATGTGGCATAACGTTTCGGCTAGCCCCTGGACTGCGTTGTCGGGTTCGTCAAAACGGTTGCGAATCGTGGAGGGAAGTCCCTGCCATGCGCGAAAAATATAGATACTTGAGTCGATAAGAAACAGCATGCTATCGCTCAACCCTTTGAACGTTGGCCGGATGGTGCAGAGTGAGAGTGGGGGCTGTCTTACGCCCGCCAATCCAGCCTCGTACCTCAAGGGTGCTATTTTTCAGATTGCCCAGCAAGGCATCAGTATGGGTATCGTCCAGAGGCCACTGACGCCCCAGAGAGATCTTGATGCCGTTAGCCAGATCCAGTTTGGTTTTGCGTCCCTGACCTGTTTGTTTGTCAACTGTTGATTGCATGACATGAAAGCCGCGACCATCTGCAGGCCTGTGCCCAGTCTGTGACCACCAGGGTCCCTTGTTCTTCCAAAGTCCTGATCCGGCAAGGCGGGCAGACTTTTCCAGATCGATATTGTCTGTTGCGCACCCAGTGTTCGCACCTACAGCCACGGCAATTGCCAGTCCGCGAGCGATAAGTTCACCGCTCACATCCTGTCCAGTGCCCGTACGGATGTGACCCAGCAATCTGCCGTAACGGTCTTGCCGCTCTTTTTCGGTGTACACGGTGACGTTGTTATCTCCAGCAAGCATATCCTGCACGACTTGCCGGGCCCGTTGGCCCCAGAGCTTGTCTTGTGGGTCTGACGCTGTCAATTCCCGCGTGTCCATGCCAATGATGCGCACCCGCTGTCCATTGGCAAGCTCGATAGTATCTCCGTCGATCACGCGCGATATTTTGGCAGCTGTGGATTCCAGTCCGATATGGCAGTTGCGAGCGATCGCTGATGACCACAATGCCATGGCGGCCACGCCGGTAATGAGGGCGGCGGCGCGAAAGGTGGAGCTTTTCGTCATGAAATTAGCCTTCGCGCATCCATCAACGACACGCAATAAAAAGGGCACCACGATGGGTGCCCTTGATAACGCTTGTTGGCGTTGTGCGTATGTGCACAGATAAACTGTGCAACATATGCGGCAGACTACTTCGAGCCGTAACGACGGCGGAATTTGTCGACCTGACCTGCTGTATCCATGACTTTCTGCTTACCCGTGTAAAAAGGGTGGCAGGCAGAACAGACTTCGATACTCAAATCTCTTCCTGCTGTTGAACCGGTCTCGAAAGAGTTGCCGCAGCTGCAAGTGACTTGAATTTGCTTGTATTGAGGATGGATTTCCGGTTTCATGGCTAACTCCCGGTTATAAAATTCGGAATCGGATACTAGTGCTCTTAGCGTCAAAATGCAAGTGCCGGGAGGTTCTGTTTAGTCAAACTACCGAAAATTGACGTTCTTCTGCGTTGCTGATTTTACTCAAACACTGCGTTTTCGCGGGGCCGCCACCGGCTCGATCAGCCCACTCCTAGGCTGGGTTCTGGTGCCCGAATAGGCGGCGTATCAGGAGAATAGGCGATATGCTGCTCATAAAATCAGGCGGATGAGTCACCACGCTCCAGATTAAGGGGAATGACACGATAGCGTTTGTCATTCGAGGGTTGAGCATCGGGTAGGAACAACTCTAGGGTCTCGTTAACCCAATCGAAGCCTGTTGCCGTGGCCCTCAGATTCAAGCCGGCCTGTTCAAGCAAACCTCGCTCCATAGCGTTGTCGATTGTGCTCTGCCACCGGTGCAGTGAGACACCGGTATGCAGCTCAAACAGAGGTATGGGAAAACCCTCTCGCAGGCGCAATGCGTTCATCATGAATTCCAGCGCCGTCTCTTCCACCGTCACCGTTGTCTGGTTTCCCAGACGCTCCTCACCGTTGGCGGCTGCCATATAGGTCTTGGGGTGTTTGTGTTTCCAGCGCCTCACAATGGAGCCCGAATCGGCTGAGCTGATTTTGCCATGCGCACCGCAGCCAATTCCCAGATAGTCGCCAAACTGCCAGTAGTTCATATTGTGCGCTGAACGATTTCCGGAGCCTTTGGTGGTACGTGCATAAGCCGAGACCTCATAGCGCTCAAAACCGGCATCACCCAGATGATCGACAATACTGTCTTGCATCTGAGCCTTGTGTTCGTCCTCGGGGACCTTGGGAGGAAAACGTGCAAACAGGGTATTAGGTTCCAGTGTGAGTTCGTAGAAGGACAGGTGGGTTGTGGATTGAGACAACGCCATCTTTATATCCTCATCGAGTTCTGCATCACTTTGCTCGGGCAGCGCAAACATCATGTCCAGGTTGATTTGGCCAAAGCCTGCGCTGTGAGCGATATCGCAAGCTTTCTGGGCCTCTTCGGCTGAGTGCACTCGACCTAAGGCTTCAAGCAATCTTGGATTAAAGCTCTGAATGCCAATGGAGAGTCTGTTGATACCCAGATCGCGATAGTCCTTGAAACGTTGTTGCTCGAACGTGCCGGGGTTGGCTTCCATTGTGATTTCGGCGTGCGGTGTTAATCCTGTCAGTGCCCGTACACCACTGAGCAGACGATCCAGGGCATTGGCACTGAACAGACTTGGCGTTCCACCGCCAATGAATACAGTACTTATCTGGCGTCCCCAGACCAGTGGCATTTCATCAGCAAGATCGTCCAGTAAGGCATCGACGTAAGCTGCCTCGGGAATATCCCCCCGGGCTTCATGGGAGTTGAAGTCGCAGTATGGGCACTTGCGGACACACCACGGAATATGGATATACAGCGATAACGGCGGCAATTGAGTGAACTGTCGTGCGGTCATGGCGGCTCTCTACGAGGTTTTCATGAGCAGTTGTACGAGCTGTGCAACGGCTTTGCCCCGATGGCTGAGCTTGTTTTTTGTTTGTTTATCCAACAAGGCGGCAGCGCTCTGCGTGTCATGGTTGCAAAATACCGGGTCATAGCCAAAGCCACCGACACCTGCAGGCTCGTTGAGAATGTAGCCTTCCCATGTACCCTGTGCAATCAACGGTGATGGGTCGTGCTCATGCTGTAGATACACCAGCACACTACGAAATCGGGCACTACGGTCTTGCTCACCGTGAACTTGCTCGAGTTGTTTCAACAAATACTCGTAGTTTGCAACATCACCGGTGCCTGCATTGTGCCGTTGTGCGTGTCGTGCAGAGTAAAGTCCCGGCGCACCGTTCAGTGCATCCACCTCAAGCCCTGAATCGTCAGCAATGGCCGGCAGGCCACTAATCTTTGTTGCATGACGCGCTTTAAGCAGCGCGTTTTCCACAAAGGTAAACGCGGTTTCATCAACAGATTCAATGTTGTACTGCGCCTGCGAACGCACTTCGAACCCTATGGGGTCGAGAAGCTCATGTAATTCCCTGATTTTGCCAGGGTTTGCACTGGCAAAGACGAGTTTCTGTTTCCCCATAGTATCTGTCCAGAGTCCGTTGTTACTGCTTGCCTTCAAGCGCTGCAATCTGAGCTTTGGCCAGCGTGCCGATACCGTGTTTGGCCAGATTGAGCATCTCTTGCAGCTCGCTATCTCTGAATGCATGACCTTCGGCAGTACCCTGTATCTCAATGAAGCCGCCGGCTTCATTCATGACAACATTCATGTCGGTCTCAGCTGCAGAGTCCTCGTCATAGTCGAGATCCAATACGGGCTGTCCTTTGAAAATGCCTACTGAAATGGCAGCAATTTGCCCATGGATCGGATTGCGTTTGATTTTTCGTTGGTCCAGAAGCTGCTGAACTGCGTCGCAAAGCGCCACGTAAGCACCGGTTATTGATGCAGTGCGAGTTCCACCATCGGCTTGCAGGACATCGCAATCGAGTGTGATGGTGCGTTCGCCCAGCGCGTTCAGGTCTACCGCAGCGCGCAGTGATCTTCCAATCAGGCGCTGAATCTCCTGAGTTCGTCCTGATTGCTTGCCAGACGCTGCCTCGCGTCGCGCACGTGTGTGGGTAGCACCGGGCAACATACCGTATTCTGCTGTTACCCAGCCACTGCCTGTGCCTTTAAGCCATGGCGGGCAGCGGTTGTCGACGCTGGCAGTGCACAACACCCGAGTTTCACCCATTTCGATCAATACTGAACCGGCAGCGTGCTTGGTGAAGTTACGGGTAATCTTGATGGCGCGCAGCTCATCAGCCGCTCTTGCGCTAGGTCGCATGGTTATTCCTTACAGTTTTATAGGTGTCACAACCCGGCGAATCTCATTGGGGGTATCGCGTGGTTGTGAGCACGGGCATTGGGCGGAGGAGTATAGCGCCATCGAGGATGTATAAGCGTAACGGCGATGCAGTGGCGCTGCTAGACTGCACGAACATTTTGCGAGGAACCGTTAATGTTGCAAAGCATGACTGCATTTGGGCAGTCTCTGGGCACCACTGAACATGGCACGTTCCGCTGGGAAATTCGCTCGGTTAATCATCGGTTTCTGGATGTCGGGTTACGCCTGCCAGAGGGTCTGCGACCTATGGAATCGCGTTTGCGGGATATCATCGGCTCAAAGGTGAGTCGCGGAAAGCTTGAGGTGTTTGTGAAGCTTGCGGATGCCTCGCAACGTGGGGGCAAACTGGTTCTGGATCAAAACCTGCTCCATCAATTGAGCGACGTTCTTGATCAGGTGCAGAGCGTTAGAAGTGACGCTGATCAGGTTGACCCCTTGAAGTTACTGCAGTGGCCGGGCCTGCTCAGCGATGATGCGCCGCCTGATGTCGCTGTTCAGGAACGAGCACTGGAGATGTTTTTAGTCGCGTTTGACGATTTTTTACAGACCCGCTTGAGAGAGGGCTCGCAATTAGCTGAGTTGTTGCTTGCGCGGGCGGACCAGTTGTCGCTGTTAGTCGCTAAGTTACGAGATCATCGACCGGCTGTCGTCAGTCGGCAGAGTGAAAAACTGATAAACAAGCTTGAACAACTTAATGTTGAGCATGACAGTGGGAGACTCGAGCAAGAGCTTGTGTATGCTGCGCAGCGACTGGATATCGATGAAGAGCTTGATCGGCTAGATGCACACCTGCATGAATTTCGCTGTGTGCTTGAGCGTACGGAGGCTGTTGGCAGGCGATTGGATTTTTTGTTGCAAGAGCTGAATCGTGAAGCCAATACCGTGTCATCCAAAGCGTGTGATAGCGCAACAACTGCAGCAAGCATTGATATGAAAGTGTTAATTGAGCAGATGCGTGAGCAAGTGCAAAATGTCGAATAGAAAACGCAGAGGCGGATCGGTGAACAAGGATGCTGCAGGTGATCGACCAGCTTATCAATGGCCGCCGGTGCAGGATCCTGATGTAAGTTACAAGACCCGTGTCCGCAATCCGCTGCAATCGATAATCACAGCGTTACCTCTGATCATGTTGGTGACAGGCTTGTATATCTACTACCGCGGTGAATCGCAGCAAACACAGGGTGCGCCTATTGGTGCACAGAGCGTAGAGTTTACCGGCACGTTCACCGGGTTATCCGCTACCAGTGGAAGGCATTATCTGTGGGTGGAGCGCGATGGTGTCGCAAAAGGTGTGCGTATCCATGAGGAGCAGGTTGCCACATTGGAAGCATTAGAGCGCGGCGTGGATATCGACATGAAGATAGCGCCGAATGTGCAGGGGTCGACCACCTATTGGGCCTGGTATGTCGAACAATCCGGGGCGTTGTTTCTGAATGCACAAGATGCCCTGCAATAGTGGTTGCTGCGTAAAGGGGTAGGCTTCAATCTGTTATTACCCTGTTTCTGGCCGATCGGCAACTTCTGAGCCTCAGGCCAATTGAGGGTTGGCGGCGGGTTGTTTGCTGACGGCGATTATCTTGCCTTTTCCTCTTACTTTTTCAGGGCGTTTACGTTTCTCAAAATGCATAATGACCCTGAGTCCGGGTTCATTATCTTCCAGTGTCAGTCTGGCAGAGTGCAACCGTGCAACCGCCTTGACAAGGCTCAGTCCTAATCCGTTACCTGGCGAATTGCGTTCATTTTCAAGGCGCACAAAACGCTCGAACACTCGATCGCGTTCATGTTCGGGTATGCCGGGGCCATTGTCTGCCACGGTTATACGAAACGATTGATTGTCACCTTCGACACTGAGACTAATAGAGGCCGGGTGCGGGCTGTATTTAATAGCGTTGTCCAGTAGATTGGTTATTGCCTGCCCAATCAAATGGCGGTTGCAATTAAATTCTGGATTACTCTGAATACTGGATAGAAAGCTCAGATTGCCTTGCTCCTCTTCATCTGCCACAGCTTCATAAAGCTCTGCCAGTTCGGAAGCCAGATCGCCAATACGGGTTTTGTGCCATTGCGCTGAATCGATACCGGCCTCCAGCCGCGCAATACTGAGCATGGCATTAAACGTATGGATCAGGCTGTCTGCATCACCAATGGCCTCGTCCATCACGCGTCGGTAGTTTTCCGGGTCACGCTCTTCGAGCAAAGTGACTTCCAGTTTGGTGCGTAGGCGGGTTAATGGGCTTCGCAGATCATGCGCAACATTATTAGTAACCTGCTGCATGCTCTTCATTAGATCTTCGATGCGATTGAGCATCTGATTGAGTTTTGTCGCGATTTCGTCAAACTCATCGTCTCTAGACGTGACTTTCAGTCGCTGTGAAAGGTCACCGCTCATGATTTCAGTAGCCGTCCGGCTCACCGAATCTATGCGCCTTAACATGCCCGTGCCAATCCAGAGACCACCGATCAACGAGAAAAGGAGTGTGAGTCCAGTGGCGCCCAGAACCAGTGTAAATGTGTGATCAAGCAGCGCTTTTTCATCACTTATTTCATGACCGATGGTGAGTTTGACACCATTCGATAACCGTGTTTCCGCAACACGCACAGGATCAAATGCACGCAGACTGCCAGGTGGCAAATCGGCAACATCCCCCAGGTTTCGAGTGGTGTGAGAGCGCACTGATTTCAGGCGTATCGGCAGTGCCTCTTCGCTCTGTTCGGGGATATCGAGGTCCACATCTTCGCTACCCAGGTTGTAGAACCTACCGTAGGTATCAATCTGGTTACGCCTCTGAATGGTCTCCAGCAACTCTGGCATGGCGCCAGAGGTGTACAGATTGATCAGATATTCGGTCTCGAGGCGCAGTCGAGCGTCCACCTGAGACTCGATCTGATCTCTGGTGGACCAATAGATAAATCCCAGAGTTGCCGCAGTTAATGTGCTGAATAACGTGGCGTAGATCAATGACAGCCGGAATGCTGAAGTCCGGAACAGTCGTCGTTGATCAAACCATTTCAGTAACTTTCCACGCACCTGTATGCCCGATCCCATGTTGTTATTAGTTGAAGCCGAGCCTGGCACATAGTCTGTGAATTCATCACAAAGGCTATCCGAGAACAGCTGACCGAGTTAGTGCGTTTGCGCTACAGGCTCGATCAGCCTATTTTTGGTTAGTCTCCTAAGTCAATTCTGCGGTGCTACCAACTTCTTGCAGTTTGTAACCAGCCCCACGAACTGTGTGTAGCAAAGGAGAGTCAAAATCTTTGTCAATCTTACTGCGCAGTCTACTTATCTGCACATCGATAACATTGGTTTGTGGGTCAAAGTGATAATCCCACACATTTTCCAACAGCATGCTTCGCGTGACAACTTGCCCCGTGTGCTGCATGAGATATTCAAGCAATCGAAATTCTCGCGGTTGCAAGTTAATGTTACGGCCTGAACGAGTTACCTTGTGTTTTATCAAATCAAGTGTCAAATCACCAACGTGCAGTACGGTGCCTTGCAACCCGGTTTGCGCGCGTCGAGTCAGTGCTTGCAATCTGGCTGTTAACTCGCTGAGCTGATAGGGCTTAGTCAAGTAATCGTCGCCACCTGCTTTTAGCCCGGTAACACGTTCATCAACATCATCCAAAGCGCTGAGGATTAACACTGGCGCCATATTGCCCATGCGGCGTAATTCTTCGATAACGGATAACCCGTCACGCTTAGGTAGCATGCGATCGATGATCATCGAATCGTATGCATTGGACACGGCCATTTGAAGACCAAGTTCTCCGTCGTCAGCATGCTCAACGATGTGCCCGCTTTCTGTGAGTCCCTTGACAAGATATGTCGCAGCCTCCAGATCATCTTCGACTAGTAAAATTCGCATACAGCCCCCATGTGTTGTGTAGCGAAAAGCGACGTTTACGATGTTAATAGTGACAACTGTGTAATACACGGCTAGCACAGCCCTGAATTGGTCGTAATACCCCAACTCAACACTAACAAAATAGAACGTTCACTTTAAAAAGCGTTCCAACAGCAGAAATACAAGGAGCAATACCCATGATTTTCTACCTTTCAAACCTGTTACCTGTACCTGTCCTGAGTCTCCTCAGGGCTACCACTGGTGCAAAGCATCAAGCCGCGTCAGAACGATTTGGTTCAAGTACAGCGGTAAGAGTATATCGAAACGCACTTTTCTGGATAGCATTGCTTCCCATTCTTGCTGGAACGAAATCCTTTGCGAACACTTTGCCCGATTTCAGTGCCCTTGTAGAGGAAGAAGGTGATGCAGTAGTCAAGATTTCTGTGCTTGCCAGCGCCCCTGAGCGTACTAGCAGCGGCATTCCGGGATTTGATCCTGAGCAGATTCCAGAGCAATTTCGCCGATTTTTCGAACAATTGCCAAATACTCCAGAGCAGGCTCCGCGACAGGGCGGCGGTTTTGGGAGCGGATTCATCATTTCTAACGATGGTTACATCATCACAAATGCGCATGTCGTCGACAACGCCAGCGAAATCCGTGTCGGCCTGAATGATCGACGTGAATTTGATGCAGAACTTATTGGTAGCGATCCGGCCAGCGATATTGCCTTGTTGAAGCTGGACGCCGATGATCTGCCGATCGTAAAAATTGGAGATTCAGACGATTTGCGTGTGGGAGAGTGGGTGTTGGCAATCGGCTCACCTTTTGGTTTTGAGCATACCGCAACACAGGGTATCGTCTCGGCGCTTGCTCGCAGTCTGCCTGACGACACCTATGTGCCGTTTATTCAGACCGATGTAGCGGTAAATCCGGGCAATTCTGGTGGTCCGCTGTTCAATACCGATGGCGAAGTGGTAGGTGTGAACTCGCAGATATACTCTCGCTCGGGTGGCTATCAAGGTCTATCGTTTTCCATTCCTATCAATGTCGCCATGTCGATAGCTGACCAGCTAAAGGAAAAAGGGTTTGCTACACGTGGATGGCTTGGAGTCTCCATCCAGAATGTCGACCAGGCCTTGGCTGAATCATTTGGTCTGGATAAGCCAGAAGGTGCATTGGTTGCGCAGGTTGGACCCAATAGTCCCGCTGAAAAAGCAGGCCTGGACAGTGGCGATATCATTCTGCGGTTTAACGGCAAGAAAGTGACTTATTCGAGCGCACTGCCACCGTTAGTGGGTGCTGTGCGGCCCGGATCCACAGTCGATGTTGTGATCTTGCGCGACGGTGATGAGCAAACGCTTGACGTCACTATAGAGCCGCTGGACGAGGGCCAGCGTGTTGCCTCCTTGCCAGTGCAACGTCCTGTAGATCAGTCGCGATTGGGTGTTGAAGTGGCTGCGATCAATGCCGAGCAGCGTGAGGAGCTTGGTTTGACCTACGGCGTTGT
>JALZVU010000089.1 GCA_023301795.1 Granulosicoccus sp.
TGATGGTAAATACCAGTCATAGCTGGTCACGATCTCCCGTGCCGGTTTTCCCACGCGCTCAACGGTGGCAATTACCGCCTTTTTCCATGGCCAGATAACAACCAGTGAGCCGACAACAAAGCCTGTCATCAATGCCAATGTCTGATCAGCATAGCGTTTGAACACCCAGGCCAGAATATGCGAAAAAGCGATAAGTCCAAAGCCACAACCCACGGCAAGAGGCACAAGCACAGCCAGATCAAATGCGCTAATGGCACCTAGTACCAAGGTGTAGTTGCCCATGAGTATCAACACGAAAGAGCCAGATAAGCCGGGTAGAATCATGCTGCTGATAGCGACCACCCCGCATAGAAACACATACAGCATGCTGTCGTTCTCAGAGGCTGGTGCCAAGGTGGCTATGGCAACAGCGATCGCAATTCCAATACCCAGCATGGCGAGCGTTTGTACAGACCAGCGATTAACGCTGCGCGCAACATACACCACAGACAGAAGAATCAGTCCAAAAAAGAACGCCATAGTGAACTGCTCTTGTTCTACCAGTAAATACTCGAACAGTTTTGCCAGACTAATAATACTCAGCGCCACCCCGCCCAGCAGAGTGGCAAGCCACGTTCCATCCACATGATGCCAGGCGGCTTTGAATTGGCCACGAATAAGCAGATTTGCAGCCGTCAGGTCACAACGTCGGATAGCGTTGATGAGGCGTTCATAGATGCCGGTTATCAAAGCGATGGTGCCGCCTGAGACACCCGGTATGACATTGGCAGCACCCATCGCCAAGCCTTTTAATAACAGCGAGATATGTTCATTCATGCTTCGGGTTCATTGTCGAGGCTGTCCAGTATCGGTAGCATCCACGGTTTGTTGGTGGCAATCTCTTCGCGCGTCAGGCCACTCAGCTCATAGGGCATAACCAGCCATTGATCCGTGCTGTGTATGTAGAAATCGGGCTTGACATCAGTGCGATTGAATTTTGGTTTGTACCAGGGCACGGCGATCCGCACTTCCTTGGGCATATTGTTTTTCATCCGTTGGGACAGCCGATTTAAGACGGCGCTTGCGGTCAGGCCCGAACTGAATACATCATCAACGATCAGTAGCCCATCATCGTGGCCAACGGTTTCGAGTAGGTACTGGGTCCCATGAATCCGGATTTCATCTTGCGGGTTGTCCACCATGTTCTGATATGAATTGAGCCCGCGATACGAGGTTCTGATGGATATATGATCGGTGGGATAACCCAGAAATTGCAGACACTCCTGCACTGCGATACCAACAACGCTGCCGCCTCTCCAGAGTCCCACGATGAACGTGGGACGAAAACCGCTTTGAGCGATCATCACCGCCAGGCGGTAGGCGTCGTGAAGTAGCTCGGTCTCAGTGACGTAGTGCTTTTCTTGCAAGGTGATTTCCGTGACTGCTGAAGCTTCTCTGCCGGTGCCCAGTATAGTTCGTGTTGGCTCAGACTGTGCCCTCGAAATTCAATTGTTCCAGGGAATCTTAAGGACAGGCATTCATGCGCCTGTACAGCAGTACATAGGTGTGGAGTTTTGCCAGAACAGATCTATACAGACATGGCGCACCATTATTGAGCAAGTCATAAATGCGGTACTCTACAGCCGTCAGTCCCGCTCCACACAGCACTGACTAAATCCTGGCACATGCCGTAGCGTGCGATTCGCTTAGATAACTGGCAACGAATATGAAACTGTATCTCAACACACAGCAGTTGTTAGAAGACTCTTTTCAATTGGCGGCCAAGGTCTATCGCAGCGGGTTTCGTCCAAGTTTTATTGTTGCTGTATGGCGCGGTGGTGCACCTATGGGTATCGCGATGCAAGAACTGCTCGCTTATCGAGGTGTGCATTCGGATCACATTACAATACGAACATCTTCTTACAAAGGGATCGATGAGCAGAACAGCCGGGTTCAGGTGTTCAGCATGAACTATCTGGTAAAGAAGCTGGCAAGCGATGATCGCTTGCTGATCGTAGACGATGTGTACGACACGGGCAAAAGTATTGAGGCCATCATCGATACGCTGGCCGAGAAGACTCGGCGTAACCTGCCCAGTGATATTCGCGTTGCTGTTCCGTATTACAAACCCGCGCGTAACAAAACCACGCGAGTGCCGGACTACTACATTCACGAAACCGATCAATGGTTAAAATTTCCGCATTCGCTGGAAGGACTGACGATGGAAGAGGTACAAGAACATCGCCCTGAACTTGCCTCTATTCTTGCCCAACACGTAACCAGCGACTCCGGTTGAGTGCTACATATCATGCCGAGCTGTGTCATCGATTGTGAAACGTCGCATGCTTTTTCACCGCGTACATGACAATGAAAAGACTGGGTCACAACTTTGCCAGTCGTGTGTCCATCATGATTTTTTGACGCTGTAAACTTGCCATGTTACGTACGGCGACTTGTCAGAAGCCCATGCTTCACGGCAACATTAACGCCTTAACTGGATGGTTTACCTAACTCGCAATGACTGTCAGCTCAAAGTCCACCCGCCTGCCAGGCACTTCGTCTGTTGTTTCGGGAAATGTTGTTGAATTGCCGATGCATCGCTCGTCATCTACCGCCCGGTCGATTGGCCTGAATACACGGACCAACCGCAAATCTGCGGCACCTGTGAGTGCCACCCTCTTGTCAGTGCGGCAGCATCTTCGCTGTAAGGCGTCAATAGGGATCGACAATCTGGAGTTCATCGAGCAAAGCTACTCGAAGCAGGTTGCAGCTAAGCTGTTAGGCGAGCTGCGTGAATTGCTCGATCAGGAATTCGGTGGTCTCCGGGTACATCGGCGTCGACACAGCTTTATTGTTAATCACCATTGTGTAGAGTCGCTAATTGCAGGACTGCTTCGAGTCCAGTTTCATAGCCAGACAAATCCCTTGCCTGCAACACGTGAAGAAGACGGATCAAGCGACGTACGCGCGGTTTTTCTATCGTGGGGTGTTGGTACAACGGTTGCCGAGGCCAAGGAAAGTCGCACTCACAAGGGTCAGTTATAGAGTCCCGATTATTGGCCCAGTGGGTCGTCCAGAAACCAGCGTTTGTCAAGAGCATCGAGCGTTCCATCAGTAAGCATGCTGTCTATGCCGGCGTTGAAAGGGACAGCCAGGTTTGAGCTCTTTGGGAATATCAGTCCGAAGTCTTCAGACCCTATTGCGTTACCTATCAACTTGAAAACACCCTGATTTGCGCTTATGAGGCCCTGACCTGCGGTGCCATCGATTAGCACAAGATCTACTTCACCTGTTTTCAGCGCTTGAATAGAGCTCCGAAAGCTGTGGAACCGAATTATCCGGGGACTGGTTTCATCGCCATCCAGTACCTCATGCACCGCTGTATCAAACGCTGTGGTGCCGGCCTGAGCACCGATCAGAGCGTCCCCAATGGCGGCAAACTCTGTAGTGTTGTTAAATCTATCCTCTTCGGCTCGCGTCAGCATATACATCTCTGAACGCATATAAGATATGGAAAAATCAACTTTTTCTCGGTGATCATCCCGAATAGTGATGCCAGTCATACCCACATCGTATTGACCCTCGCTGACTGCGAGGAGCATGTCATCCCAAGCAATATTTTCGATGACGAGTTCAAAATTTAGCCGGTTGGCAAGCTCTTGAATGAAGTCGTGTTCCCAACCGATTGGATCGCCCGATAGCGGATCGATGTATTGCAGGGGAGGGGTGGCATTTTCAGTGGCAACAACGACCTTGATGCCTTGTAAATCCGGATGATTGTCGGACCAGGCAATACCAATGACGAAGCTGGCTGCGAATATCACACCCAGTATCTGACGTTGGTACGGTCGCAAACCGTCTGTTACATGCTGGTCCATCCACTAACTCCCTGATGATATTTTGCCCCGCCCATAGTCCAGTCAGTGTGCTCGCAAGGCAAGTAAGCTGGATGCTTTGTCAGAAAGTATGCTTCAAATTTGCACGTTTGCGCACAGTGGTTGTAATCATTCGTCAGATTAGCGACAAAGCATCGCCCAGGAGATACGCCACACTACAAACCACAAGCCCCGCACTCCAAGCTTTCATCCACATGATATTGCCATGTCTGGCCGCGATGAACATGACGATGCCGATGACGATAGACATCCACATCGACAGTGTGAGCATGTCATGCATGGAATTGCCGTAGGGGATACTCGGGTCGGGTGGTGCGCCTTCAAGGTATCTCATGGCTGTGGAGACTGATGATCAACGTTGTTTGAGAGCATCGCTGAGTCGGGCAGGTTACGTGCATCCGCGTAAGTTGAAGCATCCCATAGCTGGGCAGTTCGAATTGCACGGGCATTTTGCACGTAAGCTTCTACCACGTTAATCAGTATCACGGTCGCTGGTGGTGCCATACCGTCAGGTGTGAAACTGTCGATAAGCGAAGGGTTGACTGATAGCGTTGCTGTCCCTTTGATGCGCACCGCCTCGTCAACCCCGGGTACCATGAAAATGAGCCCTACACGAGGATCACTCATCAGATTCCGAAGGGTATCGATGCGGTTGTTTCCGCGCCTGTCTGGAATCGCCAGGGTGTGATCGTCCAGAATACGAAGTGTTTGTCCCGGTAGGTCGCCTCGTGGTGAGCAATCAATGCCCAAATGCGAGTAGGTACTTAATATAAAAAAAGGTGACGCGGATAGCCAGGCTTGCATCGCAGGCGTCAGTCGGTTGCAAACCTTCGATGTTGAGGTCTGTGTTGGAGCGCTGTAATGTCGTTCCAGGGCGGCTATAGAGGTTAGTAAGTCAGGCTGTGTCACAAGTACATCGCGAAAGCGGTTCGAAAGAGGTACTGACTTGTAGCAGATAAGCTGCAATGGGGCAACAAAGCCCGAGAGGTGCTCTGGAACACTTCCCGGGCGATATTGCAAGGCTGCGGTGTACGCAACCTTAGCGCAGAGCAATTGATTTGCAATGCACGTACTGGCTTGACGGAGGGTAGTTTAGCGCAGTCGATGGCTACTATAAGGCGACCGGTGCGCATATTCGCTGAGCCCAATGTGATGTGGTCGATAAGTTATACCAACAGCAGTAAAGTTGATTTGCCGGGACCACTGGCGTTTGCACAACGGTGCTGCTTGTACCGTATGAGCGTATTGATTAGGCGCCTACATCGCCACGATTACGCAGTGGGGCGCGTTGTAGCGAGTCGTGGTAATCGAGAATGCCCTCAACCAAGGCATTTGCCAGACTATCTCGATATTCCATATCCTCTAGTCTGGTTGCTTCCGGTGCATGGCTGAGGCAGCTAAGCTCCATCAGCACACTGGGTATAAAGCTCTGTGTCAGAACAAACAGTGTTTCTTTTTTCACGCCAGCATTCTGGACATTTTCATCGTTGATGCTAACCTCGGCAAACACCCGTTGTTGCAATGTGTCTGCAAGCCGGGCTGAGCCTTCGGTGAATCCAAAATCCATCTCGTTGTGCCGACCGCTAACGGTGCGATGTAATGATCCTTGCTCATTTGCTTGTCCTTCAGCGTGTCTGGCAGCCAGGCTTTCTCTGATGTTCTCAGGCCCTGCAAAATACGACTCTACAAGATTAACGTCTGTCTGCGGCAGGTGATTAAAGTGCAAGGAAATCACCACGTCTGCGGCGCTGCGTTGGATGGCATCTATCCTTGCACTTCGGGATAAGCCGTAGTCATGGCTACGAGTCAGCTTTATGTTGATATGCGTGTGTTGAGTCAGTGACTGTCTTATCCGGCGAGCGATATCGAGCGTAAGATCTTTCTCCAGTAAGCCGTTGTGGCCTACCGCGCCTTGATCTGTGCCGCCATGCCCGGGATCTATTAAGATGACAAAAGGTTTTAGTTCAACATCAGGTTTGCCCAATACCGCAGCAACGCTGAGGTCCTGCCATTCGGGACGCTTAAAGCCTGTAGCGTGAAGCAAGGGGCGGAATGTATACAGCTGATTTTTGGTTGTCAGCACTTTGGTAAAATCGATGCGGTCCTTTTTATTTTCAAGCTGTAACTCGGCCTGTTGCACTGCCGCTTGTTGGGTATCTCTGCTGGCTTTGATATCGCTTCTTGCGGCAACTTTCGTCTTTTTGGGCACGAGCAGTGCACGTGATACCAGTGCAGAAAAGGTGGCGGCATATGCTGGGGCAGGGTCGGCTTCCACCGTGGCTGCTATAGCAACAGAATCGGGCTGCTCGGCAACGATAGAAACAATTTCCGTCTGCTCAGCCGTGACTGAGGCCATCATGATGAGCCCTAATGCAAAAAACCCACATCTTGCCGTTAGTTTGGTGTCCATCAACCGTCGTCACGAAATTCGCTATTGTGTGACGTAGTACCGCAAAGAGCGTGCCAAGTGGGTAGTACAAGTCCTTCCAAAATGCAAGGACTTGTTTGTGTTAAGAATTCCGGGCTAGGATATTTTTCAAAAATGGTGCGGTGTGAGAACGTTTGGACTGTGCCACTTTGGCTGGCGTACCTTTTGCCACCACCTTGCCGCCACCGGTACCCCCTTCGGGGCCCATATCAATCAGCCAATCTGCCTCGGCCATGATGTCGAGGTTGTGTTCGATTACGATCACAGAGTTTCCCGCATCAACTAGCCGTTGAAGCACATGGATCAGCTTTTCTACATCTGCCATGTGTAGACCGACGGTGGGCTCATCCAGGATGTAGAGTGTGTGCACATTGATAATGGTGCGTCCCTTTGAATCCTGTACTGCAGGCTTTGCTTTGGCGAGCTCTGAAACCAGTTTGATGCGCTGTGCTTCACCACCACTTAACGTCCGGCTTTGCTGGCCCAGCGTCAGATAGCCCAGCCCAACATCTTGCAACAGCTTTAATGCGTGATGGATGCTGGTGTGGTTGCTGAAGAATTCCACGGCTTCATCCACATTCATCATCAACACTTCGCCAATGGATTTATCCTTGTAGGTTACAGACAGCGTTTCATGATTAAAGCGTTGTCCGTTACAGACTTCACATAGCACACGCACATCGGGTAGAAAGCTCATTTCGATGCGTTGCATACCTTGTCCACCGCATTCGGCACATCGGCCATCACCAGTATTAAACGAAAAGCGGCTAGCGTTATAGCCGCGGATACGCGCCTCTGTGGTGTCCGCAAAAAGCCGCCGAATATTGTCCCAGAATCCGATATAGGTAGCAGGGCAGGAGCGTGAAGTTTTACCGATAGGCGTCTGATCAACCTCCAGCAAGCGCGACACGGTTTCCCATCCGCTTATCTCTTCGCAGCCTTGCATGGTGCCCAGTTTGCGACGGGTTTTCTGGGCGTTGAGCACCCGCAGGTTATCGTGCAATACATCGCGTACCAGGGTGGATTTGCCAGAGCCTGATACTCCCGTGACACACACGAGTTGTCCAAGCGGAAAATCAGCGCTAACGTTCTTTAAATTGTGCAGGTCGGCATTTTTGATATGCAGACTGTGCTCAGGCTTTGTACGTTTTGGGTATAGAGGATGCTCTAGCGGATGATCGAGCAGGCGGCCGGTGACAGACAGGGGGTTTTTGCGTACCTCAGCGACTGTGCCAGAGGCGACGATTTCACCGCCACGCACACCTGCACCCGGGCCAATATCAATAATGTGGTCAGCGCTGAGTATGGTGTCATCATCGTGCTCAACAACAACAATAGTGTTGCCCTTCTTTTGCAGCTTCGCTAATGTTTCCAACAGCATGCGATTATCGCGTGGGTGCAGTCCAATGGTTGGCTCGTCGAGGATATAACAAACCCCTTGCAGATTAGAACCCAGTTGCGCTGCCAGGCGTATGCGCTGGGCTTCACCACCGCTTAACGTGGGCGCTGAGCGATCAAGTGATAAGTAGGATAAGCCCACTTGCTGCAGGAAATCCAGCCGGGATTGCAGTTCTTTCAGACCGTCACGCGCAATCATCGCCTCTCTATCTGAGAGCTTCATTGCGGCAAAGACCTTGGTAGCATCCTCAATGGACAAATCTGTGTAGTTGGCAATGTTCCAGTCCTGAAAATACACCGATAAAGATTCAGGTTTTAAACGCTGACCTGCACAGCTGAAGCATTCAACAGGGTCTTCCTCGGTGCCTGACCAGTTTCGTTCTTCGCCGGTTTGCTCTTCATCAAATCCAGGGATAATCTCACCGGTACCAAAACAGTCAGTACACCATCCATGACGGGAATTGTAGGAGAACATGCGCGGATCAAGTTCTGGAAAACTGCGCTGACAGCCAGGACAGGCACGTTGTGTAGAGAATAGTTTTTCATTCTTCACAGTGCTGCCAATTTTTACCACGCCGCTGCCAAAGTCTACTGCGCGTTGAATCAGTAGTTGCAATTCGGCTTCGTGTTTTACATCCACTTCGATGGAGCCTACCGGTAAGTCGATGGTGTGCTCTTTAAAACGATCAAGGCGTGGCCAGTTGGCGCATGGCTCAGGTTTGCCATTCACACGAAGATGCTCAAAGCCTTTATTCAAGGCCCATTTGGCAAGATCGGTGTAATACCCTTTTCGATCCACAATCAATGGTGCGTGCAAGCTGACAGTTTTACCGCGATGCTGTTTGATAATCTGTGCAGTAATGGCGTCCACAGATTGTGCTGATATTTCTACCTCACAATCAGGGCAGTACTGCACGCCCAGTTTTACAAACATCAATCGCAGAAAGTGATAGATCTCGGTCATGGTGGCTACCGTACTTTTGCGCCCACCACGGCTGGTTCGCTGTTCAATGGCGACAGTCGGTGGGATGCCGGTAATCGCGTCTACATCGGGTCTTGATGCTGGCTGCACAAATTGCCGCGCATAGGCGTTCAGTGATTCAAGATAACGGCGCTGGCCTTCGTTGAACACGATATCGAAGGCAAGCGTGCTTTTACCACTACCGCTCATGCCGGTGATAACCGTCATCGCATCTCGTGGGATAGTGACGTCGATATTTTTCAGATTATGCTCGCGCGCCTTGTGTACCTGGATGCTATCGGTGGCGATAACTTCAGGCGCAACAATAGAGGGCGAGGGTGCTTCGGCAACAGAGGACAAACGCAGCTTGTCACTGGCTTCCTGGTAGTCGCGCAAGGAGGCGGCCGTAACGCTGCTTTTGTGTGCCATGACTTGCTTGGGTGTGCCTTTGCACACAATCTTGCCGCCGGCATCGCCACCTTGAGGACCAAGATCAACAATCCAGTCTGCATTGGCTATGACATCGAGGTTATGTTCGATAACCACCAGTGAGTGGCCTTGTTCAACGAGTTGCTCAAAGGCGCTCAGTAGCTTGTCGATGTCTTCGAAATGCAGGCCGGTGGTGGGCTCGTCAAATAGAAATAAGGTGTGACCGTTGATTGTTCGTTTTGAACGAATCATGGCGGCTTGCCCAAGGTACGCCGCTAGCTTGAGTCGTTGTGCTTCACCACCGCTGAGTGTGGGTACGGGTTGTCCGAGTTGCAGATAGCCCAGTCCAACCTCTTTCAGGGGTTGCAATGCTGTGAGGACTGCCTTGTTGTCCTGGAAGAAATCCAAGGCCCGCTCAACAGTCATCTCAAGCACATCGGCAATGGATTGGCCCTGTTCTTCGTGTGCGTTGAATAGTTTGATTTCTAATAACTCTGGGCGATAACGTCGTCCTGAACATTCGGCGCAGCGTAAGTAGACATCAGACAGAAACTGCATCTCTACATGTTCAAACCCGTTGCCCGAACAGACTGGGCAACGCATGCCAGAGTTGAAGCTGAACGCACTGGCCTTGTAGCCACGTTCAGCAGCTTCAGGGATTTTTTCAAACAACTTTCTTATGGCTTCAAACGCACCGGTGTAACTCACAGGGTTTGAACGTGCGGATTTACCAATCGGTGATTGATCGACCAGAATTACATCGCTGATCTGTTCATGCCCCTCGATGGAATCATGCGCTTCAGGCAGATCCTTGGGCTTACCCTTGATGGACGAGAGCGCATTGAACAAGGTGTCCTGGATCAGTGTGGATTTGCCCGAACCGCTGGGGCCTGTGAGTACCACCAGACGATTTAGAGGGATAGTGAAATCGATGTTTTTCAGGTTATGTCCTGATGCACCTTTCAACGTCAGCGTTGGGGCGCCCTTGATTGGCTTGGTCGAGGAGGCAAACTTCAAGGTCTTGTCACCGTTGAGGTATTGCGCGGTTAACGACTTTTTTTGCGCAAGCAGGGCTTGTGGCGTTCCGTTAAAAATAATATTGCCACCAGCGTTGCCCGGCCCCGGGCCGATGTCTATGATGCGATCGGCGGCCATCATCAGTTGTGGGTCATGCTCGACAACAATCAGGGTGTTGCCGGCATCACGCAGTCGCTGTAATACACGAATAACGCGATCCATATCCTGTGCATGCAAGCCAATGCTGGGTTCATCTAGCACGAACAGGGTATTGACCAGTGAGGTGCCCAAGGCCGTAGTCAGGTTAATGCGTTGTACCTCACCCCCGGACAATGTGCGTGACTGTCTATCCAGTGTGAGATAGCCCAAGCCAACATCGTTGAGATAGGCAAGTCGTGAGCGCATTTCCTTGACGACCATTGTGGTGGCGTCATCGGCGTGTGCTTCAGCTAGTGCCTCAACAAACAGCCGTGCTTTTTCCAATGGCAAGCGCATGATGTCGACCACGTTCAATCCGGGCAAGTTCTTGAGTTTGCTGGCGGATAGCTTGCTGTCGTGCGCCCGGTAACGTTGCGCGGGATTGACCACTGCGGCCGCTTGCTCCAGGTTGCCTACGCGCCAGTTTAACGAGTCCGGTTTTAGCCGTGCGCCGTGGCATGCCGTGCACATGTCGTAGCTTCGGTATTTTGCCAGCATGACTCTCACATGCATGCGGTATGACTTGCGCTCCAGATAATCGAAAAACCCCACTACGCCATACCAGTCGCCCTTATTAGCACGATCACCTTCAATGACCCATTGCTGTTGCGCCGTGCTCATTTTTTCATACGGTACATCCATAGGGATGCCAGCTTTCTTTGCTGCTTTTTCCATATCACGTTGGCAGACCTTCGACTTTTCTGTCTGGAACACTTTTACAGCGCCGCCGCCGAGTGATTTGCCGACATCGGGGATGGCAAGTCGGTAGTCAATGCCAATGATCCGACCGAAACCTTTGCAAGTTTCACAGGCACCAAGTGGTGAGTTGAACGAAAAACTGGATGGCGTGGGTTCGCGGTAGCGTTTGTTGCAGCTCTCGCATTGCAATGCTATCGAATAGGTTTTTACCTTGATTGATTGTCGTCCATCGTCAAGCACATGCACGCTGACTTTGCCTTGGCCATAGCGTAAACCGGCTTCAATGGCTTCGATAAAACGCCCACGATTGTCATCGCTGGTTTTTAATCTGTCCTGGATGACATCAATGCGGGTTTTTGTCTGTTTGTGAATACGGGTATAGCCCTGACGTGCCAACCAGTCTTCGATTTCTGTAGCGGTGAAATTCTCAGGGATCGGCACCTGAAAACTCACCATGGTGCGTTGCGGTTCACCGGTGTCAAACCAGTCATTACTGATATTTTCTGGCGTGTCGCGTTTCACCGCATTGCCGCAGTCGCCGCAGAACAAGTCTGCTGTGCGCGCAAACAGCAGCTTGATGTGATCGTTCAGTTCGGTCATGGTGCCGACCGTGGAGCGAGAAGTACGCACCGGATTGGTCTGATCAATAGCGATAGCCGGTGGTATGCCTTCTATCCGATCCACCTTGGGCTTGTCCATACGGTCCAGAAACTGACGAGCGTATGGCGAAAATGTCTCTACATAGCGCCGTTGGCCTTCGGCGTAGATGGTGTCGAAGGCCAGTGTGGATTTACCGCTACCACTCACGCCTGTCACCACGATAAGCTCGCCGTGGGGCAGGGTCAGGTCGAGTGCCTTCAAATTGTTCTGATGGGCGTTCTCGATCAGGATTTGCTTGCTCATACAGATATGGGTGATTCAGTTTCGCGGTAGTACCCTAGTGTACGGATATACGCGAGCGTGGACTATTGCGCGATTGCGTTGTAGTGTCACGGCATGGGATCTTCACCTAACCGGAGTAGCCAGGTGACCGATATAGAGCAAGCCGTAAGCGATTTTGAAAGGGACGGGTATTTCGTTGCGCGTGCTCTTTTTAGTGCAGACGAGGTAGAAGCGCTGGTCGACCTGATCGATCGTTCTTTATCTCCAGCGTTGGCACCCGTGGAATTTGAAGCCGATGTTCATTATCCGGGTGCGCCTGTATCTCGCACAGCGCCCGGCGGTCAGACGCCCAGGCGTCTATTGCATGCCTTTGGTCGGGATACGCTGTTCCAGCAGGTAGGTCGACATCCGCAGTTGCTGGATTTACTGAAAGCCTTAATGAGCACCAATGAAATCCGTCTGTCGCAAAACCATCATAATTGTGTGATGACAAAGCATCCGGGGTTCAGTAGCGTGACCAGTTGGCATCAGGACAGTCGTTACTGGCGCTTTGATCGTCGTGAGCTGGTCAGTAGCTGGTTGGCATTGGGTCCGGAAAATCGTGAGAACGGAGGTTTACTGGTCATACCGGGGTCACATACGCTGGATTTCGAGCCAGGACAATTCGACGCATCATTGTTTTTGCGAACAGACTTTGATGACAATCAGGATTTGTTAGCGAAGGCCACGGTCGTTGAGCTCGATCCAGGTGATATGTTGTTGTTTCATTCGCGCACCCTGCATGCTGCGGGTCAGAACGAGACAGACAGGGTGAAGCGCTCGTTGGTGTACACCTATCGTGCTGAGGATAATCAGCCTATTCCTGAAACACGATCAGCCGTTTATGAAGATATTCCTGTGTGAAGAGCTTGTTTGAACAAAATGCCGGAGGATGGCGCGTGAGTATGGTCTTTAGAACATGAATAGCATTCCCCCTGATCAGGTTGATGAGTCAGAGGCGTGTCCAATCAATGGTCTCACCTTCGCGCCTGAGTGGGCGGGTACCAATATCTTTCTCAAAAGCCTTAAAGTGGGCGATCGAGTGGACGAGCTGTTTGCAGAAGAGCTGCCTGCCATCGCCAAGGCTGCGCCGGTGCGCCGCGATACATTTTCTTCCGGGCGAAGCTGCGCACGTGCTGTTATTGCGGAAGCCGGACTGCCAGCGTGTGCATTGCCCAGGCTCGAAGATGGCTCGGTAAAGTGGCCCGAAGGGCTGATGGGGAGCCTCAGCCACACGAACGATTGGGCGGTGGCTGCGATTGCGGTGTCTTCCATGTGTGAAGCACGCAGTATTGGTATCGATCTGGAGCGTATCAAACCCTTGGAAGAGGGCGTCATCAAACTGATAGCAACGCCTGCTGAACAGCAGGAATTGTCCTGTGCGCAGTCGCCAGAGTGGCACGCCATGGCTCTGTTCAGTCTGAAAGAAAGTATTTATAAGTGTCTGGCTCGGGATTTTGGCAAGTTCATTGAGTTCCATGATGTGGAAATCCGCGAACTGGCAGGCGGCCGACCGATATTAGGCTTAAAGAATGCCGAGCTGGCGCAGCGTTTCACAACGTCACAGCTGGAGCTTCGCATGGCGGTAACGCCGTTGCATGTGTTTACGTTGGCGTGGCTTAGAAACGAATAGCACAATCGCGCGACACCCGCTAACAGCATCCTTCATAATGGCTGCTGTATATTAGCGCTACTAATGCTGGTTCGCGACCAGTAACTTTCTCAGACACGCCCCAAAGGTTTCACATGCAGGACCAATACGATTTTCGCCGTACCGAAGCTGACGTTCAAGCGTTGTGGGAGGCCAGTGATGCATTCGCCGTTACGGAAGACCCGTCGCTGCCCAAATACTACTGCCTGTGCATGTTTCCCTATCCGAGCGGCAGCCTGCATATGGGCCACGTGCGCAACTACACCATCGGGGATGTGGTCTCGCGTTACAAGCGAATGCGTGGTTTCAACGTGCTTCAACCCATGGGTTGGGATGCGTTTGGTCTGCCAGCAGAAAATGCAGCCATCAAAAACGAGACAGCACCCGCCAAGTGGACTTACGCAAACATTGAAGAAATGCGCGAGCAATTGCAAAAGCTGGGCTTCGCCTACGACTGGTCTCGTGAGCTGGCAACCTGCACCCCCAAATACTACAAGTGGGAGCAGTGGTTTTTCACCCAGTTGGTGAAGAAAGGTCTGGCTTATAAAAAAATGGCGGTGGTCAACTGGGATCCTATTGAAGGTACCGTGTTGGCCAATGAGCAGGTGGATGCCAATGGTTGTGGTTGGCGTTCGGGTGCAAAAGTGGAGCGGCGTGAGATTCCTCAGTGGTTTTTGAAAATCACGCAATACGCTGACGAACTGCTGGAAGAGACCGACAAACTGGAAGGTTGGCCAGAAGCCGTACGCACGCAGCAAAAGAACTGGATCGGCCGTTCGGAAGGTATTGAGTTTGATTTCAAACTGGCGGGTCGTGGAAATACAGAGATTGATGTTACTGATGATGGTCATGTCGATTCCATACGGGTGTACACCACACGGCCTGATACGGTAGCGGGGGTTACGTATATGGCTGTAGCTGCCGAGCATCCCGTGGCCCGTGCCATGGCAAAACAGAACTCTGAGGTGGCTGACTTCGTAGCGCAGTGCACCAGCACGGGCACCTCTGAGGCTGTCATCGAGGCTATGGAAAAGCGCGGTGTGCCGCTGGGCCTTCAGGTGATTAACCCGGTATCGGGTGAGCGCATCCCTGTGTACGTGGCCAACTTCGTATTGATCACTTATGGCACAGGTGCTGTCATGGCGGTGCCTGCACACGATCAGCGCGATTGGGAGTTTGCAACAAAGTACGGCTTGCCTATCAAGCAGGTTGTGCAATCCACAACCAGCCCCGCAGACATTAGCGAAAGTGCGTTTACCGTCAAGGAAAACACGATTCTCATCAATTCTGGCGAGTTTGATGGACTGGCTTTTTCTGAAGCCTTTGACGCTACGGCCGAACATTTGCTAACGGTGGCAAACGGTACTCGCAAGGTCAATTATCGCTTGCGCGATTGGGGTGTTTCTCGCCAACGCTATTGGGGTTGCCCGATCCCCATCATTTATGACGAAGACGGCAATGTACACGTTGTTCCCGAGGAAGACTTGCCAGTGTTGTTGCCAGAAGATGTTGCGTTCTCTGGCGTAAAATCTCCTATCAAGGAAGATCCGAATTTCATTAATACCACCGTACCCGGTACAGACAAGCCCGGTACGCGCGAGACGGACACCTTTGATACCTTCTTTGAGTCCAGCTGGTACTTTGCGCGCTTTTGCAGTCCTGATGCTCAAGCGATGGTGGATGAGCGTGCCAACTACTGGCTGCCCGTAGACCAATATATCGGTGGTGTAGAGCACGCCGTATTGCATCTGCTGTACGCGCGTTTCTTCCATAAGCTCATGCGTGACGCCGGATTGCTGGTATCTGATGAGCCTTTTACTCGCTTGCTGACGCAAGGCATGGTTATCGCTGAATCGTTCTATCGGGGCGAGGAAGGTGCGAAAAAAGAATATTACAACCGCCGTGAACTGGATATCACCTACGACGATAAGGGGCGTATCAATGGCGCAACCCTCATAGCTGACGGTCAGCCGGTCACGGTAGGGCGTGTTGAGAAGATGTCCAAGTCCAAGAACAATGGCGTTGATCCTCTGGAGATGATTGATCGCTATGGCGCGGATACCATGCGCTTGTTCTCCATGAGTGACTCACCACCTCACCAATCATTGGAATGGAAAGAGGGCGGTGTAGAAGGTATGCATCGTTTTCTCAAGCGCGTCTGGCGCGAGCTCAGTGCACTGGATGGCTCGTTCATGGCAGCGACACTGGATTCGTCCGCACTGGACTCCGACCAGAAGGCGTTACGAAGAAAAACGCACGAGACCATTGCCAAGGTGAGTGATGACATCGAACGTCGCATGACATTCAATACTGCCATCGCTTCCATGATGGAGTTGTTTAATGAAATGACACGCTACGATGACCGCAGCGATGGCGGTAAAGCGGTGATGTTTGAAGCCAGTAGCGCGTTGGTACGCTTGTTAAGCCCATTCGTTCCGCATATCGCACATGAGCTGTGGACAGGTCTGGGGTATAAGACCGTGCTGATAAACGAGGCATGGCCCGAGGTGGATGAACAGGCACTTGTTCGTGATGAAATTGAGATGGTTGTGCAGGTGAATGGCAAACTTCGCTCTTCAATCACGATGTCTGCTGAAGCGTCAAAAGATGATTGCGAAGCGGCGGCCCGTGCCGATGAGGGCGTGCAGAAACACATCGATGGCTTGAATATCGTGAAGGTTATTGTGGTGCCTGGCCGGCTGGTGAATATTGTTGCAAAGTAGTGCTGGCATTGCACTGGGTTTTATCAGACGTATAAAACCATGATCCAGCGACAATTCCAGTGGCTGATCGGCAATGCCTACGTGCTGCTTATCATTGCGCCCCTGCTATGGGGTGGCAATGCGGTGGCGGGTCGTATGGCCACGGAAGACTGGCAGCCTTTCACGCTGACATTTCTGAGATGGCTGTTCGCTATGCTGATTCTCACACCGTTTGCCATTGGCCCGCTCAAGCGCGATTGGCCAGTGATACGAGAGAACGCCTTGCTGCTGTTTTGTCTGGGTGCTTTCGGGATGGCGTCATTCAATCTCACCATGTATCTGGCGTTGAATTTCACCACCGCTATCAATGTGAGCATTGAACAGGCGTCTATGCCAGCCATGATTATGCTGGCTAATTTTTTCCTGCTATCTCAGCGAGTGCGCTCGTTGCAGATTGTCGGTTTACTGTTGACCCTGTTCGGGGTTCTAGTGACAACCACCGCGGGTGAGCCTGTGAAGTTTTTTTCACAAGGTCTGAACAAGGGAGACGCCATTATGCTGCTCGCTTGTTTTTTTTACGCCGCCTATACCTTCGGGCTGCGTTGGCGCCCGAAGATTCACTGGATGAGCTTCATGTGGGTGATAGCGGCAAGTGCCGTTGTGATGACCATTCCTTTTGCCGGGTGGGAATTATCCAAAGGAGCGTTCCAGGTGCCCTCGTTTAAAGGTGTTCTGGTGTTGATCTATGTCGTGATATTTCCCACCATTGTCAGTCAGCTTTGCTTTGCTCGTGGTGTTGAACTGGTAGGCAGCAACCGGGCAGGGCTGTTTATCAACCTGGTGCCCATTTTCGGCTCGATCATGGCAGTGTTGATACTGGGTGAAAGCTTTGAGTGGTATCACCTTATGGGTTTGCTGCTTGTGCTGATAGGTATTGGTCTGTCAGAGAAAGCAGCAGACAAGGGCTGAAGTTGGCCTTGTTGTTCAATCACGCCAACTACGCTCAAACGGCAGTCGCCAGGCACGGGGTGCGATCAGCTGGTGGATAGCATTGGGCCCCCACGTGCCTTGAGAATAGCGCATGACTGGAGGCGGAGATTCCAGCAGGGGCGTGGAAACTTCCCACAGACGCTCGATACCTTCAGACGTGGTAAATAAAGTGTGGTCACCTCTCATGGCATCGAGAATGAGCCGTTCATAAGCTTCTAGCACTTCACCAATGTGCTTGTTCTCATCCATGGAAAATTGCAAGCTGTGTTTGTCCAGTTTCATACCTGGCCCCGGGCGTTTTCCGTAAAACGATAAGGACGTGCGTGAGGCGTCTGACAAATCAAATGTAAGGTGATCAGGACCATGTAAACCAACCCCCGAATCTGGTGGGAACATACTTCTGGGTGGCTCTTTAAAAGCGATGGAAATAATGCGCTGACCTTCCGACAGACGCTTGCCTGTACGTAAAAAGAATGGCACACCCGCCCAACGCCAATTATCAATAGAGCACTTGAGAGCGATGAATGTTTCGGTCTGTGACTCACTGTGAACGCCTGGTAAGTCGCGATAGCCATTGAACTGTCCACGCACCGCATGCCGGGGTTCGATATTCTGCATGCTCCGAAATACTTTTCGCTTCTCTTCTGTGATCGATCTCGGGTCGAGTGAGGCAGGTGGTTCCATGGCTACAAAGGCCAGTATCTGAAACAGATGGGTGACCACCATATCTCGAAATGCACCAGTGTTTTCATAGAACGAAGAGCGATCATCGAGACCCAGCGTTTCGGGTACATCAATCTGTATATTGTCTATGAAGTTACGATTCCAGATGGGTTCGAATAAACCGTTGGCAAATCGAAAAGCGAGTATGTTTTGTGCCGGTTCTTTACCCAGAAAGTGATCGATTCGGAACACCTGCTTTTCCTTGAATACTTTATGCACTTGGTTGTTCAGGTAGACAGCTGATTCCTTGTCAACACCAAAGGGTTTTTCCATCACGACGTGCGCGCGTTCAATTAGATTCGCTTGCCCAAGCAGT
Source organism: Granulosicoccus sp. (assembly GCA_023301795.1). Taxonomy (GTDB): domain Bacteria; phylum Pseudomonadota; class Gammaproteobacteria; order Granulosicoccales; family Granulosicoccaceae; genus Granulosicoccus. Next base: position 18,309 of record JALZVU010000089.1, read on the forward strand.
TCAACGACTGACAGTGCAGCGGCAGGTGGCACACTCAAATAATGCAGCCGCCGACATTCGCCTTCCAGTGATTTTTCGGCCTCCAGTACCACTTGCTCCAACCGTTCTGGACCAGCCGACAATGGCAGATAATCGAGCTTGTCCTTGAAGCGGTTCCATTCTTCGTCAGCTACCTTCCTGGATGAGAATTCGTCCAGAGAAGTTTTGCAAACGGTACGAAAATCATCAGCGCTTATATCGTCAAGCGACACGCCGATTATCCGGCAGTCAGGGATAAACCCTGAGCTGTAAAGATGATATAGCCCCGGTATGAGTTTGCGTTTTGCCAGGTCACCGGTTGCCCCAACGAGCACAACCACTTGTGGGTGCTTAGGGCCTACCTCAGTTACTTCTGTTGCCATGATATTCCGTCCGAATAGCGAAAAATAAACATGCTTACGTGCTTGTGAACGTGTTGCCGACATACTTGAATGTCATATAACGTAGCTTGCGTTCACTTGTCCGTAATGTGATTTTACAGGGTTTTTACTAACCCTCGTGTTTAGCCGTTCACGTGTGTGTTTGAGGGTTTATGGCTGCTCTGCGCTGGTAAGGCTTCGAATCGTGAAAACAAAGCGCTGTCGAGCCTCATCGAACAAGGTTACCCTTAATTGAAGTCCTTCGCCTAGCGTCCATGTTGGCGCGTTAGTGGTATCAAAAGGTTTGGCGGAAATGTTATCCATGGTGTACGTCGTACTGAAAGCTGTATCAATATCATCACGATAGATTTTTACATCCAGTGCCATGTCGTCAAGACTGATGTAAAGCTTATCAGTTCGTACGCCCACAACAGTGCCTGCTTGCCAGCCAGAGGTTTGAGCATTCAAACGTTCGTCGAATACGCTGTGCAATGCCGCAAACTCAATCTGTTTATCAAGTTTACGTTGTCGTTGCCTTGCATTGTTGGCAGCATCTATTACCTGTTCTCGAAGTTTGTCGTCAGCATCATTGTCGAACAGCTCGCCGCTAAGCGCTTCGAGTAATTCCTTGTGTGTGAATATACCTACCACTTCGCGCATAGGTGATGAAAATCGAGCATAGCTGTTCACTTTTAAAGCGTGGTGTTCACCGGGCTCTGGCGTGAATGTCGAGCCTCTCTGGGCCTGCATTATCTGGCGTTGAATTGCTCTAACTCGGCGCACGTTTACTTCATCTTCTGGCAGTTCTTGAACATAGTTGGCTAGTGATTGGTCTTTGTTCCAGCGCCAACGGTACGGCTCATCCTGAGAATCTGCAAATGTGTCAAGCGTAGCTTTGAGCTGGTTCAGGCTTTTCTTTAAAGGGGCTTCGTGTACACGGAAAATGCTCTGAACGACATCGGTGACACCTGCAAGTCCCAACAGTAGTTCGGCGCCTTGCATATTGCATAGCAAGCTTATTTGCTCGTTGTAACGCTCAGTCTCAAAGCGTTCGCGTACGGTGGCTTGCAAGCAGGGTGGTGTGCCTGCGATGCTAATCTGAGTGGACTGGCGGTCAAACTGAATAACACCACGTTTTTCACTGGTGGTGATGAGTAAATTGCCCAGTACTTTAAGATTTCTCAGACTTTGATGATATGGCAGGGTATTGGTAGCATCACCATCCGTGGCTCCTGCTGCATCTGCGTTTGGATCCGTGATTGCATCCGCGATTGCATCCGCGTCCAACCATTGCTGAACACCCGAATAACTCAACTTGGCTTGACTGCATATTTTCGCCCTGACTATGGTGCAGTTTGACACGGTTGCGTCGGCATTGAGCTTCATATCAAACACTAACGCACGTCGGGTGACTTCCGGATTTAGCGAGATGAGCCCTTCCGATAATTGTGTTGGAAGCATGGCAGCAGCAAGCAAAGGTGTGTAGTACGTGGTCCCGCGCAGCAGAGCTTCGTTGAACAGCGCGCTACCAGGTTTTACATAATACGAAGCATCTGCCAATGCGTAGAACACTCGGTAACCTGCATCCGTGGTGCTTTCGATAAACAAGGCTTGATCAAGGTCGCGTGAATCCTCGTTATCGATCGTGACAAACGGCAAATGAGTGAGATCAACGAGTTCAGGGTCATCCAGCCCGTCGTCCTGCAGCCAGTTTGCCGCCTCATCAAGGCATTGCTGAGAATGGTCCAAAGAGATGTCAAGAGACTGTAGTGCTGTGTGAATAACATCATGCGGAGCGGTTTTGCTGTTCATAGGCAACACTATGCCGCATTAACGATGTAATTCGATGATCGGGTCGGAACAATAGTCGCGTCTGCGACATTTCAGGCAATGATTCCCAAGGTACAGCTCGTCAATCCATTGCATAAGCTCGGCTAGATGTTCTGGGTCATCAAACATGAAGCCCGCTTCAAAATTTCTTTTATCTTCGTGCTTTGCGCCAAGACCTGCGCCCGTCAAGTTAGCTGATCCAACAAACGCCATGGTGCCATCGATGACAATCGCTTTCGTGTGTACTCTGGGACACAGGATTCGCTCAAATAACTCACTGTTGATCAGCGCATCACAGCGGTCAAAGTCTTCGCGAAAACGAGGGCCGGGCTCTTTGGCGTGAATAAGTCGCACAGCCACGCCGTTCTCAACGAGATCGTTTAGTACCTCCAGCATTGGTTGGAATCGATTGTTGGCATCGACGTACAGATCCTTGATGTCGGCTGTGACAATCCATAGAAATCGGCGCGCCTGTGGAATGCGCGGTTGCACGAATTCGGTGTAGATATCCCGGTTAAGAAGGAGTCTATGCATGTTTCAAGCGTAGCTTTGTTCAGAGTAGGAGCAATGAAGAACTGACTTCATATGATGCGTTGTAGGCGTTAGTTTCGCGTGGTTCAGGAACTTGATGGTGGATTTGTCTGTCGCTAAACCACAGGGTCGATGTTACTGTTGACGCTGTACACTACACTTTATAGCCTGCGAAAACGTCGTAGGCTGCAAATACTCACTCTTGCTGGAGATTTCCATGAAAGCCATTATTTTTGCGATCGTTGCATTGTTTTCCTTATCATCCGTTCAGAGCGCCTTTGCTCAGGATGGCGTTATCAGCGTGGAAAGTCCGCATGATGTTGCAACAACCATCGATAAGCTTGCCGCTGTTCTTGAGTCAAAGGGAATGGTCGTGTTTGGTCGTGTTAATCATACCCAGAATGCACAGGATGCCGATCTTGAGCTACGTCCTACCCAAGTGTTAATTTTTGGCAATCCTGTCATTGGCACACCGTTGATGAACTGTGCACAGAGCGTTGCAATTGATTTGCCCCAGAAAATGCTTGCATGGCAGGATGAGTCAGGAAAAACCTACTTGGGCTGGAACGATCCTATGTACCTGAAGGCGCGGCATGGTATCGAAGGTTGTGACGAAGTTCTACAGAAAGTCAGTGGAGCTCTAGCCAACTTCGCCAAAGCTGCAACTGCTGAGTAACTGACGAGATTGCATGCTGCCTGTCTTTATCTTGTTATAGTCGGTCGCTGAACGTTTCTGGAGCTATTTCCTTTTGCGAATAATTCGAGCTACCGCTATAGCCTGCCTACTTGCCAATATCCTGATGTTGGCAGCGTGTGGCTTTCAGCCGCGAGGCAGCTTTATCCGCGCTACCGAGCTTGGTAGCGTTTTTGTTGATGCCGAGCGAAATCTGTCGCTGGGAGAAGAGGTCAAAGAAGCTTTGGTCGACTCTGCCTTCTCACTGGCTGCTAATCGCGATGAGGCGCAGATCCTCTTGCGACTTACAGATGAGTCTGAAAGCGAGCGTGTGGTATCGATTACCAGCAATGGACGCGTCAGCGAGCTAGAGCTGATACACGCGGTGAACATGCTGATTGCATCATCCGAAGATGGGGAAACGCCGCCTTCTTACCAGCCAGATCAAGTGTTTAATCGTGTCGAGGTAACGCGCGAATATACCTATGACGAAACGGGCGTACTGGGCAAGGACAATGAGGCCAGAATTCTCCGTGAAGAGATGAAACGCGATCTGGTCCGACAGATAATTTTGCGATCTATCGCAAGCCTTGCGCCCTCAATAGCCCTGTGAGCGATTCACTGCTGCGTTAGGGGTCTGTCCAAGATCCAGTTGTCTGATTGAGTGCAGAATCTGTTCGAGAGACTCATCCGCCAGGCTGCGAGCAGCCTCGTGGGGTGTCACAAGTATTCTGGGATGGCCCCAGAAAGGGTGATTCTGAGCAAGTGGTTCGTGATGAAAGACATCGAGCATTGCGCCAGACAGGTGCCCTTCGTCGATAGCATTTAGCAAGTCTACGTCAACCAGATGTGCGCCTCGTGCACAATTTATGACGAAAGCGTTGCGCGGCAATTGCTTGAAAAGGCTCGTGTCGAGTATTCCGTGCGTATCAGGGGTCAGCGGCAGAAGGCACACCAACACATCACATCTACCTAGAAAAGCGGGGAGGGCGTGTGCACCGCTAACACTATGGACGCTTTTGGCCAGTGTTTTAGGGGTACGGCTCCAGCATGTCACTTGATAGCCGTTATCCGCGAGCGTTTTTGCGGCAACTGAGCCCAGAGTTCCAGCCCCGAGCATGCCAATGTGAATGTCAGTTTTGCGTTTAACTGGCAAGCCATGTAGCCATTGATTCTGTTTTTGGGCTACGTCGTATTCATGGAAGTTGCGTTGCGCGCGAATGACGCCGTAAAGCACATACTCAGCAATCTGTTCGGCCATTCCAGCGTCCTGCAGGCGGACAACAGACACCGATGTTGGTAATCCGGGGTGTTCAAGAAGCTGGTCGACGCCGGCGGCAAGTGCGAAAACATGCGTCAGATTTTCTAGCTTGTCGAAAAAATCGTCAGGAGGTAGCCACACAATGGCTGCTGTTATGGTCGATGGATCGACACTCAGGGAATCCTTGTGACCGTCAATCAGGGCATGTGCAAAAGCTGGAACCTCTAATGCCCGACGAAAAGACGATTGCAGGGTGCCAGCGTCACCGTCGCAATAAAACAGTATGTTCACAAAGGACGAGGTTCTACCACAGCGAAACGTCTGTCAGTGTAAATGAGCGGTTCGCCACTGGTTGTGCGGACATCCACCACTCGGCCAAAGAAGACTCTGTGACTGCCGTGTACTTGTGTTGATTCCAGTTGGCAATCAAGCGCGACCAGTGCGTCGGTCAGGATGGGCGAACCGGTGGTGAGTCGTGTCCAGTCCCCGGAGCTGAAACGGTTATCTCTGGCGTCTTCAACCAGGCCTGCGAAGACCATGGCTGTGTCCACGCAGGAGCTTGGGAGGATGTTGACAGCAAATCGGCCACTGGCTTCGGCCATCTCGCAAAATTCATTATCTGAATTCACACATACAAGCAGCAGGGCAGGTTCTGCGCAAACCGAGCACATCGAGCTGACCGTTAATCCGGCGTCTATATCGTCACGTGTTGTGGTGACGATGGAGACGCCGTTAGCTGCCTGAGACAGCGCCGAAGTAAACGCCGAGGCTGTGATGCTCGGCGCTTCCTCTAGGGTTCCAGAGAATGGCAAAGGAGTTACCTGGGCTTACGTTGGGTAGTTGCGCTGAGCTGCGCCCGTGTAGATCTGGCGTGGTCGACCAATACGGAATTCTGGATCTTCGTGCATTTCCATCCAGTGTGATATCCAGCCGACTGTGCGAGACATGGCAAACATGACGGTGAACATATCCATCGGGATGCCGAGCGCACGCAGAATGATTCCGGAGTAAAAATCGACGTTCGGGTATAGCTTGCGTTCGATGAAGTATTCGTCAGCCAAAGTAGCTTTCTCAAGCTCCATGGCTAATTCGAACAGAGGTTGGTCACCGTCAAGCTGCTTGAGCAGGTCGTAGCACATTTTTTGAATCAGGCGCGCACGCGGATCGAAGTTCTTGTACACACGATGACCAAAACCCATTAGGCGGAAAGGGTCGTTTTTGTCCTTGGCGCGCGCAATGGTTTGTTCGATGGTCTGGCCAGAGTAGAGGATGGTGTCAAGCATGTTGATCACGGCCTCATTGGCTCCGCCATGAGCAGGGCCCCACAGGCAAGCAACACCTGAAGCAATTGATGCAAATGGATTTGCACCGGAGCTACCAGCAAGGCGCACTGTGGACGTACTGGCGTTCTGTTCATGGTCGGCATGCAGGATCATGATGAGCTCGATAGCTTTTACAGCAACCGGGTTCAGCGAAAAATCTTCTGCAGGAACTGCAAACATCAGACGTGTGAAGTTCTCAACGTAGCTCAGATTGTTGTCTGGGTACATGAAGGGCATGCCGCGATGATGTTTGTAGCAATACGAGGCGATGGTGGGCATCTTCGCTATCAGGCGCTGTGCTGATATCTCACGGTGCTGAGGATTGTTGATGTCAAGAGAATCGTGGTAGAACGACGAAAGTGCGCCCACTGTGCCAACCAGCATAGCCATTGGGTGTGCGTCGTAACGAAAACCATGGATGAAATCGCGGATATTCTCGTGCACCATCGTATGTTGGGAGATGGTGTAGTTGAAATGAGTGGATTGAGCAGGTGTTGGCAACTCTCCATACATTAGCAAGTAGCATACTTCCAGGTAGTTGCTGTGTTCTGCAAGTTGCTCAATCGGGTAGCCACGATAAAGTAGGATGCCTTCATCGCCGTCGATGAATGTGATGGCACTCTTGCAGCTGGCTGTTGTGGCGAATCCCGGATCGTAGGTGAACAGCCCTGTATCCTTGTACAGACCTCGCACATCTGCCACGTCAGGCCCGTGGGTGGGGCTGATGCGCGGGACAATAGACTCGCGTCCGTCGCCGGTTGTAATTTTTATTGTGCGCTCACTCATTCAATCTTCTCCAGCGTAAAGATGCCCAGTATAAGGTGAAAGTCACCGGCATCTGGCAATAGAAACTATTGGAAGGCCCTGAAAGGGCCCGCCTGAACTTGACGATCGTTGACTATACTTTGCTAATCGCAACCGTTAAACGTTACGAATGGCTATGAGCATCAACAAGGAAACACCTCATGATGATAAGCACGCTGTTTTCTGCAGGCTTCAGTAAGTCTGGCAGTTATATCGTTCTCGCAGGCGTAATCTTTATGGGCGCTTGCTCGACGAACAGTGCACAAACCAGCACATCAGCGCCTGTTTTGCCAGGTGTTGTGGTGATTGGCGTTACTCAGAAAGCGGGATTGAACGCTCCTGTTGATAAGGCACAGATGTCCAAGGATACGGCTACGCTACTGGCAGGCCGTAGCGATCTGAAGATAACACCTTCAACCGCAGCGCGTTCGATTATTGGTGCTGCGCCGCACGACGAAATGATGGCCTATTACGCACGGCATGGTCGTTTTGCGCCCTATCAGGTGCAACGCCTCATGGCCGCTAATCTGCCGTCTGCAAAGGTGTTAGCCGTTCGGTTGGAGGCGGACAGGATAGAGCGGCTGCCAGTGGTCAAAGCCGATATCATTAATGCCGAAGGTTTTATGCTGGCCGATCGAGAGCATCACACATACGCAACTCAGCGCAGTACGCAGTTGTCGGCAACATTGCTTGATCTGCGCAATGGGCGTGTTATCTGGACGCGTCAATATCGAGTAAATCCCCAAACTGTCTCAGAATCGAGTCACCGCGTTGGGGATAGTGTGGGGACCAGTATCGCTGCTGTGATGGCAAACACGCTGGTTAATGGAGTAGGCGTGAAACGCCATCCTGCTCCACCAGAAATCATGGATAGCGTGCGCGCTTTACTGCAAGAAGTTGCATATAACGTTCCGATCCGGTAAGCGGGGGTAGCGTTGATACTATAAAGTCTCGGTTAACTGTGTCTTGGTTTGCATCAAACACGTTAAGTTGCCGCACATATTACAAACGAGACACATTTTCTATGTTACGTTTCGATATTCAGAGGTAGCAGCATGGACGCTGGGATGTAAATCGTTGTTCATCACCACTATAAAAACATTTGGAGCATTTAATGTACTTAGCAAAGACCGTCGCCATATCGGCGGCTCTCGTAGCATCACTTGGATTGGCTCACGCCGATGAAACACTTGACGCTGTAAAAGGCAAAGGATTCGTTCAATGTGGTGTGTCACAAGGCTTGCCAGGGTTCTCTAACCCTGACGATCAAGGCGACTGGACCGGATTGGATGTCGAATTTTGCCGTGCGATGGCTGCTGCGATTTTCAACGACGCAGATGCTGTCAAATTCACTCCGCTGTCAGCCAAGGTACGTTTCACCGCTCTGACATCTGGGGAGATCGATGTATTGGCTCGTAACACCACATGGACTATGAGTCGCGATAGCGATTTTGGCGAATTTGTCGGTGTAAATTATTATGATGGTCAAGGATTCATGGTCCCTACAAGTCTCGGTGTTGCCAGCGCTTTGGAGCTTGACGGTGCGGCAGTCTGCACAAACACGGGTACAACTACAGAGCTGAATGTTGCTGACTTTTTCCGTGCTAACTCCATGGACTACACCGTAGTCGCTTTCGAAAAAGCCGATGAAGTAGTAGCTGCTTATGACGCTGGTCGTTGTGACGTTTACACGACTGACCGTTCAGGATTGGCAGCACAGCGTTCCAAGTTAGCCAAGCCAGACGACCATATCGTTTTGCCAGAAATTATTTCTAAAGAGCCTTTGGGACCTTTGGTCCGGCACGGTGACAGTCAGTGGGGTGATATTGCTCGCTGGACACTGAACTGCATGATCAACGCAGAAGAAGCAGGTATCACATCTGCTAATGTTGCTGAAATGAACACATCAGATGACCCGAACATCAAGAGAATTCTGGGTTCTGACGGTGATTTAGGCTCGAAGATTGGTCTGGACAATACATTTTGCGCCAATGTCATTACATCTGTCGGTAATTACGGCGAAAGCTATGACCGTAATGTTGGCCCAGACACCCCTCTCAAGCTCGAGCGAGGTGTTAACGCACTCTGGTCAGACGGTGGACTGATGTACGCAGCACCACAACGCTAAGCTTCGTCAGTTAGTTTGTTGAATGACTAATCGTTGTCCAAAAAGGGCCGCTCATGCGGCCCTTTTCTGTATCCATAGAGTAGATTGAATGGCAAATAAATCCGAGTTGACGGCCCCCGCGCCGTCTTTCTGGCGAGATCCAGATAAGCGAGCAATCGTGTATCAGGTCGTCGTGGTCGCAGTTATTGGCTGGTTGCTCTATGCCATTGTGCGTAATACGGCTACCAATATGGAGTCGCAGGGGTTGGCGTCAGGTTTCGGTTTTCTAACCAGCTCTGCAGGATTCGGCATCATCTCGACGCCGTTAGTATCGTATTCGGAATCGTCTAGTTACTTCACAGTTTTTCTTGTGGGGTTGGTCAACACGATTATTGTTGCCGCCGTAGGGTGTTTGCTCGCCTTGATTCTGGGTTTTCTCATCGGGATTGCGCGCTTGTCCAGCAATTGGCTGGTGCAAAAGATGGCCACCTTTTACATTGAACTGTTTCGAAATGTGCCATTGCTGTTGCAAATACTTTTCTGGTACAGCGCCGTTCTCAAGCCACTGCCCGGACCCCGTGAGTTGCATGAGGCAGGCGACGCGGTGTTCTTTTCAATTAACAATCGCGGAGTTATTTTTGCTGAACCTGTAGGGCAGCCCGGATTTGAATTCGTTTGGTATGTTTTCTTTGGTGCCATCGTCCTGACGTGGCTGCTCAGTAAATGGGCAACTGCCAGGCAGATGAAAACAGGTAATCAGTTTCCAGTGTTTAGTGCAGGTGTGCTGCTGATCTTCGTTGCACCGTTGGTAGCCTATATGTACCTGGGGCAGCCTATGGAGTTCGTACCTGCAGAGATGTCGCGATTTGCGTTACGTGGGGGTGTGACGATCATTCCGGAATTTGTTGCGCTGCTGCTTGCGCTGGTTATTTACACTGCTGCGTTTATCGCAGAAATAGTACGAGCAGGCATTCAGGCGGTGAGTCATGGGCAAATCGAAGCTGCGTCTGCTCTGGGTGTCAAGCCATCGCATCGAATGCGACTGGTGGTTGTGCCACAGGCCATGCGAGTCATCGTACCGCCGCTGACCAGTCAGTTTCTTAACCTCACGAAAAACTCATCATTGGCAACCGCCATCGCGTATCCGGATTTGTTTTCCGTTTTTGCAGGAACGACATTGAATCAGACAGGGCAGGCCGTTGAAATCATGGCAATGACTTTAGCTGTCTATCTTACATTGAGTCTGCTCACATCAGGTTTCATGAACTGGTACAACTCGCGTATTGCGTTGGTGGAGCGATAGACAATGACCACAATTACGAAGCTCCCGAATGGCGGGAAGGTGTACGCGGGAGATTTGCCCGACAAGCCTGCGCCCATTCGCACAGATGGCCTGGTTGCCTGGATGCGTGACAATCTGTTCAATGGCGTTTTCAATTCCATTCTCAGTTTGTCAGCGTTAGCACTGGTTCTGTATGTATTGCCGCCGGTACTAGGCTGGCTGATATTCAACGCCAACTGGGTTGGTGGCGCTGATGCTTGCCGGGTAAACCCTGATGGTGCCTGCTGGCCGTTTGTATCCGCACGCTGGGAACAGTTTCTGTACGGCTTTTACGAAAAATCAGAGCGTTGGCGAATTGACATTCTTCTCTGGATGCTGGCAATCGGCATTGTGCTTATGGTGTGGGAAAAAACACCAGGACGGCACCTCATTGCCATGTTCATGCTTTTCGTCTATCCGGTTCTGGCGTTTTTTATGATGTACGGCATCGTAGCTGTCAACGTCTACTGGATTGCAGTACCGCTGTTGCTGCTTGGTGTGCTGTTTGCGACACTCGCGGGTGGTTTCTTCCGCGTTATCGGTTTTTTGTTGATGCTGGGCGGCGTTGCCATGCTCTGGCAGGTTGGTTCGGGTGCTGTTCAGGCTATTCATCCGCTGGGCGATAGGGCCTTGCCGATTGTTGATACGCCTCAGTGGGGCGGGTTTACTCTGACCTTGGTGATTGCCTTGAGTGGTATTGTGGCCTCATTGCCATTAGGTGTACTTCTGGCATTGGGCAGGCGCTCAAAGATGCCAATCATCAGCCTGTTAAGCACAGTATTTATCGAATTCTGGCGTGGCATCCCTTTGGTGGCGGTGTTGTTCATGGCTACCATCATGTTCCCTTTGTTCTTACCTGCAGGTGTCACCTTCGATCAACTGCTGAGGGCCGTTATCGGTGTGGCGCTATTCGCATCGGCCTACATGGCTGAGGTGGTGCGTGGCGGTTTGCAAGCAATCAACAAAGGGCAGTACGAGGGCGCTATGGCGCTGGGGCTTCCTTATTCGAAAATGATGCGACTTGTGGTGCTACCGCAAGCGCTCAAAGTCGTTATTCCTGGCATCGTGAATACGTTCATAGGTCTGTTTAAGGACACAACGCTAGTTCTGATTATTGCTCTTTTTGACCTTCTAGGTATTGTTCAGGCATCGATTGCTGATCCCAATTGGTCAATACAATCAGTGCCTTACACGGGGTACGCGTTTGTCGGAATCAGTTTCTGGATCTGCTGCTACAGCATGGCTCGCTATAGTCGGTATATCGAAGGCAAACTACACACGGGGCACAAGCGGTGATGAGCGACCCACAACAGACATCCAGCAGCGAGGCAGCAATGCAGATTAGCGACGAAAAGGTGATCTCCATCGCCGACATGAACAAGTGGTATGGCCATTTTCATGTGTTGAAAGACATCAATCTTAACGTTCATCGGGGTGAGCGCATCGTCATTTGTGGTCCATCAGGATCAGGCAAATCCACGTTAATCCGATGTATCAACAGGTTGGAAGAGCATCAGCAAGGATCCATCAACGTTGACGGTATCGAGCTGAACAATGATCTGAAAAATATCGACGCAATCCGTCGCGAAGTTGGAATGGTTTTCCAGCATTTCAATTTGTTCCCCCATCTCACTGTGCTTCAGAACTGTACGCTGGCACCTATATGGGTTAAGAAAATGCCGAAAAAAGAAGCGGATGCTGTTGCGATGCAGTTTCTGGAGCGTGTAAGAATTCCCGAGCAAGCTGATAAATTTCCTGGGCAGTTGTCAGGTGGGCAGCAACAGCGCGTAGCGATTGCACGTTCTTTGTGCATGAATCCCAAGATCATGTTGTTTGATGAGCCTACGTCCGCACTCGATCCTGAGATGATTAAAGAGGTGCTGGATGTCATGATCGAGCTGGCTCGTGAAGGCATGACAATGATCTGTGTCACCCACGAAATGGGCTTTGCCAAGACGGTTGCCAACCGCGTCATATTCATGGACGGTGGCCAGATAATCGAGGAAAACGAGCCAGAGGAATTTTTTAACAATCCGCAATCCGAGCGCACACAGCTTTTCCTCAGTCAGATCCTGGCTCATTAATTTCGTGGCAAAACCTCGTGTTGCGGGTGAAAGCTGGCGCTGAGACTGTCCCGAACACGTGATGTTTTATCTCGCACCCTGCCTTGGCAGGGCAGGTGCGTAAGGCCAAGGTGGCAAGTGAATGAAAAAAATGCATGTTATTTTTCAAATAACGGTTGACTTGTGAATTTGCATATCACTATAATTGCCGGCTTGCTGATGGAGGGATTCCCGAGTGGCCAAAGGGGGCAGACTGTAAATCTGCTGGTTCATCCTTCGGAGGTTCGAATCCTCCTCCCTCCACCATTAGCAAGTGTTGTATCACCTGGGTCAGGTGAGTAGTAAACGTTCTGAGTAGTGATGTGGTGGGTGTCTCACACGTCCTCAAGGCTGTAGAGGTTCTTCCTTTTCAGCGGGTGTCGTATAATGGCTATTACCTCAGCCTTCCAAGCTGATGACGAGGGTTCGAATCCCTTCACCCGCTCCAAGGATCGCTCTCTCAGGTTTTGCCAGCTCGACACGTTTTTAAATTTCTCCGAGCGATTGATGCTCGTTAGGAATGCCGTCAGAACGCTCATATAGCTCAGTCGGTAGAGCACTTCCTTGGTAAGGAAGAGGTCACCGGTTCGATTCCGGTTATGAGCTCCACGGTGTGCTGGGGTGGTGGGCGTCGGTTGCTGGCTTCTAGCTGCGACCAATTAGCTAACCAATCCTTAGGTTCTGTGAGAACGGTTGTACGTATTAGGTAGTTCGCCGCGGCGTCGCGCGGCATGACTTTCAAGCCGACGACAGAACTTATAATCTGGTAGAGGCAGCGTCTGATGTCAAAGGAAAAATTCGAACGTACGAAACCCCACGTCAACGTTGGCACAATTGGCCACGTAGATCATGGCAAGACAACATTGACTGCAGCGCTGACAA
>JALZVU010000090.1 GCA_023301795.1 Granulosicoccus sp.
GCCTTTTAATCAGGATGCTGCCTCTGATAACGTCGATGCATCGTTAACAGACGACAACACGCAACAATGCCTGCGTGCTACACCTGTAGCCAGAAACCTTGCCAGACAATATGGCATATCGTTGGATGAGATTATCGGTACTGGGCGACGGGGTCGTATCGAGGCGCGTGATGTTGAAACAATGGCAGCCACAACCGTGAAGTCCTCGTTTACTTCAGTATCCAGCTCACAGAATGGTCGTCGTGCTGCGGGAGAACCTGATAGACGTCATGCCGGTGGCATTGCTTATAGTGTATCGGGGTCTGAGAGTGGTCCTCGGTATCTTCTGCTACATGGCTTTGCCGCTGACGCCAGCGCGTGGAGCTTGTTGAGTCGGGCGTTGGTAAGAGCGGGTTGTTATGTTGTCTGCGTTGATCTTCCTTCGCACGGTGCGACTGAGGTTGATGCTCCTGACGTTGATTCACTGCATCATGGCTTGTCTTTTGTACTGGATGCTATCGAAGCAAAAGATAAACCTCTGCATTTCATAGCCCACTCGCTAGGTACCACTCCAGCGGTAAATTTGGTTCAGTACTTAATGGATTCTGGTGCGGCTTCCAGAGAGGATGATCAAACTCGGCCGGTCAGATCACTGAGCCTGATTTCACCTGTCGGGCTTGGTCTGTTTATTGATGCACAGTTTGTCAGAGGCATGGCTAATCCTTCGTCGGTAGGTGAGCTATCTCATTTGTTACGTCGGCTCAGTGATCATCCTTCTACCTTGACAACGGCGGCTTTAGAGCAGTTGTATGCCGTGCTAAAGCAAGGAAGGCTCACACACCTTGCCGAGTCCATGCTGGGTTTGCAAGGGCAGACAATCAATCATCATCATGCCATCGGTGTTTTATCAAAGCTGTTACCTGTTCGAATACTGGTTGGGCATAATGATCGAATCATTGCGTGGCAAGATGTGTTGCATGTCGCGCCATCAGTTGTTGTTCATCATTTTCCCAATGCCGGTCACATGCCCCATTGGGACTATCCTACTGAGGTTGCTGATATTGTTTTGTCAGCAACATAAAACGGAGCACTGCAGCATGAGCTACTACCTCACAGCAGACGGAGGCACTGAAAGTCTACGTGCACGGGTCTATAACGAAAGTGGTCAATGTCTGAGCAGTAAGGCGGTTTCCTATGACACACAGTTCTCTCCCGGTGGGCGCGCGGAGCAGAATCCAGCTGACTGGTGGAACAATTTTGTCAGTGCATCACGCGCAGCCATAGTAGAAGCAGGTATTGCTGCTAACGAAATTGTATCCATCTGTTATGCCACAACCAGTTGTTCTGTTGTAGCGTTGGACAAGGCCGGTGATGCATTGCGTCCCGCCATGATATGGATGGACGTGCGTGCGGCAGAGGAAACGGATCTGGTACTAGCCACTGGTGATCCGGCGTTAAAGGTGAACGGCAATGGCCAAGGCCCGGTGTCAGCCGAATGGATGATACCCAAGGCGCTGTGGCTCAAACGACACGAGCCACAACACTACGACGCCGCTTACAGAATCTGCGAATATCAGGACTATCTAACCTTCAAGCTCACCGGTGAATGGGCGGCAAGCCTAGATAATGTCGGCTTGCGTTGGCATTACGATAATGCCGGAGAAGGGTGGGCAGCCAGCCTTGTAAACAGCTTAGGCATCGGCGATATACTTGAAAAGTGGCCTTCGAGAGTCGTTGCGCCGGGTGAGGTTGTGGGTACTCTAACAGCCGCGGCTGCCGATGCGCTGGGTTTGTCGCCAAGCGTAAATGTGGTGCAGGGTGGTGCTGATGCACTGATTGGTATGATCGGGCTGGGTGTTGCCAAGCCTGGCCAGCTGGCATTGATTACTGGTTCATCTCATCTACTGTTCGGCGTGACTGAAAAACCCATGCATGCTGCGGGCATGTGGGGTGCCTATCCGGATATTGTTTATCCGGGGCGCTATATTGTTGAAGGCGGCCAGACCTCCACCGGATCAATCATCAACTGGTTGGGGCGTATGAGTGGGACAGGTATGGATTATGACGCGCTGAATATCGCCGCTGAAAAACTGGCTCCAGGCAGTGACGGTTTGCTGGTGCAGGACCATTTTCAGGGTAACCGTACACCGTATACTGATCCCTTATCACGCGGTGCCATCATCGGTCTAACGCTTGCCCATGAGAAGCATCATATTTTTCGGGCTATGATGGAAAGCATTGGCTTTGGTACAAAAGCCATACTTGATTCATTTGAACGAGCTGGCTATACCAGCAATGAAATGACAGTAGGTGGGGGCGCTGCGGCCTCACCGCTGTTTTTGCAAATACATGCTGACACCTCCGGGCTACCGGTTCGCGTCCCCGAATCTGCTGACGCACCGTCCACCGGTTCTGCAGTACTGGCTGCGGTGGGTGCCGGGCAATTCAAAGACATTGATGAGGGTATTGCTGCCATGGTAAAACCGGGTAGAGAGATAGAGCCATGCGCAGCTAATGTCAGCGCCTATAAGCCTCTGTATGAGCGATACCTGAAGATGTACCCTGCCTTGAAAGACATATTGTCCTAGGAGAACTCACATGCAGTATCGAACGCTGGGTCGAACCGGTTTGCAAGTTTCAGCAATCACCATGGGTACGTTTACGTTCGGTGGACGTGGTGCTTTTGCACGTGCTGCCAGTCAGGGAGTTGATGAGGCGCGTAGCCTGGTAGATGTGTGCCTATCGCATGGTGTCAATCTGTTTGACACAGCCAACATGTATTCCCTGGGTCTTTCAGAAGAAATTCTGGGCGAGGTGCTGCACGGTCGTGACGTGGATGCCATGGTAACGTCCAAGGCGCGTATGCCAATAGGTGAAGGTGTGAATGATCAAGGCACCTCTCGTTGGCATCTAATACGCGAGTGTGAGCGTTCGCTGAAACGCTTGCAGCGTGATCACATTGATATCTATTACGTCCACGAATGGGATGGCCTGACCGCTGTCGAGGAGACCATGGCAGCGCTGGATACATTGGTGCGTGATGGCAAAGTGCGCTATGTCGGTTGTTCTAATTACTCGGGTTGGCATGTCATGAAATCATTGGCGGCAGCTGATGCAATGCATGGCACGCGCTTTAGCACCCAACAAATTCACTACACACTTGAGGCGCGCGAAGCAGAGTACGAATTGCTGCCGTTGTCTGTGGCGGAGGATCTGGGTGTATTGGTCTGGAGCCCAATGGCTGCTGGTTTACTATCGGGCAAGCACCGTCGTGACATGGACGTACCTGCTGATTCACGCCAGGCAGCAGGTTGGGACGAGCCGCCCATTCGTGACAAAGAGCGTTTGTGGCGTATTGTCGATGTATTGATTGATAT
The DNA here is from genome assembly GCA_023301795.1 of Granulosicoccus sp. Taxonomy (GTDB): domain Bacteria; phylum Pseudomonadota; class Gammaproteobacteria; order Granulosicoccales; family Granulosicoccaceae; genus Granulosicoccus. The sequence continues at coordinate 3,357 of JALZVU010000090.1, forward strand.
TGCAGGTGCGAGAGGTGTCTCAGCAGCGCAGGTAAATCTTGCGTGGTTACTCACACGTCCTGCCATCGCCTCACTGGTAGTGGGTGGTCGCACCATCGAACAGTTTGAGGATAGCTTGCAAGCAACAGAGCTTGAGTTAACTGCTGATGAGCTAAAGCGTCTGGACGATGTCAGTCGTCTACCGCTGATTTACCCTTACTGGCATCAACATAACTTCGCACTGCCCAGACTCAGTGAGGCTGACCAGGCGTTGCATGCAAGCTACCCGGATCGTCACTATGGTGGTGAGGATCCGTTGCTTTAAATAATCTTGCTATTGCATCAGGTTCTATTGGCAAGCGCTTTGATAATCGTCTGCATGGCAAGCATGCCAGGATCATCCATACCGATGGTCTTCTCACCGAACATACGCGCGCGGCCGATGGTTGCTTGAGTTTGTCGGAAATTATTCAATGCATCATCAACAGCGCTTGATGCTGCATCGGCAACCTCAATAGCATCCTGCTTGCCAGCGGTTGCTGACGCCACTGCATCCAGACTATCCAACACAGTCTTTCCGCCAATCTCAGCTTTGCCTCTTGCCTGCATCGCATCGCGTGCCATCGCTACCAGCGTTGATACTTGCGATGCATCGACGGCTGTTTCACCTTTGAGTGACTTTGCCATGGCCATCAGGCCGGTAGCCATGAGGGTTCCGTACGATGACCCCGAACTCTTGGTAAACGCTTGAGCGCATTGCAAGAGCGCTTTACCCAGATCCTCTGGCATGTCATCCGTAGTCTCTGACACCAGCTCCATACCGCGCCTTAGCGTGATACCCAAATCACCATCACCCAACGCACCATCCGCTGCATTGAGCTTTTCAAAATCCCTATCTGCAGCTTCTTTTAGCCGCACGACTGCAGCCAGAAGAACCTTTTGGTCGATGCTCACCCCACTCTCCAGAAGGCGCAATCACACGGTGCTTTGAGTAAAGATTCCAACTCATCATCCAGTTTGCAGATCGTGAACGAGACTCCAGCCATTTCCATAGAACAGGCGTAACGTCCTACCAGTGGCATCACGATGGTGGCGCCTGCAGCCTCCAGTCTTGCTTTTACCGTGCGGTAGAGGATGTACAGCTCTTCTGCAGGTGTAGCGCCGAGGCTATTTACCAACACGGACACTTTGTCGCCACTGGACAAGGGTTGATCTTCAAGCAGCCGATCCATCATCTCGTTGGCGATATCATCGGCCGGAAGCAACTTGCCGCGACGCATACCAGGCTCGCCATGAATACCCATGCCGATCTCCATTTCATCGTCGGCAATCTCGAATGTGGGTGTGCCTGCCTGGGGCACAGTGCACGGTCCAAGCGCAACACCGATAGAGCGGCAGGCATCAGCGGTTTTTTGCGCTACCGCTGTCACTGCATCAAGGTCTTGACCGGCCTCAGCTGCCGCACCAGCTGTTTTGAAGGCGTACACCATGCCAGCAACGCCACGTCGTTTTTCTCTTTCGTCAATACTGGCTGAAGCAACATCATCTGCCAGTAGAACGGATGTGCAGCGGATGTCCTCAAATTCGACAAGCTCACCTGCCATATCAAAATTCATGACATCGCCGCCGTAGTTTCCATACAGGCGCAACACGCCAGCTCCCCGGTCTGCAACACGCAGTGCGTCAGCCATCTGCTCTGATGAGGGTGATGCAAACACATCGCCTACGGCACAAGCGTCCAGCAGTCCTTCGCCCACATAGCCTGTAAACACGGGCAGATGTCCGGAGCCGCCTCCAGTGACGATGCCTACCTTGCCTTTTGCTGTTTCTTTTGCTCGCGCAACAACGCGGTTTGTTTCACCGTACAAACGGTAGTACTCGGGATGTACCGCCATCAATCCTTCGAGTGTTTCGTCAACGTAGTCGACAGGTGCATTCAGTATTTTTTTCAAGACTTTTCTCCAGAAGGTGTTGTGGTCACGTGTCGACGTTGCCAATTAATCGTATTAATCAGCATGACAATAATCAGTAGTGCGCCCCAGATAAGCTCACGCGCAAAGTTGGATACTTGCAGCATGTTGAGCCCGCTGGACAGAAACTGCATGGATAAAACCGCCAGTACAACACCAATGACGCGACCACGACCACCGTAAGGATTAACGCCTCCCAGCACGGCAATCAGCACAGCCAGTAACAGGTAGCTGGATCCGTAGTCAGCCTTGGCAGAATTAGCACGACTCATAATAACAAGACCTGCAACGGCTGCAAATGCACCTGAAATAATATAAACACGCAGTAGCAGGCGATGTGTGTCGATGGCAGCATAAAGTGCTGCCAAGGGATTTGCGCCGTACATGGTGGCGCGCAATCCGAATGCTGTTCTAGTCAGGAGTACATGAAGTGCTAATGCAAGCGCTGCAAATACAATAAGTGGTACAGGGATACTGAACAGGGTTCCATTACCCAACCAGGCGACGCTCTCGGGAAAGCCCATCACAGCACTGCCACCGGTCAAGGCCACCGCAAAGCCTGTAAACACAAGACCAGATCCCAGTGTGGCCAATATGGGAGGTAGTGCCAGTCGCGCAACCAGCAGGCCATTGATAGCGCCTGCAATAGCGCCGACTATTAAAGCTGCGCCATATGCCAGTGCCAGCCACGGCAAGGATTCCAACGTGCCGATGCCTGCGGGTGCAAGGCTTGCCAGCAACGTGGCGGCGACAACTGCTGACAGGTTGGCCACACCTATCACCGATAGATCGATACCGCCGGTCATCATCGTCAGTGTCATTGCCAGCGCCAGAATGGCAAATTCCGGAAATTGAAACGCCATGGACGTGAGATTGCCTTCTGAGAGAAAACGATCAGGCGATAGAGCCGACATCATGACGAATACGGCAATTGTGATGATGGCCAGTCGTGATTCTGGAGTTGAGAGAACCTTCATGCGGCTCGCTCCGCTGCGCGTTTAGCTTGCCAGGCGGGCAGCCCTGTTCCAATCAATATAAGAAGCCCTATTGCCACTGATTGCCAGGTTGAAGGAATACCGACAACAATCAGACTGTTTTGTACAAGAACAATTAATGCAACACCTAGCAATGTACCGCTAACCGTCCCGTACCCGCCCGTCAAGCGTGCGCCACCCAGCACCACCGCTGCAATAACCGACAGCTCCAGCCCGACCAATGAAAATGGATCTGCCATGCGCCCCATCGAGCCATGAATGATACCCGCAAGGCCTGCCAGTGCGCCGGCGTACATGTATACAAAGAACTGGATGGCGCGTACGTTGATACCAACCCGTCGAGCACTTTCCACTGATCCACCGATGGCGAAAATACAGCGTCCCAGTGTTGTTTTTTGCAAGATAAACCAGGTTAGTACAACAACGAATACAAGTGCTGCCAAGGCCAATGGCAAAGCGTAGAAATTGCCGGCCTCGGTTGTGCCGCGAGCAATCATGCTGCGTGAGAAATCACGCATGCCAGGGGGTAGGCTGGAGATTCGTTCAGAGCCCACGAAGGTAAGCAGAAATCCTCTGAATACCGACAAGGTTCCCAGCGTCACAATAAGCGTGGGTAGGCCAAAACGCGCGATGAGCAGTCCATTTAATGCGCCTAATGCAGCGCCAATAACGATAGAGAGCGTGAAAATCAGATACCACGGTAAATCAGGAATAGTGCCTAAGGTAAGCACAGTGCTGACATACATGGCAAACACGGCAATAGCGGTAAAGCTTACGTCAATGCCACCAGACACAAGTACCAGCATGGCGCCAATGGCAAAGATACCAAGAACAATCGATGCTCTTAACAGATCACTGAGCGTTGTTGCAGAAAAAAAACGTGGATCGCTGGCTGTTGCAAATAGACAAAATAGAATAATGACGAGGGCCACTAAGGTCTCGTTACGCATCCAGAACTGTTTGCTCATTATGTCCTTCATGATGCGAGCCGGTGCGTAAGTTCAGTTTCATCGATCGTCCCACTGGCAATCTCGTCAGTGAGTTGTCCATTTTTCATAATAAGTATGCGATGGCAGACGGAAAGAATCTCTGGAAGATCATCGGAGATCACGATGATGCCGATGCCTTGTTGCGACAGTTCTCTGATGATGTCGTGAATATCTGCTTTTGAGCCAACATCTACTCCAACACTGGGACCGTTGAGAATCAAGAGTTTTGGCGCACGCGCCATCCAGCGAGCCAGTGCTACGCGCTGCTGGTTACCGCCAGACAGGGATTTAACATCTGCGTGAATGTCGGGTGCTTTGACGGTTAGGCGTTTCAACCAATCGGCCGCCTCACCGGTGAGTGACTGCAGATTTAAAAAGCCTTTGGATGTGTGCGAATCCAGACGTCCAACTGAGACGTTGCGCACGATGGATTGAGTCAAGAACAATCCTTCAGTCAATCTATCTTCAGGGACGTAGCCGATGCCGGCTTGCGTTGCGGCCAGTGGATCGCCTAACGCGATGGAATTATCTTCCATCTTCATCGTACCGCTGTCAGCTTTGACCAAGCCGAACAATGCTTTGGCAAGTGATGTGCGGCCGCTACCTAACAATCCTGATATGCCCAGTACTTCGCCTTCTCGCAGGCTGAAACTGACGTTTTCAAATGCACCTTGTTTGTGTAACTCAGATACCTCAAGCAGTAGGTTTTGCACAGCCTGGGCAGTACTTGGTGGCGAATCGGGTACATCGCGACCTGTCATGTGTCGGGTGAGTGAGGCTGCATCGAATTCACTGGCGGGACCATCAGCCACAAGTTTTCCATTTCGCAGTACAAAAACGGTTTCACACACCTCTAGAACTTCTGCCAGTTTATGACTGACAAACAAGACAGCAATACCGTCATCCTTGAGTTTTCGAATGATACCGAGCAAGGAGCGAACCTCGCGCTCTGTCAGCGCGGTGGTGGGCTCATCCATGATAATGAGTCGCGCATTGGATGCCAGTGCTCTACAGATGGCAACCAGCTGCTTGTGGGCAACGGATAGATTCTCTACGCGCTCGCTAACGGAAATATCTACACCTATGCGCTCCAGAACCTTACGGGCAAGCTGTTTGTTACGCCGCTGACTGGCAAATTTTTCGCCGTCTGTGAGTTCGCGCGAAAACGCTATGTTCTCTGCAACACTCAAATTGGGGAACAGCGAGAAATCCTGATAGATGACCATGACACCTGCTGCTGCGGATACACGGGGATCAAGGGTGGTATGTCTGACGCCGCCAATGTGTACCTCGCCACCGGTGGCTTGTTCTACCCCTGCCAGAATTTTTATCAGTGTGGACTTACCTGAACCGTTTTCGCCGGCAAGGCACACAGCTTCACCCGGCTGAATCGTTACATCTACCCCGTCAAGCGCTACAACACCGCCGTAGTGTTTGATGACGTTGTGCAGGCGCACAAAGGGTGAGGACGTCCGTTCGGTAGCGTCGTCGGGCATGGCAACGATTGTGGGGGTTGGGTGGAAAAAACATAGAGGCACTCACGCAGACGTAAGTGAGAGATTCTGAGTTGTTCAGAATCTCTCACAAAAACTACGCAGTGCAACAGAGGCGACTGCCAAATGGTCTGATCAGAACGGGAAGTCGGCCATATTGCTTTTGTCGACATTTACCCAGGCCTGACCGTAAATGACCTTGCCTTCAAGTTTGACGGCTTCGTAGCCTTGCAGGCCAAGATCCATACCGTCAGTAACTTCTTCACCGTCTATGACCATCTGCGCTACCTTGTTCATAGCGTAGCCAGCGATAGAGGGATCCCAGAATCCGATACCGTCCACGGCTCCCGTGTCCAGATACTGTTCTGCAATAGAGGGCAGGGAGGTGCCAAATACGCACGTGGCGTCTTCCATGCCGCGTTCCTCGATGGCAAGCCCAATACCAGCAACATCCGTGGAGGCAGAACCCTGCATGCCTTTGACGTTAGGAAATGCGCGCAAAACTTCCTGCGCCTTCTGGTAAGCGTTTTGAGAATCGTCGAGTGTCTCGTTCCTGTCTCCCACCAGTGTCATGTTGGGAAAGTTGGCTTCCTGATGGGCAATCGCGCCGTCCACCCATTGGTTGTGCGTTTGTGATGTTAACGATCCCACAAAGACAGCGTATTCGCCTTCACCGCCCATACAGGTGGCAAGCTGCTCCATCAGATTCGCACCGAAATCCTCGTTACGGAACGCTTCGATATCGTAGTCGACGTTCTCTTGGCTGGCCGCTTCGTGAGTAATGACGGTAATGCCTTGCTCGCGGGCTCTCTTCAGGACCGGCTCAAGAGCTTCTGGGGACATGGGTACGACAGCAAGTGCATTGACTTTTTGCGCAATCATGTCTTCTATCAGTGCGGCCTGTTGTTGTGGGTCAGCCTGAGCCGGGCCCACCTGAAACGCATTTGCGCCAGTGTCTTCTGCGTATTGGGTAACGCCTTCTTCCATGCGGTTAAACCACTGGATTCCGGCAATTTTTACCACCGTAGCAATGGTTGTTTCAGCAGCAACGGCAGATGTTGTTGACAGCAGATAGGCGGGTGCCGCAATCATGGCTCCAGCTAATAGTGCCTTCGAGGTCGTTGAACGGTTGAGCTTCATTGTCAGGTGTTTCTCCAATAGTGATAGCGAGTGGGTCCGTATACGTTGTTAACGCCTTGGCACAAGACTATCGCCCTGCGGGCAAGGCAGTCAAGTTTTTAACGCAAAATTGTACTGACAAAAACCTTGTCGTAAATTGTTTGCTGATGAGTCGTTTCAGCTCTTGGGGTGGCGCGAAAGTGAGGTTCTGGGTATTAATTCAGCGCCCGGTCAGCGCTCGGGCAGCGCACATGCGGACGCGGTATATCGTCCAGAGCAGCTAGCACACCAACGCGGGTTGCTCAAACTCATCAGTACTCTCCTATTCACTCTTGTGAATCGGCTGATACTCGGTATCAAGTACTATGTTCGATACGAATTTGATCTGCTGGCGATCTTCTGCGTCACCAGCTCCCTGTTTGATATTGCCTTGGACAACTGCCTTGACTACAGATAACACCCAGAAAGCGGCACGTGATGCGCTAAAGGACGCATGGGGCGACAACACCCTTGCCATTCGGAGTGGTTTTGAACGCTCGCAGTATGGAGAGCATGGCGAACCCATCATGACCACCTCCAGCTACGTTTTTGAGAGCGCAGCAGAGGCGGCAGCTCGATTTGGTGGTAAGTCTGATGGGCCGATTTACTCGCGCTTCACCAACCCTACAGTGCAGATATTTGAACATAGGCTGGCGGCTATGGAGGGCGGAGAGGCTTGTATTGGAGCAGCCTCGGGCATGGCCGCAACGGCAACACTGCTACTGGGAACGCTTAAACAGGGTGATGAAATTGTCGCTACCCGAAACATGTTTGGTAGTACCGTCAATCTGTTCAAGAATTTTCTACCACGCTATGGCATCACGGTGCATTGGGCTGACGGGCTGGACGTAGTAAATTGGGCACCTCTGGTGAGCGACAAAACCAAGCTTCTTTATCTGGAAACGCCCACGAACCCGCTAACGCAATTGGCTGATATTAGCGCCTTTGCTGAGCTTGCTCACGCGCACAATGCGCAGCTGGTGGTTGATAACTGTTTCTGTACACCCGCGTTACAAAAGCCGTTGGAACATGGCGCAGATGTTGTGATCCATTCGGCCACAAAATACCTGGATGGTCAGGGTCGATGTGTTGGTGGCGCTGTTGTAGGCTCAGCCGAGTTGATTGAAAAGCTTACTGCGTTTATGCGCAGTGCAGGGCCGTGTATGAGTCCTTTCAATGCCTGGGTTTTTATCAAAGGATTAGAGACTTTGAGTTTGCGCATGCAAAAGCACTCGGAGAATGCAGCCTTTCTTGCTCAGTGGTTAAACGATCATCCAAAAGTTGCTCACGTTTATTATCCGGGACTTGATTCGCATCCAGACAAGGCGCTAGCCATGCGCCAGCAAAAGACGTTTGGAGGGATTTTCTCGATGGATCTGGTGGGTGCAAGGGAAGAGGCCTGGCGGTGTATCGACGCGGTAGGACTATGCTCGATCACCGGTAACCTTGGCGACGCTCGTACCACCATCACACACCCTGCTACCACAACACACGGCCGGATTACTGCTGAAGATCGTCTGGCATCCGGCATTGGCGAAGGGCTGATCCGAGTAGCGGTAGGGCTGGAAGATGTCGCAGATATTCAGGCGGATCTGGAGCAGGCACTGCAAGCTGTATAAGTAGCAGCCTGGTACCGCTGTCTGGAATAGCAGCTCGAGATAGCTGTGCCACCGTGTTGTCTTGTAGAATTCGGGAATCAACGTTCGTCAACAATGGTTCTATACAACAGGATTGCATGGCATGGACATACAGCAGCGTTCGCAAGCACTGATGCATCTGTTTCAGGCAGGTGTTGATGCGGTAGGCGGGTATCAAGCCACTAAGCGGGTTTTGTCAGCTGAGACGTTTTCACGTCCTGTTCACCTAGTGGCGGTTGGTAAGGCCGCTACAGCCATGACACAAGGTGCACAAACTGCGCTGGGCGACGCATTGGTGTCAGGGTTAGTGATCACCAAGCACGATCACCTGAGCGAGGATGTGCAAGCGGATTCTCGTTTAGAGTGCATTGAATCCGGGCATCCCGTGCCAGATGAGTACTCATTACAAGCTGGCCAACGCCTGCATGATTTTGTAGCAGCTATCCCTGCCGATCACCAGCTGGTGTTTCTGGTATCAGGTGGAGCGTCTGCGCTAGTTGAGCACCTGGATGGCAATCTCACTTTGGCAGATCTTCAGGCGCAAACCGATAAACTATTGGCCAGTGGTGCACCCATTGGTGAGATGAATCAGCATCGGCGACAGTTATCCAGAATCAAAGGCGGCAAGCTGGCAAAGGTTGTTCAATGTCCTGTTCTTCAACTGCTGATCAGCGATGTGCCGGGTGATGTGCCAGGAGATATCGGTTCGGGGCTGCTGGTTCCCGATGCCGCTACTGATATGCCTGAAACACTGCAAGTGTGGCAACACATCGACACCAGAATAATAGCTTCATCCACTATCGCTCAAGATGCGGTGGCAAAAGCGGCGCGTGCAGCAAAGCTTTCCATTGTGCAGTCTGCAGGTAGCCTTGATGGCGATATCAATGTGGTATCAAAGCGCGTGTCTGGTGTGCTCGCTGATGCATCCCCTGGTGTGTATATCTGGGGTGGGGAGCCAACCGTTGTTTTGCCACCATCACCTGGACGAGGAGGGCGTAACCAGCATCTTGCACTATCGTTGGCAAGCGCTGTATCAAGCCATGGAAATGCATCAGTGCTCGTGTGTGGCACTGATGGTACCGACGGACCCACAGGAGACGCTGGCGGTTTAGTGGACGAGCTTAGTAGTGCTTTGGCGCAACAGCAGGGTGTAGATGTTGATCATTATCTTAGCTGTGCTGATGCGGGTTCAGCATTGGCAACGCTGGATCTTTTAGTGACAACGGGTCCAACGGGTACCAATGTTATGGATCTTTGCATTGCCATTGTGGTTTAGTCCCGACTGCATTGCACGGGCGATTGGTCAATCTGAGCGGCTGAAGTCGCCGCAAGCTGTCATTGAGAAGTGCTGCCACCTTGTTCTATAAAACTCATTAAGGTGAAGTGGCTCACCAGTAAATAAATTTAATAGTGCCCTTGTACATAGCTCAGACCGCCGTTCATGAAAGAGCTAAGTCATAAAGCCTAGGTCTTGTTTTTTGAACTGGGAAAGATCTGGAAACATGCTCGTCAATGAGGACTCAGGCACACCCATCCAGCGGGCCAGGGTTGCACCGTATTGACCAACAGATTGCGTAGGAATGATTCGCCCGGCAAACTCACCGTGTTTGTCGCCAGTATCATTAGGATTATTGATTTTGGCATAGCTTGGTAGATCGCCTACCACGCGACCACCTGCTACAGCACCTCCAAACACAAAGTTATGGCCGCCCCATCCATGGTCAGTACCATTGCCATTACTGGTTAAGGTGCGGCCAAAATCGGATGCCGTGAAAGTGGTAACCGAATCACTTAGCTTCAATGCGGACAATGCGCTTCTGAAATTTCCAAGAGCGCTGTTGAGTTCATTCATCAGTAAAGGCATACGTTCATTTTGATTACTGTGCGTGTCCCAGCCCCCCATCCTGACAAAGAATAACTGACGCTCCATGCCTAGCGATTCCCGGGCCTCTATGAGTCTGGTAACCAAGTGCAATTGACGTTCAAGTTTATTCCTATAGTCAGGTTCCCAATCTGCTTGAGTGAAGTTATCAAATGTCTCTTCCATTTGCTGAGTAACATTTTTAGATCGGGACAATATATCTGCAGCCTCTCGTATCAGCAGTGGTTGATTTTCGCTGCTGGCGTGGGCCAGCATTTGTTGTAAACGTATGCTAGTTGCTTGTCGTGAGGCTTCTGGAATCCAGGTGGCGATACCGGGATCAAAACCGTACATCCGTTCGATATTGGCATTTGGACTCAGCGCCATGTAGTTACCGTCTTGGGATGTTTGCCATGTGTTGGAGCCATTAATCGAAATCACCCCCGGCACATTCGCAGCCACATTACATCGGGCAAGCTGAACGCCCATTGCTCCACCCCATCCAAACGCGCCACTACCGCTGATATTTCCAGCAGCGTTCTGCCAGAGCTTTTGCTGTGTGTTGTGGGCAAATAGACTCTCAGGCAGCAAAGCCAGGTTGCCAACATCGGCCTGCGCGGTGGGACCAAGCAGCGGACCTACATTGCTTACAACTGCCAGTTCTCCTTCGCGATACATCTGGTGCATCACGTCTAGAGAGCGATGAAAGCCAAACGCCCCTTGTTGTGTGTCTGTCACTTCTAGCAGATCAGATTCATCTACAGCAAGATCGTTACGTGTACTGCGATATTCAGAGTAACCATCACCGACGGGGACGAACATGTTGAACGAATCGGCACCGCCTGCCAGAAATAAACATATCAGAGACTTGGGGCCACCTGCGCATTCGGCGGCCTGAACAGGCTTTGATGCCAAGCCTGCAAGCGCCATGCTAGTCATGGAGACTCCGCCAACCCGGCTTGCCGTGTAGGCTGCAGGAATTGCGATTGAACGCTTTAGAAACTGTCGTCGCTTATGCTTATTCATATTATTGAATACCACTTTAAATTAGCGCTGTACCATGAATTCTGGTGATGCCAGAATCATGAATAAAGAGTCAACCACTATGGATTCGGCTAGATCTTCATCGGCGTTTGCCAGTCTGTGATTGACTGTAGAGATCGCCTCATTCGTTAAAGCCTCACTGTTAGGCACCCCAACACGTTCGTTGATGAATTCACTTAGCACATTCATCATGTTGTCGGACATACCGCCAGACATGAAGAGCATATTTACGTGCTCCAAATACACATCCCGGCCTTTTCGAAGCATCGTAATCGGTGCATCGATATCGAGTATGGCTGATCTGCCTACCTTATTGCTGCGGTTGTTAGAGTCGTACAACATGGCGTGTAGGTCGTTATTTGCTGCAGATAACAGTGACTCTGTCAGAATTTGTAATTCCGGTGCATACAACGGTACCTGTTCATCTCCAGACAATGTGTAGGAGGAGCGAAAGGTGGGAGAGAAGAAATTGAAAACTGAAGGTGAACTCAATACAGCCTGGCCCAACAACACACCTGCAGCATCATTGGTTTTGGAAAACATATGCAATTGTGATTCTGCGTTAACGCCTGCTGTGGCGTTTAATGCGCGCAATATATGCGTAACTCTAATGAGCGGCTCTTTTAGCTTTCCGAAGTTCTGCGCCGTGTTCGCATCAGCACTGTTGGGTGCTTGTCTGGCTTCACTATCTAATAAGATGGCTTTTACCACGGCTGCCAAGTCGCCGCGAACACCTGAGCCATTGTCGTTAAATGCCGCAGCAACTCGGGCTACATATTGCTTTGATGGATTGCTGGTTACTAATCGTTGAATAAGAGATTTACCTATAAACGGTCCGACGTTGGGATGGTTGAATAGAGAATCCAGCGCTATCTCCAGATCTTCACGTGCGCTCAAACCCGCAGGTGAAACAACACCACCCAGCAGCCGTTTGCTTCCTGTGTCGTGAAAAGCTTCCTGAGGCACCATTGGCGTTATTTTGTCGTATTGGGTCAGATTGTTTGATTGCCATTCGGGGGAATCTGCAAAATTCCATCCGGTAAAAACGCGCGCATATTCTTCAACATCATGTTGAGTGTAAGAGGGCGTAGGATTGCCGGCCGGTATGGGCTCCCCACCTTCATCAAGCTCATAGAGCCCGATGGTAAAGAGTTGCATGATTTCGCGAGCGTAGTTTTCGTCTGGCCGTATATTGTTGAGTGGGTCAGCTTTTTCATTTCTGATCATCGACAAGTAAATGCCCATGACGGGGTGCAATGTGATGTCTTCTAACAGCGTGCGGAAGTTGCCAAATGCCGAGGCGGCCAACATGTCGTAATAGTGGACAACTCCGTGTTGCGCATTTCCAAGCGTGTAGTCAATGTCAGATACAACAAATATCTCGCTTAACGCAAAGGCTACTCGTTGACGCAACTGATCTTCGGCGCTAAACGCGGTCTGCCACCAGACGTAGTGGCGAGGAGGACGGAAGCTTGCATGTCCAAGGGCTTGTACCTTGGGCAGCTGCAGTGTCACTGGCAGATCGATTTGTGCGTCAATCCATGCCTCCAAAGAGCCGTAACCAGCAGCCTTTGCAAGGCTTGCATGTGTGGCGCCAAAGCTTGCCTGGGTCAACAATCGAGCAATATCAACAGAGAATTCGGTTTTTTCGAGTGGTTGGTCGGTTCGTAATGCAGCCTCGCCCGTATTGGCAGTATTTATGCTTGAATCTGCGCTGTACGAGACCTGAGAGAAACCGGCTAAACCTACAACTAAAAATAGTGCGAGCCCGATTTTTTTGAATTTAAACAGGTAGTTGAAATATTGTTGCAATGGACAAAGACCGCGGTGTGAATCCGTTGACATAGTACCAGCAAGAGACAGTAGAAAAAGAGGGTGGTTCAGTCTTTAACTATAAGTTTAGATAGAACATTTTGCCTCGAAAAACTGAATGGACGATGTTCTCGATAATAGATGCTCGCCCATTAGAATGGGCTGTTGAGCCAGGGTAACGATCATTGGTGGAACGCCTAGTATAATTTGGCTATGACGTTGTGGCGATGGAATTCACCTATCCAATATTCTTCAATCTATGGCCAGCCGCGATGATCATTGCATTGATCGCAGTGGGCTTCTTGGCTCCTTACCAATGGCCGTTTGTTATCGCCGCGTTTATATTCGGTGTGGTCTCTTTTGCTAACGTACCGCCTATGCAAATGCGTGTTATGCGCCATGGTGGAGATGCACCTGAGTTAGCAGCGACAGCCAACATTTCAGCCTTTAACGTCGCCAATGCCGTGGGCGGAATCATTGGTGGGGTGGTTGTTGACTCCACCCTGGGTGCGTCTGCCATTCCCTTTGCAGCCATTGTAATACCTGTGTTTGGTCTGCTGTTCATTATATGGCAGGAGCGTAGGTACAGCTCGAACGTCGCCATCGTCCCAGCTACATAGAAGGCTCTGTCGCACAGTGAGGCCGCTGCGTTCCGCTGACATCAATGCCCAATCGCGCTTAGATAGAT
>JALZVU010000091.1 GCA_023301795.1 Granulosicoccus sp.
GTTGATACGTCAGACGAATCAGCAACAGCGTCGGTGGATTCTGCTATTACCTCAACAGTTTCGCTGGTTGCCTCTTCAGGTGCATCCGTGTCCGCAGATTGCAACACGTTCACGCTACTTTCAGGCGCTATCGTTGTGTTATCGGCGGTATCTTGCGCACTATCGGTACTTGACGTAGTGGTATCAGTTTCGTTGTCATCTGACCCTGAATCTGTAATCAGATTTAGCGCAACCCACGACAACAGTAGAACGCCTGCAATCGGTAATATTGTTTTCCACATATTCGTGATCCTCCAAAGTTGTGCGATAGCAGATAGCTCCGCTGGACCACGAACGTGCTGCAGCTAGTCTTCGATTTCATGAAGTCTGTGAGGCTGCACTTCGTGGAGCTATCAGATTACCACGCAACGACAATAATGCAATTAGATGGGCTCTTCGGTTTCTGTTGCAATCTGGGTGAGTCGTCTTGACTCTTTTGGATCTCGAAACACCAGCTGATGCTCCACGACGCGCTCATTGTCGGGTATTTGCGCGTGCGCTATAGCCTCGTCTACAACCGAACGATGAGGCGATTTGTCGCAGACTGGGTCTGCAGCAGCCGGATCGTTTGCTAGCATGAAGGCTTGACATCGGCAACCGCCCAAATCAATCTCAGCCTCAGGGCACGATTTACACGGCTCTTTCATCCAGCCCGTACCGCGGTAACGATTAAAGCCTTCGGAGTCGTACCAGATGTGTTCCAGACTGTGCTCATCAACCTTGGGGAATTCCAGACCCGGTAGCATGCGGGCAGTGTGGCAAGGCAGGGCTGTCCCATCAGGTGCAATAGTCAGAAAAACATTGCCCCACCCGTTCATGCATTTTTTAGGACGACTTTCGTAGTAGTCAGGCACCACGAAGATGATCTTCATACGATCGCCGATACGTTCACGGTACTCGTTAGTGATGCGCTCAGCGGATTCAAGTTGTTCCTTGGATGGCAGCAGCTGATCGCGATTAACAACCGCCCAAGAGTAGTACTGAGCATTAGCAAGCTCGAGATACTCAGCGCCTAAATCAAGAGCCATATCGATGATTTTATCGATGTGGTCGATATTCATACGATGAATAACGCAATTGAGAACCATGGGCCACTCATGTTGTTTTATGAGCCCAGCCACACGCTGTTTCAGATCGAAGGTTTTGGTGTTGCTTAAAAAGTCATTGGACTCTTTGGTGGAGTCTTGAAATGACAGCTGTATATGGGCAAGCCCAGCCTCCTTGAGTGCAAGAGCGCGCTTTTCGGTAAGGCCAACACCAGTCGTCAGTAGATTGGTATAAAACCCTAGCGAACTCGCTTCTGCAACAAGAACTTCCAGATCATCTCGCAACAACGGCTCGCCACCGGAGAATCCGCACTGCACACTTCCCATGGCTCGTGCCTCACGCAGTACTTTCAGCCACCCTTCTGTGGAAAGCTCTTGCTCTTGAGTGGCAAAATCTACAGGGTTAAAGCAGAACGCGCAGTGCAATGGGCAACGGTACGTGATTTCGGCTAGAAGCCACAAGGGTGGACCTGGCCGTTGATCATCATTTTTACTGGGTAGGCCGTGCTGGAGGAATTCGCTACTCATGAGGACACTTTTATCTTCAGCCAATTTTGTTCGATAGCCACATTGACAAAACCGGTGACGTCACTGACGAGCACGCTGGTTTCAAAGGCTTTTTCAAGTTCCTCGACAATATTGCCAATAGTTTTCTGACCGTCACAACGCTGCATGATCTCAGCAGCACTCTGATTCAGCTTTACCATGCCTTCGGGGTACAAAAGTACCCATGATTCCTGAGCTTCCTCATACTGCAATCGAAAAAGCGAATTAAGAGCGGGTACGCTGGATTCGTTCAGTTCCGTACTCATGCGTGTTGTGCTCTGGTAGTTTCAGGCTTCGCTGCGGCTTGTTTTGCATCCGTTTCCGGGTCTGCATTTGCGGGCCTGTCTTCTGCTGGTGGCCTGTTCGGTAAGCCATAGCGGGTTGCCATAGCATCGTTCATCTGCCAAAGCACATCCAGTTTGAAGTTGAGTATTTCCAGTGCGCGTTCCTGCTGCTGGCGCGTCTTGAAGTAATCTAGAGTGATCACCAGCCCGTGTTCAACATCACGACGTGCCTGTGTGACGCGATTACGAAAGTACTGCAAGCCTTCACTGTCGATCCACGGATAATGTTCGGGCCACGTGGCAAGCCTTTGTTTATGGATAGCGGGTGCAAAAAGTTCGGTTAATGATGCGCAAACCGATTCTTGCCAGGGACGGGTACGGGCAAAATTTACATAAGACTCAACAGCAAAACGCACACCCGGTGTGACGTGCCGTAAGTCAGTGATTTCCTCACGCGATAGTCCAACGGCCAGGCCCAGTCTTATCCACGCCTCTATTCCACCTTCATCGGACTGGCCATTCAGGTCCTCAAAACCATCGTGATCCAGCATGCGCTTTATCCATTCACGCCTGATGATCCGATCGGTGCAGTTGGACATCACTGCCGCATCCTTGATAGGAATGGCAACTTGATAACTGAAACGATTGGCAACCCAGCCACGAATCTGTGCCACCGATGCTTCACCCGTGTTCAACATAACGTTGAACGGGTGGTAAATGTGATAAGCCTTACCTTGGTCGCGTAAACGCTCCTCAAACTCTTCCCTTGACCAGGGCTGTTCACTCGTTTTAGTCATCTATGCGTTCTCAGGTGTTCAAATCTCTATCTCAAGGCCATCCATGGCAACCTCTATTCCGTGCTTTGTCAGTTCCTGGCGCTCTGGGCTGTCTTCATCGAGGATAGGGTTGGTGTTGTTGATGTGTATTAGTACTTTGCGTGTTTTAGCAGGTAATTTATCGAGCCACTCGATCATGCCACCTGCACCGCTTTGCGGCAAGTGGCCCATGGATCTGGCAGTCTTTTGCGATGCACCGCGACTGATCATTTCATCGTCAGTCCACATTGTTCCGTCAACCAGTACCACATCACTCGTTTGCATGGCTTGCCAGACAGAGTCTTCCATCTCGCCAAGTCCTGGCGCGTAGAATAATGTCTTGCCTGATTTTCTGTCGCGCATATGCATACCGAGTGTGTCTCCAGCGACGGGTTTGTCGCGGTGTGGAGAGTAGGGAGGCGCGTTGCTTGTCAGTGATAGCGGTGTAAAGGCAACATCTGCTGCGCCGTCTATCGAGAACTCGTTGGTATCCAGCGTTATTTGCTGCCAGTTGATATCGCAGTAATGACTAAGCACTTTAAATAAGGGATTGCCGACGCTTAAGTCTTCTCTCACGGGTTGTGTGCAATATAAGTTAAGAGGCTGTTTGTTCTCACGTAGCATCAATAGGCCAGTTGTATGGTCTATTTGTGCGTCCATAAGCACAACAGAGGCAATCCCTGTGTCGCGTAGATTGCGGGCGGGTTGTAGTACGCCGCATTGCTGGATCTGAGTGAGTATGTCTGGGCTTGCGTTAAATAGAACCCAATCGATGCCATCACTGCTGACTGCAATTGATGACTGCGTGCGGGCCTGGGCGTTTATCGTACCGCGCCTGACTCCGTCGCACATCGGGCAGTTACAGTTCCATTGTGGGTAACCACCACCGGCTGCTGAGCCAAGTACCTTAAGCTTCACTGTTGTGTGTATGTCTCAATTGGGGATCTACGAAAAAAACCTATGCCGGAAAGGCTGGGTGAGATAAAACAGGCAAAAAAAAACCGGACAACATTCGCCCGGTTTTCTCAATCTTTGTGTCAATAGCAGCGAGGCTGCCGTTAACAGCAAATCATTTAGCGATTCGCGAAATACATTGTGATTTCAAAACCGAACCGTACGTCAATTGCTACTGGTGTTTCCCAAGTCATTTTCGTTATCCTCATTGGTATTGTGTGTGGTCACGGATAAAACTCCACAAGCTGTTTCGTTAGCAAATACTGAATCAAACACAGACCAGCTAACTAAACACCCTTTGAGTGTACCCTCTGAGTGGAGTTGGGTCATCAACTAAAGTTCAGTTTTTACTGTACTTTGAGAATCGTAAAAAACGCGTTCTACTATGCAAAATAGCGATTATTCAATTGCTTATGGTTATATCGTTAATTCGTTACAAAAAGACCCATGAAATCGGGTACTAATTACCCACTAACATGGGCTATTCATGAAGCGCGGTAACATCTGGGCTGGGTGTTCCCTTAACTTCAAGAATAATCCGGGCTTGGGGTTGGCTGGTTATTGTGTCTGGCGACTGACATTTATCCGTCGCTGTACCGCTGTAATATCCACGTAGCGCGGTAGAAAATGCCACAGCAACAGTAGAAGGGCGAGCGACGCTGGTATCCACCGAATGTCAGTTAATGTGTCTCTGCGTGCAGCAAACGAATCACTTTTAGCTTCGCTAACGAGGTTATCAACTGAATCCAGAACCACAAATTCCAGATTGGTTAGTCGAGCCAATGAGGTCAATCGTTCATCGTCACGTTTGGACAACTCCTCGCCGCCGATGCGTGAACCTGCAGTAACGCGTTGCACCACATCAGTCGCACTCCAGAATCCAATTGGATTGCCTGCCGGGTCAGTTTTGGGAATGGGCACAGGCTTCGAGCCGCCTACGCCCACCAGCATGCCACTTACCTCGAATTTGTCGGTGTTCGGAACGCCGCGCTGGCCTTGTTCCAGAGGTGGTGCTTCCTGCCCATCTGTCATGAATATAATAGAAGCTGGCGCGCTGAATTCATCGGCTGCACGCATAATCTGGTGAATACCTTTGCCAATGCTGCTACCGTTGTTCCAACGCATTGAGCCGCTGACACTGGCTAGTGATGACACTAGGCCATCGTAATGTGCGCACACTTCCAGTGGCGTGAGGAGGGTTAATGTACGCCGCCCAGTGAATACACTCCAACCAACGTGTGATCCACAGGGCAGGCTTTGTAGAAGGCCTGCGGCCATCGTCTTTGCATAATCCAGTCGTGTGGCTAACTCGCCGTTAGTACGAACATCAGCGACGTTCATGCTTTGCGATATATCAAAGCCGATTTGGAATGTGTATACGTTGCGTTCAATGGTCACCGGTTTTAGCAGCGGTGTTAGCAATAGTAGCAATGCGGCTAGCAGTACAATGCGGTTAGGGCGGCTGAATAGTTTTTTGATAAACATCAGCGGGTTCACGGCAAGTCCTTTTTCTCAAATCCAGGCACAATGACATTCACGCTTTTTACCGGCTCCGATCCGTCATCATCGTCTCGATCAGTGCCCTCTGGTGCCAAACGCAATGCACGTTCAAGGTTATACCGAGCTGGCCAATACTCTGGTGCCTCTGACAATAAATCGCGATAGCGCTGTTTGGCTAGCTCCACCATCGGCAATGACTTGCTCGATATTTGCTGTCCATCCTTAAGCGCTTCTCGCAAATACGCATTGGCAAGATTGTATTGAGCGTCTACACGAAGCGTAGCGTCGTCACTGTCGTTGATCAATGTGGTTAACACGCGTTCTGAATCTTCCAGGTTGTCGCCGTTCGCCAAGGCACTACCCAGGTTCAGTTGAACCGCTGGTTTATCAATCATGTTTTTAGAAACGGTTAGCTCATCCTCAGTTGCAATGGCATTCGGGATTGAGTTAACAGCACTTCGAAGTTGCTCGTTGTTATAAAGAGCAAATAACTGCCATATCATTAGGCCCACGAGTGACGCTGCAGCTACTGCGAATAGTTGATGAGCACTACGACGTGTAATCATAATCTGTGAACTCTGATGGTGGTCAGAACCGCCAATACCAGGCAGCAAATTGCGGCTGCGATGTAGAACCAGCGGCTGTAATCCACCCTGGGTATTTGCTCAAGATAAGCCAGTGGCAGGTTCTGCTGTTGGTCAATTTCCTGTACCGCCTCTTTCATGGATTCTGGATCATTGGCTTGAAATACACGATATTCCGTACCTAACTGTTGGAAGAACTGGTGCAAAGCGATTTCTTCAACCACATCCTCGGCATCAGGCCCGACAGTTTCCAGATCAGGACTGTTCGCGCTACTTTGTATGTAAATAAAGTACAAGCTGATGTTGTTACGCGTAAGCCCTGCGCGTATTTGCTGCTGCGTTGTGTCATCAAGTCTGGCTCCGCCATCGGATACCAATAAAATGGCTCGGCTACCTGAATAGCTCCGACCATCAAACTGTTCTATCGCCGATACCAGTGCAAGCCCCATGTTGGTCTTGTTGGGGCCTCTGCCGATACCGCTGGCCGCAAGGCCTGCCAGAATAAGGGCTTCATCATCGCTGAAAGGCGCAACAGGGATGGCTGAGACATTGAACAGTGTCAACGCGTATCGATTGTCAGGCCGCGTATTAACAAGCCACGATAATGCCTCTTTAACCACTTGGTTCTTCGACACACTGGGCCGAGCCTGTTCACCGGGTTTTAATTGATGGCGGCGCACTTCAGCATCCATGCTTGCACTTCTATCCATTAAAACAGACAGTTCAGCGCCACGCCCGATGCGTTCTATGTAGTTTTTAGATGTGCCTGGTTGTGCCAATGCAATAATCAGTGTTGCAAGGCAGACGGCCGCGACACACGTGCCCACCTTCCGCAGCGTCTGTCCTAAGGTGTCCGCAGGGAGCCATACCAACGACGGTATTCCAATGCTGTCTCGTTGTCGTTCAAACAGTGGAGTTAATGCCAGAGGCAGCAATAAGAGAACCCATGGTAAGCCGAAATCAAGTTGAAAAAGCTCTGGCAGATTCATGATGGGCTTTGGCTGGTGTTCTCAGGGCTATTGATGGCGCCGCCTTGTGTGTCAGCTTGTTTTTTATCATGAGCGGTATTTGAAACAGCGGCTAGACTACTATCAGTATTTGCAGCTTTTGTAGATGACAAGGATGCGTCAGAGATGCTCGTTGTGTAGCGTTTTTCTGCCTGATAGAGCCGTTTGGAAAAATTAATGATATCGAACGGTTCGTGTTGCGATTCGGGGGCAAAAAAACGGGTAGACGATAAGGCGAAGAACTGATTTATTTCCGATTCGAAGGGCTTTAGCCATGAGCAGTTGCGACTCAGTTCAATAACCGTACTACTGACAATACTGCGACCGGCGCTTTGATTAAACGCATTGTGCATAATTAACCAGCCTTCATTGTTTTTTGCATCATTACCGCGCGCAACGTGGCGGATGGCGTGGTGGGCGTGAGCAAAGGGTAGTGCTCGGGCTTCTCGCCAGTTTCTCCACAACCACCATGCTAGCCATATTGCCAGCAAGGCAGACAGCACTATTGCCATTATCAACAAGTTGCGCCATAGAGATTCAGATGCGGGGATGCTTGCCAGCTCGTCAGCTTGAATCGCTGGCAGTAGATTGTTGGTGTCGCTCACAGCCGGTAATAGGGGTGCGATGCTGAATGGCCAGGCAGGTACATTAATATCCACCTGAGTCTCGGTTGCAAGTGTCAGAGCAGGCAACGCCACAACGCGCACATCAGGTGGCGCATTGATGAGCTGATATTGGATGGTAAGCCATTGTGCGTCGTCGCTAATGGTAGCAGCGCTGCGAGTCACCCAGCGACCCACACGTTGTTCGGCGGGTAGAGATTGCAGAGTATGTACAGTGTCATCTATGGATAGCGCTATTTTTTGCTCTAGCACATCGCCGAGCGTGTAGCCGAATGCTCTCTGTGGATTCGTAACGGTTGTGTCGAGGATATCTGCTGCGTGGGTAGCTTGTAGTGCAGATACGGTGATAATAAAAGCAAATAGTCTAACAACGCTGTTCACGAGGCGTGCTCCATAAAGTACCGCGACAAGCGCTCGGCGTTAAACTCACTCTCAATAAAGAAAGGCTTGCTGTTTCGTTTGGCAAACAGATCAATAAGGTTCTGTCGTTGACTCTGCACGTTCTCAAGCCACTGTTCGCGCTTGTGCTCGCTTATCCAGAGCTGACGCCTTTGTTGGCTTTCAAGGTCCCTTGCAAATAGCAATTGACCAGCAGCAGGCGGTACAACTTCAGTTTTATCCCAGATGACGATGGGCACCAGCGTGGTGTTTGAAAGTTTGTCCAAAGTGCTGTCAACAGTATTCAGAGGCCAGTGAAAGTCACTGAGTAAAAAGACCAAGCCGTTTGTACCTTCAATCTGATTCACGGCAGTCTGGAAGGCTGAAATTGTTGATTTTTGTGAGCTGGATTTGCCTTGAACTGGAGTGGCTGGAATAGCATTGTTAAGTGTGTCGGCCATCAGCGATCCGATAGCACGTCCCCGACGCGGTGGCATATACAGGTCTTCGCGAAACTGTTCGTCAAACGCAAGCATACTTATCGCATCGCCATAGGCATGCGCGCTAATTCCCAGACTTTGCAGAAATTGAGTGGCGACGTTTAACTTACCCGGCTGTCCAAAGCGCATAGAGGTGGACATGTCGATTAAGACGTGAACTGTGATAGATGCTGGTTGCAAGTAGGTGCGTACCAGCCACTCACCGCGAACATCTGTAATGCTTGCTCGCAAGTCCAGACGCCTGGGGTCAGGCTGGTCAAACAGTCGGGCATGTGCTGCGAAGCTCATGCCCGATCCCCGGCTGCTTCCTCGATGAGCACCCGGTCGTGACCCTGCTGTAGAGCCAGGTACACGGTAAACAAACTCTTCGGTTTCGTTCATCACCGTGGTGAGGCAACTCTATCCATCAGTGCTTTGGTGAAGGCTGGCGCGATCTCGCTGCGTCTTAGTTCATAGATGGGCGAAAAGAATACGCGGTGGCCAAGTGCCGACGGTAAGACGGCGTGTACATCTTCTGGAGTCACGTAGGTTCGTTCGTCAAGCCAGGCGACAACTCTGGCAGCGCGTGTCAGCGCACTCATGCCCCGAGGGCTGGCTCCTGCCAGAACGAGGCGTTTAATATCCACGCCTTCGATCTCAATACCGTAGTCAGCAGGTGATGATGTTGCTTTCCAGATGTCCAGTAAATACTGTTCGATGGTGTCGCTGGTGGTCACCATCGTCTGGATCTGTGCTGCAACGTCGTTGAGTTGATAACCGTCGCAGACACCGCCGTCCAGCGTATCAATCAAGGTGTCGGCATTGTGATATCGGGTTTGTGTCAAAAGGGCGCGTCGTATATCGGGATCATTGGGGGTGGCCATGTTCAGCTCGAACATGAAACGATCTCTGGCTGCCGCAGCAAGTTCAAAGGTTTCCTCTTTTTCCACTTTGTTGCGATCGGCAAAGACTGTGAGGTGTGGAAAGTCGTACTGCCGGTTAAACGCTGAAACGGTTCGTTCGGCCATGGCTCTGAGTAGTAGAGACTGTACTTGGGGTCGTGCTCTGTTGATTTCGTTAAAAAAGAATGTGGTTAGTTTTTCACCGTGGCGCAGCAGCGGGCCGGGGTCTATTCTGGGCTGACCATCGGCATTGACGTAGGTATGGTAGACGAGATCGTTAGGCATAAGATCAATGGTGCCTTCAACCCGCTCAAAGTCACCGCCGACACATTGAGCGAAGGCGCGCAGCACTGTTGTTTTGCCGACGCCCACATCCCCCTCAAGCAGAACATGACCTCGTGCAAAAAGCGCTACGTTGATCAGTCTGATGAGCGCAGGTTGGCCGATTACAGTTTTGTCGATTGCCGATTCCATTGATAGCGCTTTAGCGCGCCAGTCGGCATGTTGAGATTCAGTGAACAAAGGCGTTTATCCTGATTGCGGTTCAAGTAAAAAATGTCGGATGAATATCAGCGTACATAAGATGGGCAATTTAAGATGCCATACGTAGTACTACTACTGGCTGTGATGTGATTTCTAAGCACGGTTAGTAATATGTTGCTTTTGGCTAGTTTTTACCGGGAACGAGGGAATGTGGTGCATCGATGAAATTGATATTGGCATCGCGTATCTGAACTTGCTCCAGATTGCCTAGTTCTTCAATGGCTCCTGCGGTGTTAGCCACTTGCCCGATAACAGGTAGACCTTTGCGTAGCTTACGCGTGGCTTTGTCTACTTTATCGTGTAGCGCTGGGGAGTAGGGCAGACGATAGGCGCGTGGCTCTGTCTGCCCCAGACCTTGAGTAAATTCTGTACCCCATAAGTAGATGTTGTTAGGTTCGTCGATATTGACAGCATGCAGAAAAAACTGATCTGGTAGATCACGTTCGGTTGGCCAGCCTTGTATGCCTGGCCAAGAGCTGTATACGGCCCAGAAGTATCCGACGACAACTACATTGCACAGAGTTTTCATACTCCAGTGCCAGGATGAATTCAGGTTGAGACCGAGCAGCAATACGGCGAGAGCGATATACGCCAGAATCAAGGTGTTGACGTCTAGTTCTGAAATAGTGCGTCTCCGTTTTCCAATTCTTGCTCCACAGTGTTGAATGCTGTTTATGCAAAATGGCGGTGATTAGAATTTAATCGTCGCTGTTGATATCCACAAAACCCCACCCGGCTCGGTCAAAGACAATGATTTAGTGACGACCTCGATAGGCGTCTGCTAGCACATTGGCTTGACGTTATTTCAGGATGACACGTATTTGTAGCTACCGTTCGGTAAATTGATTTCTGGTTTTTATGTTTAGCTTTTACTTTTATTTTGTTAGTTTGCTAACTAAGCCGCGCGTGTGACTACCTGTAACTTACATCATAGAGAACAAATGTCCAAGTGGTGCTACAACATGCTTTTGCATCATCACTACCTTGGTACCAGTGTTAGAGGAAGCTGGTTGACATCTATGATGTCCCCATTAGAAGCTACGCTGAAGCGTACTGCTGTTTTTTCAGTGCCTTTGCTTTCCAGTGTTGTAACGCCATAGTAGGCTACGGTGTACACGGGATTAACTTTCGAGACCTTGACTGACACTGGTACAGGGTCTGACGTTTCGCTCTCGTAGTAATGAAGGTTCACAACATATTCACCTGGGACAACGCCTCGTATGGCGGCTATTTCCTGGTTCAGCGGAATCTCCACATCAGTTCCATCGACATTCAGCGTATCGTTTAGCATGCCCCTGTCGTCTCTGTCGAGATGCACCAGATTGCTACTGCGGTTTCGAAACCAGATAGTGTTGCCTCCTGGATCACGTATCCATGTATCAATATCATCCGGACTACCATCTGGCCAGCTAACCGTGATGATGTACTGCGCATCCACATCAATCTTGCCTGTTTTCTCGGCTGGATTAATAAACAGAATGGCAAGAAAAAACAGCAGAATAAAACCTAATAGTATATTGAATAGTAAATCAGTGAAGGGGTCGGACCCTGCAACCGTTGTATTTCTGTAATGCCGCTTGAGACGAATACTCACAAGGCAATTGAAACGTCCTGGCTACGTACTCGCTGACGAATACGCAGCATTAATCCCACCAAGTTTTCAGTTTGTCTGCCTAGTACCAGATACTGGAAGCTCAACAGACTGGCACCAATGAGGCCAGTTAGTGTGGTGTAGAGGGCTGTACCCATACCTCCACTCATGGCAATCAGCAAGTTCTTGAGGTCATCACCGCCCTCAATACTGATGTTGTCTAGTGTTGCAAATATAAGGATGAAGCCAATGATGGTTCCTAACAATCCAAGTCGAACAGTAAGATCTACAAAAAACCAGCCAAGTTCTGCAGGCGCACGCACGTTGTCTGCATGTATTTCAACAATGGCATCAGAGTCGTCGCTATTATTGTATTGCTCCATTGATATATCACTAATGTAGCGCTGCAGATAATCTGATTTGCCATCGTCATAATGGTGCAGTTCAGTAAGCCATCGACGAGCACTGCGTGTGTGTTGAAATATATGAAAAATATGCCATCCGCAGTGCGCTGACATCGCCAAGACCAATGCCATAATCACTGACGCCATATAGCTGGCATCCAAAGTAACGATTTGTGAGAACAACCTGAGATCCCACGCTACGTAGACGCCAAATGTCATGAGCGTAACGAGGAGGAACCAGAGTTGCGGGAAAAATCCGCTATGGTCTGGCAAGTTTGATTGCTTTGGAACTATGTGCTTTCTGGATAAAGAAGCTTTTTTACTCATAGTGGTTCGCTTGCTAGAGCACCTAACTTGAGCCAACGGTCTCGAAGTACAGACATTTGCAATGGTGTAAGAACAAGCTCCACGGATAGCTGGCTGAGATAATTTTCAGCCCATGGGTTGTTAGAAATCTTGGCATGCACATACCAGCCAAACGCCCTTTCAGCGCTTTTGGTGACGCCTAGCCCTTGCTTGTAGAGATGGCCGAGATTGAGTTGCGCAGCACCGTAACCCTCGCTTGCCGCTTGATGATAAAGCTCTGCAGCTTTATTGTAGTTTTTTGGGCCACCTAGCCCCAGATAGTTCAGATTGGCCAACGCCGTTAGATACTGTGGATTACCCTCAGCTACCTCAGGCTTCAGAAAAGCACGTGCCTGTTGAAACTGTCCCTTGGCCATAGCATCAACGTAGTTGCTGGCTGGCCAACGTTCACGGGCGTGAAGGACGCCCAGAGCCAAAACCAACGCAACGAGTACGATAGCCCCGATCAGTTGGAGGAGTTTCCTCACCGCGTTGTTCTGCAGCTTGTGTCAATGGTACTGTGATAGTACTTAATGGCACGCAACAGGCAACGACGTCGTTGTAACAAGTCAGTATTCATGGTAGTACTCACATAGCGGTGGTAGTCGCTACCGAGTAAACAGTGTCGTGCATGTGTTGCGAAAGTGTCAAGTGTTCTAGCCTTATGCATGATCGATGTTTATGCATGAAGAGAAGCAATATTTATGTTTCTCTATTAGATGAAATTTTTTGTTTATCAATACGCGTATCGACTGCATATCGGAGGTTTTATGACAAAAAAATTGCTAAATCGTCTGTTTTTATTCCAA
Source organism: Granulosicoccus sp. (assembly GCA_023301795.1). GTDB lineage: Bacteria > Pseudomonadota > Gammaproteobacteria > Granulosicoccales > Granulosicoccaceae > Granulosicoccus. The sequence goes on from JALZVU010000091.1 coordinate 12,850, forward strand.
GGCATGATGGTTTTTTTGCTGTTGACAGCCAGCAGTATTTTGCAGGCTGAGAGTAGTGAGCGGTGGCCAATGCTTAAGGATGCGTATTTTGGTGATAGCCCTATAGTGGCAGGCGATACTGTAATCAGTCTGCAAGCTCCCAAGCGGGCTCATGATGCAGCAACGGTGCCTGTTGTTGTCAATGTTGTGGATAGCGGACGACAAGTGAAAGAGGTTTATCTGTTTGTTGACATGAACCCTCTACCGCTAGCCGGAATATTCAAATTCACAGAAGAAGCTGGCTTCTGGAGCGCTCTGGAGACACGAATCAGAATTAACGAGTACACCCATGTCCGCGCGGTGGGCGTGCTGGATAACGGCGAGCTTCACATGAGCGAGCGATTCGTGAAAGCATCTGGTGGATGCAGTACGCCAGCATTGGCGGATATGGATCAGGCAATGGCGCGTGCGGGGAAGATGAAGTTGTTTCTCAGCGAAGTATACGAATCAAAGGACTATCCCTCGTCAGAAGCTGTAATAAAGATAAGTCACCCGAATAATTCAGGTATGCAATTCGATCAGGTATCGAGAAACTATATTCCTGCGTTTTTTGTAAATACCATCACAGCGCAGCTCGATGGAGTGGATATCCTGGATGTGGAAACCAATTTTTCAATGAGTGAAAACCCTGTTGTGCGAGTTGCTTTCCAGCATGGCGTAGAGGCATCATCTCTTTCAGTTACTGCTAAAGATTCTAAAGGCAACACGTACAGCCATTCCGCCGACATGCGCGTCGAATAAAGCCGCAACTCACGGGTTACGAAAGCGTTCTAGAAGCATCGAAGTGTAGATGCTGCCTGTACTTTCTGTAGCGCCTCAACGCGTGATTTTGCCCAGGTGGAGTCGCGGTAAAAAATGCCGCGTTGCCCTCTATCCATTTGCACCTGCATTATTGTCTGGATTTTTTCGTAATCCTCAAAGGGGATTCTCTCTTTGATGTAATCTATGCTGCAAGAGCACTGATGCAGCGACTCACGGCTGTTGCCATTGGCTGCCATACAGCCCAGGACATAGTCGGCTATAACAGGCGTTGGGTAAGGGGTCATACCATCAGTGGGTGTACATTCGTCACCGATTGCACTTGTGGACTGTATCAAGGCTGTTAACATTACTACTGGAACGAATACCGTGTAATTCATGGTTTTAGATTGATTTAGAGGTGTTGGGGAGAGTTCGCTGGTTGTCGCAATTGAGCAGTGGCTAAAATGTATTGAGAGCTACATAAGCGACAAACTTCGTTCGAACACATCGGAATTTCGTGTGGCTGATACTTGCACACTGAATACGCCTCCGGGTATTTCATCACTTAGTTCTATGCTGAAGCGCGACTGCCTGAGAACGTTGTCTGTACCCAGATATTCATCATTTAAAAAAGGGTAGAAGGTCAGGCGAGTTCCAGAGTATTCCTTGTCTGCATACTTCATCGTATGAGCTTCCAGTGCAACATCGCTACCTGCAAGAGAATCACGAATGCGGTTGCGAAAATATAGCGCCCCGCCACCAGATTGTGAACTCATGGTTTGTGCAATGTGTTCCAGCATGGCAATAATGACTGGGTTGCCCCGGTATCCTGAAAATGGCGGTAGTGGAAGGTGCCGTTCGCCAGTGAGAAACGATATTGTCACGTCTCTGGTTTCGTCATCGCGCTTTGCGACGATGGATAGGCTCGCCTTATCGTTGATGCTGTCAGACACTGCATCTTCGCCTTCATAGCTATAGTTCAGCGTTTGGCCTGCTGTGGTGTTGCTAAGATGACTTCGGTCGTAAATCCATGACTGGGCTTCATTTAACCCTTCAAAAGCGTTTGACGTTTGAATTGCGCATACTGAAAAAAACAGTGCACTTGCAAAGAAAAGGCTAGGTCGCAAGCGTGATCGTTTGTGCGCACTTGGCATGATTTGAATCCGTGTAAATGTCGTAAGCGTGTAGCAATGTAGGGCTCAGCGTTCAGTAATGTCAAGGACGAAACTGTTGGCAACGTGCAATTCTATGGCAGCTTTGTGTTGATCGCAGTCGCTGTCTGATTTGAAAGCTAACAGCGTTTACAGCACGGGCATGCTTCGATAGTGTGGCGTGAAAGCTTGGAGGAGAACGACATGAGAGCTCTTTATCGGAAGGTGTGTTTAATCGTTGTGTTAGGTTGTTGGTGGTGTTTACAGGTGGTGGCTGCAAACGGTTTCACGGTTTCAGAAGTCGCTCCCGGAATTTACGTTCACGAAGGTGTTCATGAGCAAATATCATTAGCAAACCTTGGTGCCATCGGGAACTCGGGTTTTATTGTCGGTTCGAACTCTGTTGCTGTTATAGATCCGGGGGGAAGTGTGCAAGCAGGCAAGAATCTGAAAGGTGCGATTCGTAAGTTGACTGATCTGCCCATTCGCACGGTCATTCTTACGCACTTTCATGCTGATCACGTGGCTGGTGCAATGGCGTTCAAAGAAATTAACAGCATTATTGCGCACGAAAACTATTCAAGCGCTCTCGCCCAGCGTGCCCAGTTCTATCTTGATCGTTATGACCCGCTCTATCAGGGGAGCGTTGAAGAGGTTTTCAGCCTGCCTACCCAAACGGTGTCAGTGGGGGACTCGCTGAATATTGATCTGGGTGGGCGAATGATATCGATAGCAGCTCATCCGCTTGCTCACACCAATAATGATGTGACTATTCATGATCAGAACACCAACAGTCTTTGGGCATCAGACTTGGTATTTGCTCAACGTACGCCGTCACTGGATGGAAGTCTCAACGGGTGGTTGGACGTTTTGTCACAAATTTCGGCAATGAACTACGCATTGATTATTCCAGGGCACGGTAGGCCAGGTGCTCCTGCCGAATTGCTGGAGCCTCATATTGGCTACTTACAGCAGCTTAAAGACGAGGTTAACGTGCAGGTGGCAGCAGGGGTGGCGCTGTCTGTGATGCTTGAACATCATGATGCGACAGTTGACAAAGATTCTCAGTGGAAGCTGTTTTCTGTGCAGCACGGCAGTAATTTGGCTAAGGCCTATACAGAGCTCGAATGGGAGTAGCGAAACTGCCGCAATGACGTTGGGCATGTTATCGCAAGTTATTGATATGAAATAGGACTGAGCTTGGCAGTCGTTCAGATACGGTAAAAACAGATCGGCGATGAAGTAACGAATAATGTTGGCAACAGATTGTGTGAGCCAAAAGATCAATTGGTTGCTATCAATAAATACTTCGATTTATGTTGACCAGCATCAGGGTTTCGTTATACGTTTAACCTATCTGATCGTCTAGGGCATAGATCCTAATCGTGAGGGTGGTAAATACAAAGGGAGTATTATGGGCGGCCGATTGTTGCCGTCAGGTGCCTTGCCTTTTTTCAAGATTTCGCACCCGTGACTACATTGCTTCTCCCTTCGCTCTAACACGCGGATTCAAGCCGAAAGGTGCCCGCTGTGTCCTTTGAAAGCCGAGTGAATGTTGCACCGCACGTTCCAGCAGCATTTTCACCAGCTCGGATTGTAATTTCAACAAGTGGAGAGAATAATGAGGAAACCTTTCGCCAGATGTCTGGTGAGTGCAACATTGGGTATGCTAGCCATAGGGCTGTCGCAAGCCCATGCGAACGATGAAGTAAAAGAGTTGGCAGCTGACCCTGCTAACTGGGCGATGCAGACGGGAGATTACGCAAATACCCGTTACAGCAAGCTGAACGAAATAAACATCGACAATGCTAAAGATCTGCAACCGGTGTGGACATTTTCAACCGGTGTTTTAAGGGGGCACGAAGGTGGACCCTTGATCATTGGCGACACCATGTTTTTACATACGCCGTTTCCCAACCGCGTGTACGCCATGGACCTCAACGAAGAGGGGCGAATCAAATGGATGTATGAGCCGAAACAGGATCCATCCGTTATTCCGGTTATGTGCTGTGACACGGTGAACCGCGGTGTCGCCTACGCTGAGGGCAAAGTATTCTTGCATCAGGCAGATACCACTCTGGTGGCGCTTGATGAGAAAACCGGAGAAGTTATCTGGTCTGTCAAAAACGGTGATGCAGGTAAAGGGGAGACAGGTACTGCTGCACCGATGGTTTACGGTGATAAGGTTTTTCTTGGTATTTCTGGCGGTGAATTCGGCGTCCATGGGCACATTACGGCCTACAACATAGCTGACGGTTCTCTTGCTTGGCGTGGGTTTTCGACAGGGCCTGATGACATGACGTTGATGGATCCTGAAAACACAACACACCTTGGCCAACCCGTTGGTAAGGATTCAGGAACCGCTACGTGGGAAGGCGACCAGTGGAAAATCGGTGGTGGCACAACCTGGGGTTGGTTCGCGTTTGATCCTGAAGAGAACCTGGTTTACTACGGTACGGGGAATCCTAGTACGTGGAATCCGGTACAGCGTCCTGGCGATAACCGTTGGTCAATGACAATCTTTGCACGCGATATCGATACGGGCATGACGCGTTGGGTCTATCAAATGACACCGCATGACGAGTGGGACTACGATGGCGTCAACGAGATGATCCTTGTTGATCAGGAGATGGAAGGTGAGATGCGCAAGACGCTCGTGCATTTTGACCGTAATGGTTTTGGTTACACCATGGACCGAGTCACTGGTGAGCTATTGGTTGCTGAGAAATACGATCCGGTTGTGAACTGGGCAACTCATGTAGACATGAAGACTGGTCGTCCTCAGGTGGTTGCAGAATTCAGTACTCATCAAAACGGTGAAGATGTGAATACAACCAATGTTTGCCCGGCAGCTTTGGGTACCAAAGATCAGCAACCTGCTGCGTATTCGCCACAGACTGGACTCTTCTACGTGCCAACGAATCACGTGTGCATGGATTACGAGCCGTTCGAAGTGGAATATACCGCTGGTCAACCTTATGTAGGTGCCACACTGTCTATGTTCCCTGGAGGTCGTGTGTCGGGTGACGGTACTGACAACCTTGGAAACTTCATCGCTTGGGACGCTGCCAAAGGTGAAATAAAATGGACCATCCCTGAAGCCTTCTCAGTATGGAGCGGTGCTTTGGCAACTGCCGGGGACGTGGTGTTCTATGGCACATTGGAAGGTCATCTGAAGGCTGTGAACGCTCATACAGGCGAAGAGCTGTATCGCTTCAAGACACCATCGGGCATCATCGGTAATGTCACAACTTGGGAGCACCAGGGTAAGCAGTACATCGGTGTTCTGTCTGGTCTTGGTGGTTGGGCAGGTATTGGATTTGCTGCAGGTCTTACAGGTGACACTGATGGCTTAGGTGCAGTTGGCGCCTATAAATCACTATCCAGTTACACCTCACTGGGTGGCGTACTAACGGTGTTTGCACTTTGATTTAGCAAGCACGCTCATCGGCGCATCTCTACTGAACGTTTGGTAGGGATGTGCCTTTGGTTGAGGCGTCATCTGGCACGTTTGGATGACGGTGTTTCAGCCATACCAGCTTGCGTTTTTCACATCATTGTTTGGAAAAAAATTTTGTCATGACCCGATACTTTGCAATTCTTCCTGCGATTTTCATTGTTGCGATAGCTTCTTCTTCCAGCCACTCCTCAGAAGCGGCGCCAGAATATGTTGTGCAGGATGGGCAAGTCGATAAAGCCACGTTCAACGGCTATCGTCGTTTCCACGGTACCTGCCATGCATGCCATGGGCAAGATGCCTTGGGTGGAAGCTTTGCTCCCTCGTTGGTGGAATCCTTGAAAACGATGGACTACGAGGCCTTTAAACAGACTGTTCTCGAAGGGCGGCAGGTGACAGACGCATCTGGTGCGGTAAACGCTATGCCATCGTTCGGAAACGATAAGAACATTACCAAGCACCTTGATGATATCTATCGCTACCTGGCAGCGCGTTCTGATGGCGTGCTGGATCCGGGCCGGCCCCCCAAGTTGCCAAAGCCGAAATAGCGATAAAGACAGTACAGACGATGACCATAGCGTTGAACGTTGTCAGAGATATGCAATGAAGGTAGCTCGCACGGTTGTCCCTGGTTTGGTCATAGCGCTGGTTTTGTCGATAGTGGCGTCTCAAGCGCACGCCGCGGGTTCTAATCGTCAGGCGCTTACCACAGCGCATCTTCGTGTCTGTGCAGATCCCAACAACTTGCCTTTCTCCAATGATTCTGAGGAGGGGCTGGAAAATCGAGTGATCGATCTACTGGCCAAAGAGCTTGGCAAGGAGGTGCGCTACACCTGGTTTCCACAGTCGGTAGGTTTCGTGAGAAACACATTGCGGATTCGGCAATGCGATCTTATCTCCGGAATCACAACCACTAGTGAGAAGGTACAAAACACCAATCCTTACTACCACTCGGCTTATGCAATTGTTCAGCGCACATCCTTGCAGCCGCCTATTACATCTATGGCCGACGAACGGTTGAAATCTCTAAGGTTGGGAGTCGTCGCTGGCACACCACCAGCCGACATTCTTGCTGTGAATCAGCTGTTATCCAACGTCAAGCCCTACCATTTGGTAGCGGACACTCGGCGTGACGCACCAGCGCGTGACGCTGTGATGGATGTTGCGTCCGGTGAGACCGATGTAGCGTTCATCTGGGGACCCATTGCCGGGTATTTTGCCAAGCAGGCAGAGGAACAGCTGCTCGTTACACCCTTGCTGGAAGAAGATAATCGTGTGCGGATGAACTACCGCGTCTCAATGGCGGTGAGGTTCAACGAGACTGACTGGAAGCGTACTGTGAACGCGGCGCTAAGTAAAATACAACCGCAAATCGATGAGATCCTTCAGGACTATGGTGTGCCGTTACTCAACGACAGGGGAGAGTGGTTGGCGCAGCCTTGACACTCGTCTGGATTATCGATGACGTTATCAGAACCTTGCAAAGAAAAAATTATGTGCAGATGGGCTTCCCTTTATATGATTAATTTCGGTTAGTTGCTCATGACACGCAACAATCGGTTCAAGCTTAGTGTTTGTCATATTGCATGGATTGTGTGCCTGTTGTCGGTCAATGGTTTGTATGCTTCAGATGAGGTCGATGAACCTACTGGCTACAGACTTGACTACTACGACGATACGGTGCCAGAGACACTTAAAGGTGCCACGCGTGTCACTGCAATAGATATCGTCAAGCTTCAGTCAACGCAGGACGTACTGATTGTTGATGTTATACCAGAGCATCGGCGTCCAGATACGTTACCGGAGGGGCAACTATGGTTTCCAGTGGATCATGAAGGCGTTGCTGGTGCGTTGTGGTTGCCCGATGTTGGGTATGGTGCCTTGTCCGGAACCACGGAGCAGTATTTCAGAAATCATTTGAAAGCTGCAACCGACTCAAACCTCTCGGCACCGGTGGTTTTCTATTGCCGAATAAACTGTTGGATGTCGTGGAACGCAGCCAAGCGCGCTTTGTCTTACGGGTACACGACCGTATTCTGGTTTGCAGATGGAATCGATGACTGGAGATTTGAAGGACTGGAAACCGCAAACTTAACGCCCGCCCCTGGTGTCAGGCATTAGATGCATAAATCGTAAACTACATTGCCAGTATGTCTTTACAGAGTGTATGTGACGTTGCACAATCGTACGCAGCGTTTCAAATCTACTGTTCTTGACTTAATACATAACGGAGAATAAGTAAGGATGTTTAAAGGTTTATCTAGTTCGTTTGCCGCAATAGTAATCATGGTTGCTTCTGCAACTTCATACGCACAAGGCAGTGCCGGTTTGCTGAGCGGTGGCGCGCAAACTCTTCCGCCTATCACGTTGTCATCGGGTATGCCCTTGGCAGACGAGCCTTATGTTCTGCAATCTGGCGAATACTACGAGATAGATATTGTCTGTGACGGTTCTGCAGAGCTGGCTATTAGCGGTTCTGAATTTTTCAGAAATGTCTGGGTAGATGAAGTCGTTATTAACGATATAGAAATTCGCCCATTGGGATTGGATAGTCTGGAATTTGATGATGAAGGCACAGCAACGATTAAGTTCATTGCCATAAAGCCCGGTCGATACGAAGTACGAATTCCCGGAACGACCGGTGAGACACAGAAAGCTATATTCACTATTCAATAGCGTTTGGTAACGTGATATGTGTCGCAACAGCACCAGAGCCGGACGTCTGTTAGTTCTAAGCCCATCCCGAATGGCTTCAGCACTTGGCGTATTGCTGGGTGTGGTGCTGTTCAGCAATTCAGTGTCGCAGGCCATAGCCGCTGATGTTGAAGCCACCGTTGTCTATGTCACAAGAGACGAAGATCCTCACATTCCACTGTCTCTGCTAGATCTGCCTGCGGAAAAGGATGGTTTTCTTGGCGTACAGCTAGCGCGAAACGACAACCAGACAACCGGTGATTTTCTTGGGCACAGCTACGAGCTTGTTGAGCTTAGTGTGGCCGTTGATGAGAACATAGTCAGCGCTGTTTCAGCGATAGTCGGCAAAGAGCCGGCAATCATTCTGGCTGATCTTCTGGCCGACGATGTCGTGGCGTTGGCAACAGCTTTCTCTTCAAGCCTGATTTTTAACACTCGCGCACAAGATGATCGCCTACGTAACAGCGATTGCAACGCCAATGTGCTTCATGTGGCCCCAAGCCGAACCATGCTGAGTGATGGGCTTGTTCAATTCCTTGTATGGAAACGCTGGGAAGATCTGGTATTGGTCGTTGGCCGACACGATGCCGACAGGTTGTTTGGAGAGGCATTGAAAAATTCAGTGCAGCGGTACGGCCTGAATCTAATAGAAGAAAAGTCATGGACATCAGTTCCCGGAGCACGCAGAACTGACTCGGGACATCACAATTTACAGCAGGAAATTCCTACGTTCACACGCTTTAAAGAACACGACCTTGTGTTGGTTGCTGATGAAACCGATGAGTTTGGGGAATATTTTTCTTACCGTACCAGTGAGCCGCGTCCCATAGCTGGTACTCAAGGTCTGATACCAAGTACCTGGCATCGCTCGCAGGAGCAGTGGGGTGCTACACAAATTCAGCGACGTTTTCTTAAGCTTGCTGGAAGGTACATGACGCCACGCGATTACAGCGGGTGGGCCGCCATGCGCAGTATTGGAGAGGCGGTGACACAAACTGGAAGTAGTGCACCTGAAGATATACGCCGTTTTTTATTGTCAGATAAATTCACGTTGGCTGGCTTTAAAGGAGTGCCCTTGACCTATCGCGGATGGAATGGGCAACTACGTCAACCCATCCTGATTGTGGGGCCTCGCATGCTGGTTAGCGTATCACCACAAGATGGATTTTTACATCCGGTCAGTCTGTTAGACACGCTTGGATTCGATGAGCCTCAATCGTCCTGTCGGCAATTTCGCTAGGTTTTTTTACACTGCCTATCGCACAAGGAACATGCTATGAAAAAACACTTTGTTTATTTGCTGGGGCTAGTACTGGCATGTTCCAGCACGTCCAGTGTTGCCTATTCAATCTACGTTTCTAATGAAAAGGACAACACAATTTCTGTGATAGATGGTGAGTCGCTTGAGGTGATCGACACTATCGATGTGGGTCAGCGTCCCCGCGGAATCGTGATGAGCCATGATGGCAAGTTGTTATACATGTGCACAAGTGATGACAATCATGTGCAAGTGCTTGATGTCGAAACGCGCAAGGTGCTCCATACACTACCATCAGGACCTGATCCGGAGCTGATGGCGCTGAGCCCGGATGGTAAGTACCTGTACGTCGCGAATGAAGACGATAACCTTGTAACGGTTGTTGATGTAGAAGAGCGTTTAAAGGTAGTGGAGATTCCCGTAGGCATTGAGCCTGAAGGTATTGGTCTGAGTCCGGACGGAAAGTGGCTTGTCAATACTTCAGAGACCACTAATATGGCTCATTTTATCAACACTGAAACGCTGGAAATTGAGGCGAACGTGCTAGTAGACACCAGACCGCGGGTTGCACAATTTACTCAGGATGGTAGTGAGGTTTGGGTGTCCTCAGAGATCGGTGGTACTGTCGCTGTCATTGATGCCGACACTAAAGATATCAAGACCCGCATTACGTTTGAAGTGCGTGGTCTGCCTCCGGAAACCATTCAGCCGGTAGGCATCAAGTTATCCACCGATGGTAGTAACAAAGCCTACATTGCGTTGGGACCCTCTGCCCGAGTCGCTGTTGTCGATATGAGTACGTTTGAGGTAGAGGACTACCTATTGGTTGGACCGCGTGTCTGGAATCTGGAATTTTCTCCGGATCAAAAGCGACTGTTTACCACTAATGGTGTCAGTGGTGATGTATCGGTTATTGATCTTGAGAAAAGAAGGGTTATCAAATCTGTGAAAGTGGGGCGCCTGCCCTGGGGTGTGGTGGTACGACCATGAAGAATCTAAGACAGTCGGCCATGGCATCAATGTTAATGGCTGGTGCATTGAGTTGTTTTACAAGTATTTCGCATGCACAGGAGGTTGATCCGGAATGGCCCTGTATTCAACGGCTTATTCTGAAGGTATCGCCTGCCACCATGTGGCCCATACCCGTTGAGGAGGGAACGGATACCGAATATCGCAACTACCCGGAAATTCGAAAACTCTCTGAACAACTGGGTGATATAGAGTTATTCACCACGGAACACCAGCAATTGATCACAATGTTTGCTGAAGGTGTGCCTGAAGCCGAACGTGAAACTTCTCTTACTCTACTGGCAACTGGTGTTGTTGATGTCAGTAATCGTATTCGCGGTAACTATATACGTGGCATCAAGCGCTACACTCGACAACAGATTGTTATATCTGAGCAAATTGAAAGTACCCTCAATGAGCTGAGCATATTGCAAGATAATGAAACCGCCAGTGATGGCAAAGCCCGTAGAGAAACGGAAGACACATTGCGCTGGCATGAGCGTGTGTACGACCAGAGAGAGCGCTCCATGCAGCTATTGTGTGAGCAACCTGTAGAGCTGGAACAGCGGCTTAGTGATGTGTTGAGGTATACGGCTCAATATTTGCCGTAGAAAGTGTTCTGCTCCTTCTGATAAGTGCATGAGTCTGTAAAAACGGATTTCAAAGTTATTTTTTCAGGACTACTCATAAGGTGCTTCACGCTCGTTACATGCTTGAGGAAGAATGCCATGAATGTGTCGTGTAGTGTCACTTGAAGGTTTCAGTCTTAGAGGTTTGTGTTCGGGGTATGCAAGTGAATGTGTTTCATGAATATTCCAGACTCTACAGTTCACATCGCGTGAGATTTGCTCCACTCAGATCTATGCTGATGGTTTGTTTTTTCGTGCTTGCTTATCTACCTGGCGTTTTGTCAGCCGCCGATGACAAAAAAGCATCGGATGAGCCGCTTGATTTTGCTTTTACCCAGGTTGCTCCCGGGATGAAAATTCCTATTGATCGTTTTAGTTTGCATGTTGTCTGTATGGGCAGCGGCAAAACCACGGTGTTATTCGAAGCGGGTTTAGGTGGAAACTCAATGGAGTGGATTCCGGTGCAGAAACTGGTTTCCGGGCGAGCTCGCGCTTGCATATACGACAGGGCAGGTTACGCGTGGAGTGACCCTTCCCCCAACCCAGGTCATGCACACGCTTTGTCACGTGAGGCCGACGTGATGCTCGATAAAATAGGCGTCAACGGGCCGCTGATTCTGGTTGGGCATTCGTTCGGAGGGTTTGTTGTTCGTGAATTGGCCTTGCGACGACAGGCCGACATGTTGGGTATGGTGTTGGTTGATGCCTCGCATGAGAAGCAATTGACTAGACTTGAAAAGCTTGTCGGTAGAAACATGATGCCGCGCGGTAACAGCTTTTTCGTCTCACCTGTCGAGGTTCCTGAGGCGCTTCCTCGCGACCTGCAACGAAAAATAAAAGCATTTTCGCGTATGCGTAAAACGCATGCGGCCTTGCACAAAGAGATGCGTTATTTTCGCGAGTCTGCAGACCAGGTAAGTCAAGACAGGGTAGACGTCAGCTATCCAGTTATTGTTATCAGCCGCGGACTCGATTTGTATACATCAGATGCGTTGGGAAAACAAAAAACGGCCATCTGGGAAGAGCTGCAGGCGGATCTTGCGGCAATCAGCTCACGATCCAAACGTATCATTGCAACTAATAGCGGGCACCATATTCATACGGAAAACCCAAGGTTGGTTGCTGATGCCATAAACGACATTCTCGATCTGGAGTCATCGTTGGATGATCAGTAGTGAGCAAGGGCTTGGCCAATCCCAGAACGACAATGCGTGCTGAGGTTGGTAGCTACGAATAGCATATTGCTAAAAGCTGTCTGTGCGGTGGCGTAGAAGGCCTGGATTTTTCCAAGCCTTCTACTTCTCACTAAACTAGAAGAGAACGACGCTACGAATACTCTCACCCGAATGCATCAGGTCAAATGCTTTGTTGATGTCTTCTAATGGCATGGTATGCGTAATCAGGCTGTCGATATCGATACGCCCGTCCATATACATATCAACGATCTTGGGCACATCAGTACGACCGCGTGCTCCGCCGAACGCGCTGCCTCGCCAAACGCGCCCTGTTACCAGCTGAAAGGGGCGTGTGCTGATCTCTTTGCCTGCGCCTGCTACGCCGATGATGACACTCTCTCCCCACCCTTTATGACAACATTCCAGTGCCGAACGCATAACGTCAACGTTACCAATACACTCGAATGAATAGTCAGCGCCGCCGCCGGTGAGTTCTACCAGATAGTCCACGAGCTTATCGCCGTGATCCTTTGGGTTAACAAAGTGAGTCATGCCAAATTTTTCGGCAATGCCTTTTTTATCTTCGTTAAGATCAACACCGACAATCTGCCGTGCTCCAACCATGCGCAACCCTTGGATAACGTTAAGCCCGATACCACCGAGGCCAAAGACGACAGCGGTGGAGTTTGGCTCGACCTTGGCTGTGAACGTAACCGCCCCTACGCCTGTGGTAACACCACAGCCGATATAGCAAATTTTTTCAAATGAGGCGTCTTTGCGTACCTTAGCCAATGCAATTTCAGGCAATACCGTGTGGTTGGCAAAGGTTGAGCAACCCATATAGTGCAAGATGGGTTTACCCTTGTAAGAGAATCGTGAGGTGCCATCAGGCATGAGGCCCTGACCCTGTGTTGAGCGTACTTTCTGGCATAAATTGGTTTTGGGGTTCAGGCAGTATTCGCACTCCCGACATTCCGGTGTGTACAACGGAATGACGTGATCTCCTGGCTCGACACTGGTAACACCAGGGCCAACTTCAAGCACGATTCCTGCGCCTTCATGTCCCAGGATGGCAGGAAATGCACCTTCTGGATCAGCACCCGAGCGTGTGAATTCATCAGTGTGACAAATGCCTGTCGCCTTGATTTCAACCAAGACCTCTCCAGCTCGTGGTCCATCCAGATCGACTTCTACAATTTCTAGTGGTTTGCCGGCTTCAAATGCTACAGCTGCGCGAGTTTTCATTCATTCTCCTGTCTGGCTTTGAATAGAGTGCAGCTTTTTTCTCTTCGAGACAGCCGCGTGTACCTCTAGAGTAAACGTAATTCAGATCTGTTGCAGGCGGTTCGTATAATCCACGCTGAGTTAAGGCATACAATGCCAAGTGTGATAAGACATGACCTGAATAGTGATGAGCGTTGATTGCGAGTGCGTTGTTGTCGGCGCCGGTGTGGTCGGCTTGGCCATTGCTGCGGAGTTGGCTCAGCAGGGACGTGAGGTGCTGGTACTGGATGCTGAAGATAGCGTTGGTAGCGTCACCAGTGCGCGTAATTCCGAGGTTGTCCATGCGGGTATCTACTACGAGCCTGGCAGTTTGAAAGCGCAGTATTGCGTGCAAGGCAAGCAACTGTTGTACACCTATTGCCAACAACGCCAGATCCCGCACAGTCAATGTGGCAAGCTGATTGTGGCTACAAGTCCATCTCAACAGGTGCAGCTGACACAGATCAGGCAGCGTGCTGAGATTAACGGCGTACACGACTTGCATCTTTTAAGCGCTGGCGATGCGAAATCCATGGAGCCACAGCTAGAATGTGTTGCTGCATTGTTGTCGCCTTCCACCGGTATCGTTGACAGCCATGCTCTTATGCTGTCGTTACAAGGTGATGCAGAGAATCATGGTGCTACCGTGGTTTGTGGCACAACGGTGGACTCCCTGATTTACAACCCTGAGCAGGGATGCTTTGAGATCAGTACGCTAGGCGAAGATGCCATGACTTTTACCGCCAGTCTGGTCGTCAACAGTGCAGGGCATGGAGCGTGTGCCTTAGCCAATTCGGCCGGCAATTTGTCACGTGCTATTGCCGAGCCTGTGATGTACAAAGGCAATTACTTTTCGCTCGCTGGCAAATCGCCGTTTTCACGTTTAGTGTATCCGGTGCCAGAAGAGGCGGGACTGGGTGTGCACTTGACCATCGACCTGGCAGGCAGGGCACGATTCGGGCCTGACGTGGAGCCTGTGGCACAAGAGTGCTATGAGGTCGATCCACAGCGCTCTGAATCATTTTATAGCGCTATTCGGCGGTACTGGCCAAGCTTGCCAGATAATTCATTGTTTCCAGATTACGCTGGCATTCGCCCACGTGTTCGTTTCAACGATACTCTGCATTCTGATTTTTTTATCCAGGGCCCGGACTTGCACGGATTACCTGGGCTGATTAACCTTATGGGTATTGAATCGCCAGGTTTAACGGCAAGCATGGCCATTGCTAAAGGCGTTAGTCATACAGTGAACAGAGCGTCAAAAACACAATGAATACGGTCATAAGGCAGTCGATGAACGTGCAGGACTGGTTGATGTTGGTAGCACTTTCGGTGTTGTGGGGTGGCTCGTTCTTCTTTGTTGGCATTGCTATAGCCGCACTCACGCCCCTGACAATTGTATTGATCAGACTAAGTCTTGCAGCCTTGACGCTATGGCTTGTTGTCCTTGTGATGCGGGTGCCACCGCCAGCGACGCGCCGTGCATGGGTGTCACTACTGATCATGGGTATTCTCAATAATGTTATTCCGTTTTCTCTGATCGTCTGGGGACAATCGCATATCGAGTCAGGTCTTGCCTCTATCTTCAATGCTATGACGCCTTTGTTCACCGTACTTGTGGCCGGTGCGTTACTGGCTGATGAGCGTATCAGCGGCGCAAAGTTATTAGGCGTGATGCTGGGTTTAACCGGAGCTGCTGTGATGGTTGGCGCGGATGCGCTACGAGGTATCAGCACCGAGGTGCTGGCGCAATTGGCGGTAATGGGCGCTGCTGTGTCTTACGGTTTTTCCAGTGTTTTTGGCAGGCGTTTTAAAGGCCTGGGTTTAAACCCTATTGCCATAGCGGCTGGGCAAGTCACGATGTCAGCAATACTGCTGGCCCCCGCAGCGCTGTATGTTGAAAAGCCCTGGCTGCTGCCGATGCCCGGGGGTGAGGTATGGGCGGCGCTCGCCGCATTAGCTGTGTTCAGTACCGCGCTTGCCTATATTCTGTTCTTTCGGGTTCTGGCATCTGCCGGTGCCACGAACGTGTCTCTAGTAACATTTCTAGTGCCAGTATCAGCGATACTCTTGGGTACGGTGTTTCTGGGAGAGCGCCTTGAACTTACGCATCTGGTGGGTATGTTGCTCATCGCGTTGGGCTTGTGCGCAATTGATGGCAGGCTTTGGCGACGATTTTCCAACAGAGGATTGCGCTGACAGGATGCAAGCTCAGAGCTAGTCCAGACAAGAAGTCTACACAGCCAGTTTATTTGTGTAGCGCAGGTTTCTAAGCTTCTTCGCGATCAAAAATAACCAGATGATCAAGCTGTAGTCTGATCCCGAACTGCTCGCCCACATGATGATTGTGGTGCGACGGCGCAAGGCACAGTAGACGCGTATTGCCCGGCATACGCAGGGTATACAAGTGATCTGCACCTCGAAAATCACGCGCAATAACCGTTGCCTTGTTCGGGCTGCTATCGTCATGAATGATGTCATCAGGCCGAACTAGCAACTCTATCAATGTACCTGAGGGTACTTGAGCATTAAGCTCGCCGTGGATAGTGCCCAGCTCAGTCTGGATGATGTTGTCTTCAAGCGTGTTACCGCAAAGGAACACACCTTCGCCAATAAAGTCAGCAACAAACCGATCTGCTGGTGTGTGATACAAGCAATAGGCATCATCCCACTGCCGTAACTGACCCTTTGACACCACACCGATATGATCGGCCAGTGCAAACGCCTCATATTGATCGTGTGTAACCAGCACGGCAGTGATACCGTCGCGTTTGAGTATTTCGCGCACCTCATGTGCCAGTTGTACCCGCCGCTCGGTATCCTGACTGCTGAAAGGTTCGTCCAGTAGCAAGACCGGTGGGCGTGGTGCCATGGCCCGAATCAACGCCACACGTTGCTGTTGTCCACCGGAGAGTTGGTGAGGATAGCTGTCGGCATAGCGGTTCATGCCCACCAGGTCCAGAAGCTCATCCACTCGCGCTTTTATGACCTGACGAGACTGCCCGGCAATGCCGAAGGCTACGTTCTTGCGCACAGTCATGTGTGGGAATAGCGCCAGATCCTGAAACACCATGCCTACCCGGCGTTGTTCGGGTGATACTTGGCTGTTACTGTCGGCAACTCGTTTGCCAGCAATTCTGAGTTCTCCACTGGAGGGTTGCTGGAAGCCTCCAATGGCTCGGAGTAATGTGGTTTTACCGCAGCCACTGGGTCCGAGCAGACAGCCTATATCCCCCGATTCTAACGAAAACGACACATCCTCAATGATGCGAGTGCCATCAATATCGACGTAAACGTGGTCCAATTCAAGCTGCAATGTCATACCCCAATGATACCTGATGACATGCAATCTGGTGCGTGAGGAAGTATGCTTAAGTCAATGGTTTGTCCACACTAATTCAGATTTTTACCAGGAGGCTCTGTTGCAGAGGCAATGTCCGGAAAGCCTGCAAACTCAAGCGTTAAGCGAGCAGGTCACAGCTATACGCCGAGCGTGTGATGCAGCCTGTACAGCGCATGACGATGCCGTAGAGGCCCTGCTAGATGCATGGTTATTGCCGATTTGTGCGGTCAGCCCTTACATTGCCAGAACATTGAGTCAGTTCCCGGATATTCTGCCCCATCTTCTCAGTGGTGGCAGGCTGTCTGATACATCTGATACTGATATACCCAGCGAGCATGACACTGATGTAGATGCGTCGGTAGAATTGTTGCGCGAAGAGCTTGAGCGGGACTATCAGCAGGCTGTAGAAGCATCCTCTTCAAGCGACGCCAATGCGGTAGAGGCGCTACAACAAAAAGTTCTCAGGCAATTTCGTCATCGCCACATGGTGCGCATTCTCTGGCGTGATCTAACGCACGTCAGCCTGCTTGAGCAGACACTCACCGAACTGTCGTTGCTCGCTCAATGTTGCATCATGGTGGCTGATCAATGGAGCTACGATGCGCTGGTTATTCGCTACGGTGTACCGTGTGACCCCGACGGTCGGGAGCAAAGGCTCATCGTCATTGGCATGGGCAAGCTGGGAGGGTACGAGCTAAATGTCTCGTCCGATGTTGATCTCATCTACGTGTTCAGATCATCCGGCAACACCGTCGCTGATGGCGAGCGCCAGAAATCGTTGGACAACGCTGACTTTTTTCGCCGATCCGCGCAACGCATCGGCAAACTACTACACAAGGTAACAGCGGAAGGCTTTGTCTACCGTGTGGACACACGATTACGTCCATTTGGTGAAAGCGGTCCACTGGTCATGAATCTGGATGGGCTTGAAAACTATTACCTGACTCAGGCTCGCGACTGGGAACGCTACGCGATGATCAAAGCTCGTGCCTTATGCGGCATCCCGGACGATATCAAAGCGCTTGAACAGCTTGTTCAGCCCTTTGTTTATCGTCGCTATATGGACTACAGCGCCTTTGAGTCCCTGCGGGATTTGAAACGTAAAATTGCACTATCGCTTTTACAAAAAGCCATGGTGGATAACATCAAGCTTGGCCCTGGCGGTATTCGTGAAATCGAGTTTATCGGTCAAGCTTTTCAGTTGGTAAGAGGCGGCCGAGAGAGCCGTTTACGCATCCGGCCCATCATGCAGGTTCTTAGACAAATTGTGCATCTCCAACTGATGAGTGCACACGAGGTGGATGGATTGCTGGAAGCTTATCACTACCTTCGTATTGTTGAAAACGCGGTGCAGATGATGCGTGATGAACAAGTACATTGCTTGCCTGACGATGATGTGGATCGGCAACGTCTACTGTGCATTGTTGATGAAAAAGATTGGACAGTATTCAAAGATAAACTTGCAGTGCATCAATCTTGCGTATCACGCTGCTTTACAGATTTGTTTGAGAACAATGAAGATGAGTCTGGCAGCACTAATGCTCACGATACTGCGAAGCTTGATGCTGCGCGCGATATCTGGGCTGCACTGTGTGCAGAGGCCGTTAGCGATGATGACAAGCAAGCCATGCTAGGCAGCCTGGGTTATGAATCAGACGAGTCGTTGCTGGTCATCATCAATTCGTTAACGGCGGGTGGTTTTTATCAGCGACTGGCTGCAGAAAGCCAGCAAAGAGTCGATCGCGTTGTGCCCTATATTCTGAATCTTGCAAAAGATACCGAGGCACCAGGTGTGACCTTGGGCAGAATGCTTGTGCTGGTAAAAGCTGTTGCCGGGCGCAGTGGATACCTTCAGGTGTTATGCGATCACCCCGATACGCTTAAACATCTTGTCAGTTTGTTTTCCCGAAGTTCCTGGTTGGCGAAGTTTGTTGCCAGTCAGCCCATGGTCATAGATGAGCTGCTAACAAACGCTACACTGCATTCGGATGCGCGCGGCGTGTCCACAGAGACGCAGGAGCTTGTTGAACGACTACGCGACAGTGAGCTGGACATACAAATGGACTCGATGCGCCACTATCGTCAGGCGCGCGAGATGCGCATTGCCTGCGCACAGCTTGATGGCAGCATGACGTTAATGCAGGTGAGTGACCAGCTTAGCTGGTTGGCAGAATCCATTATCGCTGGTGTGATATCACTGGTGAGTGCGCCTTTGGATGAGCGCTTTGGGCGCCCAGGCTTTAGCGAAGACGATGTTCGCAAACCTGGTCATGTAGGCGTGCTGGCTTATGGAAAACTGGGTGGTCTGGAGCTGGGCTTCAGTTCCGATCTGGATCTTGTATTTGTGCATGACAGCACGGGTACCAAACAGCAAACGGACGGTGACAAGCCGGTAGACAACGGGCTTTATTACGCCAAGCTGGCGCAAAAATTCGTTCACTTCATGAGCACCAACACACCGGCTGGCATGCTGTACGAAGTCGATTTTCGCTTACGCCCCAACGGCAGCTCTGGCGTGCTGGTTATAGGTATTGGCACGTTCGCGGATTATCAGCAAAGTGATGCCTGGACGTGGGAGCATCAAGCGTTGATGCGAGCACGGCTTGTGTACGGTATCGATAGCTTGCGCACACGATTTGATGCTATCCGACAGCATGTACTGGCCCGGCAACGCCCGGTGGACGAGTTGCGACACGAGGTGTCCGCGATGCGTGAGCGCATGCGCAGCGCCTTGGGCAACACACAGCCGGGTCAGATGCACTTGAAACAGGACGCAGGCGGTGTGGCTGATATCGAATTTATCGTGCAGTACCTTGTATTGGCTTACTCTCGTGAGCATCCTGTGCTGTTGGAATTTACCGATAATATCCGCGTGCTGGAGGCGGTTGAAGAGCTGCACTTGATCCCCGGAGCAGATGCCAGTGATTTGCGTATCAGTTACCTGAGCCTACGGGAGCGCCTGCATCGTCGTGCACTTGATGAAGCATCTGCAGTTGTGCCGTTGGATGCTGAGCTTGAGGCTTTATGTGAGGTGGTGAAGGGTATCAGGGTACGTATTCTGGGCTGATTGGCCAGAATATGTCATCTTGCCCCGACAATCGGGTTACGTTTTTAAGCTTTAATCCGCCACCTGCTGGCCAGAGCCAGTAAACTGCGCAAACGATCCGACACAAACAAGAAAGGCTGCCCTCATGGACCAACCAAACGCTCAGTCACTCGTGGAAGTTACGCGCGACGAGTTGCCTATTCACTGCCCTACACCTAACAGCTCCCTGTGGGATAGTCATCCCCGCGTCTACATCCCTCTCGAGGACTCGCCTGAGGCGACGTGTTCGTACTGCGGAACTGTCTACCGCCTGGTAAAAGATAAGGCAGCAAGCTGATAACGGATCTGGTGCGCCTCACAGCAGGCTAGCCTTTACCTGTTTTAATCAGCTCAGAACTGTATAAGCCGTTTTTGTCTATGCAACCCATGCACATAACGACTCAGCAGATCACCGATCCATCTCCGGGGGTTATGCGGTACGTTAGCTCTCCTACTGGCGTTTTTGACGCAAAATGCTTTGATCCCGTGGCCTTGGAAAAGC
Organism: Granulosicoccus sp.; assembly: GCA_023301795.1. Lineage (GTDB taxonomy): Bacteria > Pseudomonadota > Gammaproteobacteria > Granulosicoccales > Granulosicoccaceae > Granulosicoccus. Next base: position 33,195 of record JALZVU010000091.1, read on the forward strand.
AAGGTCTTACAGACGGTATGGCATTGGCGGGTCGAGGTAATACCGTATTTTTTACGCTGCTCAATCAGGCGTTGGTGTTGCGCGAATACCGACGCGGTGGTCTGGCTCGGCATATCAGCAAAATGCACTACGCGTATTTGGGTATGCACCGCACGCGCGCACTACGCGAGTTCGACATGCTGGTTTATCTTCATGAGCAGGGATTGCCAGCACCTCAGCCTTTCGCCTGTCGTGTACTGCGCAAAGGTTTGTTCTACACCGCCAGTCTTGTTACCCACAGGCTACCCGGTAGTACGCTGGCTGAACACCTGCTCAGCATAGATGATCTGAGCAGTAGTCAAGTTGACAGCGATGAGTTATGGCGTGACATTGGACGACAGATCGCGCGTTTTCACGCCGCTGGGATATATCACGCCGACCTCAACGCGCATAACATCATGTTGGACAAGAGCGCTGGCGTGTTTCTGATCGATTTTGATCGAAGTGGGTTACGAGCGGTACCTGCAGACCCAACATGTAGTGGTTGGTGTCTGGATAATATGAACCGCCTTGAACGTTCGTTGATGAAGATTGCAGCGTCGAGCCCTGAGCCAATTCGCTTGGCTGAGGTATGCAAGCGCGGCATTGCTCTATGTAAAACTGCATGGGCTGAGTCGTCCTAGTAGATACTCGTTAACAGATACGTGCCAGCGTTCGACTTTGAGCTCAGGCAAAGTACCGTAGTCTCGCTGGATCAGTCTGTTTTTGTGCAATCTCCTAACCGTCATTGGGTTACACAAGAGCCGTATGTTATTTCCCGGGATGTGTAGATATCTCACTACGGGTCAATGCCTCCAGATAGACCGTTAATACCGCTTCACTTTTCTGAGCATGCAAGCGTGCTCGTTGAGCCATTGCCTGCAAGGTGTTTTGATCAGTGATGGCATTGTGCATAAATTCAATAACCTGCGCAGCATCGTCCAGTATCACTAACGCATCGTTTTTTGAAAACGTATCGATAACATCCGCAAAGTTAGATGTGTGAGGTCCAACGGCCACCGGACAGCCTAATCTGGCAGGTTCCAGAATATTATGGCCTCCGCGCTCAATCAGAGAGCCACCCACAAAGCAGGCGAGGGCATAGCTGTACCATGCTTGTAATTCACCTAGTGTGTCTGCAATGTAAATAGAACACCCGCTGTTTACCGTCTCGTTGCTACTGCGTAAAGCTGCCTGAATGCCCATGCCAGCGAGCTGCTTCTGAATTGTAGCCCCACGCTCTGCATGTCTTGGAACAATGACCAGTAGCGGATCATCTCTCGCCTCAACCGCTTGCGCTGAATCGGTAGGCCTCGAAGACCAGGCCACGGCTAGTTGCTGCTCTTCATCATCATGCGTGGATGCTGCTAGAACGTAGGGGCGATTTATCAGTACCGCAGGTTTCTCATCGCTTTGCCCTGCATCGGGATGTGCATATTTTAAATTCCCGGTAACCGATACCAGCGAGTGTGACGCTCCCAGATTTACAAAACGAGTGGCATCGTCTTCGGAGCGAGCCAGAACCGCTACCCCCTGTAGCGCACGACGAAAGGTTGTAGCCAGAAGTCCATTGGCTTGGGAGCTGGTTTTTGGAGATAACCGTCCGTTAATGATGGTTAAGCCAGCGTCGTTCTGGTTAGCACATGCATAAAGCCAGGGCCAGATTTCAGTTTCAACAATCCAGCCTTCACGTATGGCGTGATGCTTGAAGAATCTCTGGCAGGCACCTGGCAGATCCACAGGAAGGTAACAATGCTCGACATGAGCAAGACGCTTATCGCTAAGTACCTTAGCGCCGGTGGGGGTGGTTGTTGTGACGAGTAATTTTGTATTGACAGCCTTTATCAGCGGCAATACCGTAAACACTTCGCCGACCGAAGCGGCGTGAATCCAGATGACACCATCAGTAGAGATGCTGTTGGGGTGTGACTGTGGATATAGGCCAAACCGTTCATAGAGGTAGGATCTGCCGCCGTCTTTGCGCGCTCTCAATAAGGTGTAGAGCGCCACAAGCGGCGACAGTAGCCTGATCAGTATTCGATATCGCCACGTGGGCGATTGATGTCTGATTGGTGTGTCTATAGCGTTAAACGGGCCGGTAACAGTCGAGTCTTACGCGTCGTCGTCTTCGGGTATCGCCAGAAAGCGATTGATAGCAAACAGATCTTCTTCATTAAGCGAGCCTGATGCCGCCTTTAGATTCAACGTGTTGATGACGTAATCATACCGCGCACTTAAATAGTCAGATTGTGCTCTGAATGTATCGCGCAATGCTTGCAATACTTCCACCGAGGTTCGTGTGCCAGCCCGAAATCCGGCATCAGTGGCTTCTGCTGATTGTTGTGTTGAGACCAGCGCCTGCTGCAGGGCATTAACCCGACTAATGGATGCCAGTACACCACGATAGGCATCGCGTGTTTGCTGTGTTGTAGTACGGTCCTGTGTCAGCAATTGTTGTTCTGAGGCACGAGCCAGAGCCTTTGCTTGTGCAACTTGTGCATTTATTCTTCCACCGGTAAAGATAGGCAGACGTAGTTGTAATGTGATGTCGACAATATCAATGTCATCGCCACGAAGTTCTGATCTAGACGTGCCTTTTGAGGCAAGTCCGACAAGGTCGAGTGTGGGAAAACTGGCGGCCCGCTCGATGGCTATCTGCGTCGAGCTGCTAAGACTAGCCAGTTGAGCAATAACGAGTTCCAGATTTTGTTGCTGGGCAACTTCCACCCATTTGTCGATATTGGCAGGCTCTGGTGGCGTCAACGGTAAGTCATCCGCTAATGGCTTCAACAGCTCGGCATCTATGCCGCTGATGCGCAGCAATGCTTCACGTGCTGTGGATAGCTGATTGGATGCGTCAATCTCCTGCGCTACCGCCAAGTCGGCCTGTGCCTGAGCGGAGCGCACATCGGTGATGGGTACCAAGCCCACATCGAACCTGCGTTCAGCCTGTTCAAGTTGTCGGCTGATGGCTTCCAGTTCTGACTGGCTAAATTCGACATTGTCTCGCGCACGAAGCACATCGAAGTAGGCAGTAGCTACGCGTAAGATAAGAGTCTGGCCGACGGCCGCATATTGTGCTTCTGCCTGTTGTTCACCTAACTTGGCCTGATAAAGCAATCTGCCGTTAGCACGGTTGTAGATTGTCTGGCTCAGGGACAGTGACAGGGATGTCTCATCAGTAGAGCCTTGATTATCACCCGATACACTGGTGAATCCCGTTTCGGCGATGATAGAGGCCTGAGGAAGAAGCGGTGAGCGCGCCAAAGGCACCTGCTCTCTGGCAGCTTCCAGTTCGAATTGAGCTGCCTGGAATTCGGCATCGTAGTCGCGGGCGCTTTCGTATGCCGTGCGCAGATCAGCCGCAGGTGTTTGAGGTTGAGCTGACGCCACGCTGGATAAGGTAGCAACAGCCAACGCTGCTGCCAGTGGCATAAGACGCCAATGGCTCGCGCTCGTTGATGTCTTCTCAGACGGGCAGGCGTTACCAGTTGATCGACTCAGGAACGTGAACATATTTTCAAGCATGTTAATTTTCAGATGGGTCATCAGAATACAAAGTTGGGCGAGATGGAGTCGAAGTTGACGAGAGGATCAACACTGGCCTCGAAAAGGCTCTCTTTGCTCCACTCATCATCCCGTACCCGTGTTACTAATACGGCTTCCATTGTAGGTTTGGACGGCTCGCCGACCATGGCAAACAATCTGCCACCCACATTCATCTTGTTTCGGTAGTAATCGGGGATAGCGGGTATGGCGCCAGAGAACGCGATGGCGTCGTAGCCATCTTTTGCGTCCCACACATCAGAAGCATCCTGTTCCAGCAGCGAGACATTCGTAACACCCATGTCCAGTAACCGCGCTTTGGCTGATGATGCGAGCTCCGGTACTATCTCTATGCTCTCCACGTGGGCGCTGAGGCGTGCCAGACAAGCAGTCAAGTAACCACTGCCTGTGCCGATTTCAAGCACGTTGTCGGTGAGTCTGAGTAACAGTGCCTGCAACAGGCGGCCATCGATAGTCGGCTTGAGCATGTGTTGGCCATGCCCGATAGGCAGCTGGAAGTCACTGTAAGCCACACCTTTATGCTGTGGCTCTAGAAAAGCCTCTCGTGGAACTTCTGCAAGAACATCTAGAACACGTTGGTCAAGGACGTCCCAGGGGCGCACTTGTTGTTCGATCATGTTACTGCGGGCTAATTGTAGATCCATGGCAAGGTCACTGACTGAAGAGGTGTGTAGAGCATCAGATAAGCACTGACCCTCTCGAAGGCTACCCGAAAATAGCCTTAATGATGACTAGTCTCGGGCAGCCTCCTGAAAGATAAATCGGATGGGCGACTAATTATGCTGCCGATTATAAGCCAAGCGACGCCTGTTGATGCCATATCGCATCTTTACGTGTCGTCTGACCTTGCTTCGGCTATGCAGTGAGCGTGCCTTGGACGCGCAATCAGTTGATCGTAGCTCACCTTGCTAAGTATTCATCTGGCAGTTTACCGGATAGCTTCCGCGGAGTTCTGATCGTCAGAGGGGGGCTGTGCCCAGCCTTGATCCCTATACGCATTGGCTCACCGGTTGAGCGAGTGCCAGTTTGTAAAGACTCATACACAGGGTGTGGCCTTTTGCTGGGTGCCTTGTTACGTGGACACGACGCTTGTCGCCTGCAGGCCTTTTGCGCCGTCTTCCACATCGAAGGTGACTTTCTGTCCTTCTGTTAATGTTTTGAAGCCCTCAGATTTTATGGCTGAGAAGTGAACAAAGACATCTTCACCGCCATTATCTTGCGCTAAGAAGCCAAAACCTTTTGCCTCATTGAACCACTTGACTGTACCTGTCGCCATCGTTCCAACCTCTACCTGTTCGGATGATAGTTGGCGCAATGGCGTTTTCACGTGCCTGTCCAAGTACACGGTGAATTCCACTGCGCGGACCTCCAGACTACTGTTTTTTTGTGATGTAAGCCACGATTTTGTGTTTCTTACATTATCTTTGAGTCTGTACGCTCTTTGCAGAGGGCAGCTTTGGGCAGCTATTTGGTGCTACTGCTGTCATTCCTATTAGTCTCTCCAGTCCCACCATCATTAGCAGCGCCTTCAGCAGAGATGCCTGTAGCGGTGCCTTCGGCCGGCTTGCGTCTTCTTCTGCGGCGCTTTTTCTTGGGTGCTACCCCTTCCGGGCTGCTAGCGTGGGCAACATTGTCGTTGCTTGAAGACGCTCTATCCGCTTTGGAATTAGTTGGGGTTGGGGCGCTGGCAGCGTCTGTCTGTGAGGTAGGCGGCTGCGTTGCTGGCGTATCTGTAACTGTTCGCCTTGGCTTTCCACGACCGGGGCCATTGCTCCGGTTGCGCGAGTTACCACCGGCTGAACGGCCACCGCCTGGTTTTCGACCTTGGCCAGGCTGATCGGGACGATCGCGCTCAACGCGTACCCGCGGTTTAGGTTTGACGAGCAGCTCATCGGTGATCATTTCCAACGGGATGCTCTGACCGATGTATTCCTGAATCTCAGGTAACGAGAAGGAATAGTTTTCGCACGCAAAGCTTACGGCCATGCCTTCGGTGCCTGCACGCGCAGTTCTGCCGATGCGATGTACATAATCTTCGGCCTGTTGCGGCAGGTCGTAGTTAAAGACGTGACTGACATCGTCCACATGTAACCCTCGAGCGGCAACATCGGTGGCGATGAGCACTGGCAAATTGCCTGATGTGAATTCCGCCAGAATTTTCTGTCGTTTGCTTTGGCGAACATCGCCTGACAATGTGCCACAGGCAACATCATTGCCTAGTAAGTAACCTTCGATTTTCTCTGCTGCCCGTTTTGTATTAACAAAGACAATGGAGCGGGGCGGTTTGAGCAGATCCAGCAAACCCAGCAGCAACGGAACCTTTTCATCATCGGCGGGTTGATAAAGGCTCTGACGCACGCCTTTGGCGGTAACGCCTGTACTCTCTGTTTTGATGGGCTCCGGGTTGTCCATGTGCTCGTAGGCAAGCTCCATAACCCGGTGCGACAAAGTGGCAGAAAACAGCATGCTTAACCGGTTTCCAGGTTCTGGCATGCGTCGTAACAAAAACCGGATATCGGCGATAAAGCCAAGATCGAACATACGATCGGCCTCGTCCAGCACAATGATTTCCAGTTTGCTCAGATCAAACACTTTCTGCTTGAAGTAGTCAATTAACCGTCCGGGTGTGCCGATTAGCACATCGACGCCAGCGGCAAGTTGTTTTCGCTGCTTCTCGTAGTCGATTCCACCATAGACAACGGCGGTGCTCAGACCAGAATACTTGCCCAGCGAATCGGCATCTTTTGCGATCTGAATGGCCAGTTCGCGTGTGGGCGCTATGACCAACATTCGCGGTTGATCTTTTCGGGTAGCGACGGGCTCCTGGCTTAACAGCCTGGCGAAGCTGCCGAGTAGAAAAGCGGCGGTTTTGCCAGTACCTGTTTGCGCTTGTGCTGCAATATCTCGCCCTTGAGCGATAACGGGTAAGGAGAGTCCCTGTATTTCAGTGCAGTGCTCAAAGCCAAGTTCATCAGTGGCCTTTAATAGAGAATCTGGTAGGCCAAGTGCCTTGAATGTCGGCGTGGAACTTGTTTGGCTTGGGTCTGTCAAGGTATCTGTCATCCGGTCTGTGGTATGCAATCTGGTAGAATATGACCACGCTTGAATGCGCAGTTCCAGTCCCTAATATATACAACATTGGGTACAACACCTTACTGCATATGGTGCCGTGTCAGTAGTTTACATTGTCCCAAGCCCTGCACGGCCTGCCTGACAGGCTGCCACGAAGATATCTGTAGAACCAAGAGATTCACGTAGATGAGCGAACACATTACTCCTGTATCCGATTCCACTTTTGAGGAAGAGGTGCTCAAGTCTGACACGCCGGTACTGGTAGATTACTGGGCTGAATGGTGTGGACCTTGTAAAGCGATTGCCCCAGTACTTGAGGACGTAGCGCCTGGCTATTCGGGTAAGGTAAAGATTGTGAAAATGAATATCGACGACAACCCGAACACACCACCCAAGTATGGCATTCGCAGCATCCCCACACTTATGTTGTTCAAGAACGGTGTGGTAGAAGGCACAAAAGTGGGCGGTTTGAACAAATCTCAACTGACAGAATTTCTCGATCAGAATTCCTAAGGCCTGATCAGATGTAGTAGCTATAATGCCGGTGTCTCCTTTTGTTTGAGAAGGAGATGGCGGCAGTAGTTTTGCGGCGCACACTGATTTCATCCCCTTTAGTGTTGTGCCTGGTTAGTGTTGAAAAACTCAAAAGGTAGACACGCAGCATGTTGCGTGGTACCTTTTACACATCGCACCTATTGCAGCCCGCTCTTCCGCAGCGCGCTCCGTGCACCCACTATCTCAAACTTCATCTTTTTATATCCCGATATCTTCGGATTACAAAAGCCTCCCTCAGCATTGGCTGTAATGGGCGCTTCCCTTCCTCTTGGCGAATTTCGCCTACCCTTGCGCACTAACGTGTATGAACCTGACCGATCTTAAGAAAAAGAATCCCGCAGAACTTATCGAGCTGGCTGAGTCCATCGGCGTCGAAAGTGTTGCCCGACAGCGTAAACAGGAGATCATTTTTTCGATCCTGAAAGCGCAGTCACGTAAGGGCGAAGACATACTCGGTAGCGGTGTTCTTGAAATTTTGCAAGATGGCTTCGGCTTTTTGCGTTCAGCAGACAGCTCCTACCTTGCAGGGCCTGACGATATTTATGTGTCGCCTAGCCAGGTAAGACGCTTCGCTCTGCGAACCGGCGACAGCATCTCAGGCAAGATTCGACCACCTAAAGAAGGTGAGCGGTATTTTGCATTGTTGAAAGTGGATGAGATCAACTTCAGTCCACCAGAAGAAGCCAAGAACAAAGTTCTGTTTGAAAACCTGACGCCATTGCATGCCAATCAACGCATGAATATGGAACGCGGCAACGGCAGTACCGAAGACATCACAGCGCGCATTATCGATTTTGCAGCGCCGATAGGCCGCGGCCAGCGCGGTCTTATTGTCTCGCCTCCCAAAGCGGGTAAGACTCTGATGCTGCAGAACATTGCACAAAGTGTGGCTGCCAATTCGCCTGACTCGCATCTTATTGTTCTGCTTATTGACGAACGCCCGGAAGAAGTTACCGAGATGCAGCGCATGGTGCAGGGCGAGGTTATTTCAAGTACGTTTGACGAGCCTGCTGCCAGGCACGTTCAAGTTGCCGAGATGGTTATAGAGAAAGCCAAGCGATTGGTCGAACACAAGAAAGATGTCGTTATCTTGCTGGATTCCATTACACGCTTGGCGCGTGCCTACAACACCGTGGTGCCTTCATCCGGCAAAGTACTGACTGGTGGTGTCGATGCCAACGCATTGCATCGCCCTAAACGTTTCTTTGGTGCAGCAAGAAATATTGAAGAAGGCGGAAGTCTGACAATCATAGCCACGGCACTGGTGGATACCGGCTCCAAAATGGATGAAGTTATCTACGAGGAATTCAAGGGCACAGGTAACATGGAATTGCACCTTGACCGGCGAATCGCTGAAAAGCGTGTCTTCCCTGCAATTAACATCAACCGCTCGGGTACGCGTCGAGAGGAACTCATGATGGATCCTGAAGAGCTGCAGAAGACTTGGATACTGCGCAAGTTTATCCACTCTATGGATGAGATTGAAGCGGTTGAGTTTCTGCTGGGACGATTGCAGCAATCCAAGACCAATAACGAATTCTTTGATTCGATGAAGCGCTAGTCGCTTTATTAAAATTAGCTGCTGCAAACAAAAAGCGCTCTTTGTGAGCGCTTTTTGCGTTTCAGGCTAGATGATTTGTTTCGTAGCCCAGAGGGCTCACTGGGTAACGTAGACTCCTAAGAACCTAAGCGCTTGATAGCCCGATGGCCAATATCAGTGCGGTAACGTACCCCTGTCCATTGAATACACGCAGCACCAGTGTCAGCCTTGTCTTTTGCCTCCTGCAAAGTGTCCCCAGTTGCGGTGGCGCACAGCACGCGTCCGCCCTGGGTAACCAGTTGTCCATCAATAAGCGCTGTGCCTGCATGAAATACCTTGCAACCGTTCGCTTGAGCAGCATTGATTCCGCTAATGGGTTCTCCCTTGCTACCACTGGCAGGATAGTCTCCAGCCGCAAGTACAATTCCTATGCTGTAGCCGTCCAGCCAATCCACTGTTGCCTGGCTTAGTGTGCCGTCCACGGCATGGTCCAGTAGTGGCAAGAGCTCACTTTGCATCCGCATCATGAGTGGCTGTGTTTCCGGATCACCAAGGCGGACATTGAACTCCACCACTTTGGCTTGCCCATCCGGGTCAATCATCAGACCCACATACAGGTAGCCCGTAAACGGCATGCCATCATCAGCCAGCGCATCTATGGTGGGCTGAACGATATCTTTCATGACATGTTCGTGAACGGTTTGTGTCACCACAGGTGCTGGAGAATATGCTCCCATGCCACCGGTATTAGGTCCGGTGTCGCCATTGTTGCGCGCTTTGTGATCCTGGCTGGTGGCCAGAGCTAGACATTCTCGGCCTGAGACCACCACGATAAAGCTTGCCTCCTCCCCCGGCAGGAATTCTTCCACAACAACCTGCGAACCAGCTGCCCCGAACTGGCCATCAAACATAGATGTAATGGCACTGGAGGCTTCATCAACGCTCTGGGCGACCACCACGCCTTTGCCGGCAGCCAGGCCATCAGCCTTGATCACAATAGGCGCACCTTTTTCCTGTACCCAGGTGATTGCCTCAGATGCGTTGTCAAAGGTGGCGTGAAGGGCTGTCGGGATGTTGTGTCTTGCCATGAAATCCTTGGCAAACGCCTTACTGCCTTCCAGTTGGGCAGCTTGTTTTCTAGGGCCGAACACTCTGAGTCCTCTTGACTCGAATTCATCAACAATGCCTGCGACAAGAGGTGCCTCAGGTCCAATAATACTCAAATGAACGTTTTCGTCGCTGGCAAATTGGGCAAGTGCTGGAATATCGTCAGGCGCAATATCGATGCAGTGCACCTTGTCTTCTTCAGCCATGCCCGGGTTGCCGGGGGCCACGCTGATGCGGGTAACGTTCGCTGCTTGCGCCAGTTTCCACGCCATGGCGTGTTCACGTCCGCCACTGCCGATAAGTAAAAGATGCATGAAATGCAGGTAGCCAGTATTTGTGGTGGGCGGTATTCTAACGCACCTTTGCAATCCGCTTGATTCGCTGTATGGCAAGTCCCCCAGATTCGCCCACCATGATCAATACCGCCAAGCACTCGTACGTCAAGGATCTCTCGGGTTCGGCTATCGGTATGGGGGTGCTTGCGGCTGTGGTGGGCTTTACCAGCTCGTTTGCCATTGTGCTTCAGGGGCTCACAGCAGCAGGTGCTACGCCTGCTCAGGCAACGTCGGGGCTTATAGCACTAACCGTTGGCATGGGGTTGTCCGGCATTGTGTTGTCGTTGAGATATCGCATGCCTATCGGTGTTGCCTGGTCAACCCCCGGGGCAGCTTTACTCATATCATCAGGCGACACACTGGCAAGTGTTAACGAGGCCATCGGCGCTTATATATTCAGCTCAGTGTTGCTGTTGATTGCTGGCTGGTTCAGGCCTCTGGGGCGGTTAATTGAATCCATACCCACAACACTTGCGAATGCCATGCTGGCAGGCGTGCTCTTGAGCTTATGCATTGCCCCGGTACAAGCGCTCGCGTTTGATGCTTACATCACAGCCCCGTTATTACTCACGTGGTGGGTAGTAGGGCGAGTTAACCGGTTTTTTGCAGTACCAGCAGCACTTGTCATGCTGATTATCATGGTCTGGTGGCGAATTGGGTTGCCTGAAGATTTTGCACAGCAATTACAGGCTAGCCTGGTACCCGCACTGCTATGGATACCACCGGTGTTTGATGCAGGAGCTATGGTCAGTTTGGGTATTCCTTTGTTCATAGTGACCATGGCCTCGCAAAATGTGCCCGGCGTGGCTGTACTTAAAGCGGCTAACTATCAGCCAAAAGCCGGACCGCTGATCGCCAACACAGGTTTTTTCTCGCTGATAGCGTCTCCGTTTGGTTCTCACGCCATCAACCTGGCAGCCATCACGGCTGCGATGTTCTCCAGTGAGGATGCCCACCCCGATCCGAACCGGCGCTACTGGTCAGCGACTGTGGCTGGTATAAGCTATGTTGTTATCGGATTGTTGGCCGGCGCTGCCGGGCTGCTGGTTACGTTAATTCCCAGCGTACTGGTCGAAGCTATTGCCGGGCTTGCATTATTAGGTGCATTTTCGGCAGCTATTGTTTCAGCATTGTCCGATGTCAAGCATCGAGACGCTGCTGCTATTACGTTTCTATTCTCAGGGTCTGGGCTGGCGTTTTTTGGTATCGGCGGTGCTTTCTGGGGATTGTTGGTCGGCGGCGCCATGTATGCCGTATCCAACCTTAAGACAAGAGGCAATACCTGACGTGTGCGCATCCATTCAATTACCTTCAAGGCCCTTTAGTGAGGTGTCATCACCGTGTCCATAGATTGTCGATCAGCTTTATACATGCCTGCCAGCAACGAACGTGCGTTGGCTAAGGGACCCACGCTGCATGCGGATGCCATCATTGTCGACCTTGAAGACTCTGTTGCCCCTGAGTTAAAAGCGGTATCTCGTGATCGAGCAGTACGAGCATTGCAGCAACACGACTATGGATATCGCCTTAAAGCCCTTCGAGTGAACGCACCGAACACGCCGTGGTATCAGGATGATATTGCCGCGGCCGCGGC
>JALZVU010000092.1 GCA_023301795.1 Granulosicoccus sp.
ACTCTAGGTGAGATCCAGGAAAAATGAGTACAGCCCCTTAGATGCTGCTATAGAAGCAGCGAAGCGGTTCTGGGCCGGAATTTTATGCAACACTAGGGTGTACAATAACCAAGGCATAAAATCATGTTGAAAGAAGGCGATACAATTCCTGCAGTAACCCTCAAGCAGATGACGGCTGAAGGTCCCACAGATGTGCCATTGAGTGATTACTGTAAAGGCCGTAAAGTGGTTATTTTTGCTTTGCCGGGTGCCTTTACTCCCACGTGTTCTGAATCCCACGTGCCTAGCTACATTGAGCATGCACAAGCACTTCGCGACAAGGGCGTGGAAGCTGTAGCATGCGTATCTACCGCGGATTTCTTTGTCATGAATGCCTGGGGCAAGAGCATGGGCACAGGCGAGCATGTGGACATGCTGGCTGATGGTAACGCTGAATTTACGCGCGCTGCCGGAATGACACTGGATCTGAGTGGTTTTGGTCTGGGTGAGCGATCACAGCGCTATGTGATGGTTCTTGAAGATGGTGTTATCAAGCACTTGGCAATGGAGAGTGATCCTGGTTCTGCCACGGTCAGCGCAGCAGACGCTGTACTTGCAAAGCTGTAAGAACGCCTGATAGCCTCTTTATGGTTATCATTGAGCCGCCACCTAATCGGTGGCGGTTCAACAATTTTTTAGTCTTGCGGCTGTTGAGACTGACGAACCTTTGCCAACTGTTGTGCTAGCTGTGTATCCAGATTCGCACTCAACAATCTGTTGTCACTCAACGTACTGCTTAGTTTGAGCAGCGATGTCTGCAGGGATTGTTCAAGCAATTGCGTCTTTATATGTTGACGCTGACGTACCTTCAGGTCGCGCTTCACGGTATCCAGGTATTTGCCCAGCGCCCCTTCCGTGAGCAGTGATGTCACTGACAGCATGGCTGGCGCAAAAATAAGATCTGTCGGGGCAAGTCCGCCTGATTTTACCGCCAACGCAATACCTGCAGCGTCGCCGGTAGCACGGGCTGCGCGCAGGGTGTTCAGCAAGGCGGGGCGCTCTTTCAGTTGCTCGTATAACTGAGCGGCGGCCTTTTCAATTTCAGGTTCAAATGATCGACGCACCTGCTCACTTGATGCTGCGTAGGTTTGTCGTATTGCGGGAAGATCGATGCGCATTTGCTCGCCTAATGCCTGCCACCAAAGCTCATCAGGTGCTTCAAGCAGGTTGCGCTGCAGGCTGACGATGGCACTGTCGAGCATGTGCTGCAATGCCAGCGCTTCCTGGTCCATCACAGCTCCGCTGGCATCTCTTTGCGGCTCAGGGGATCTGTTCAGAGATTGCTTGCCAAAATCCAGCAGGCGTCTTGCAGGCCAGGTGATGAGTTTTCTGGCTTGCGTTAGCGTGTTGGCAACCCCCGGGATTTCCAGCAGAGTCAGTAGTTCTGCCAGAGCACGGTTAAAGGTTTCGTATTTGTCTGTGTTGTTCAGGTATTGATTCAGATAATAGGCGTCGGCATCGTCAATGGCCGTGTCAATCAGTGTTGTCCAATGTTCATTTGCGTCTACTTCTACAATGAGCGGCTGTAGCCACCGATTTTTGTGCTTGTCGACGAATTGTTCAACGCCTGTCAGGCTCGCATGAGTCTGTCCAGCCTCGGTCAATGTGAGCAATTCAGTTTTTAACGCTTTGATTGTTTTCCTGTCAAACGCAAGACGTTGTTGAGGGGTTTTTTTCTTGACGAACGGTAGCATCAAGACCTGTGGTACGGGTTTGCTGAACAGCGTCCTGTACCGTTCGCTAAATGCACTCCACACAACGTCCCTGTCGCTCTCCTCGATCTTGTTAATACACACTAGCAATGGCTTTTGCAGATCATTTAATAGTGCAAGTATGTCCCAGACACGTTGGTCGCCGTACTTGTCCTTGCTGACCACTAGAATGATATTGTCGCCAAGTGCTGCAGCTTTTAATACGGCAAGGTTGTAGCGTGAAGCGGTGATGGAGTCAAAATCCGGTGTGTCCCAGACAATGGCGTCAGCCGCCAGACTGCGGGCCTTGGAGGCTACAGATTCGAGTACATAACTATCAAGGTTGCCACTGTCCAGAGACTGCGCTGGGGTTCGCTCAAGCGGTGCCATGAGCTCTCCAACATAGGAAATGTCTGCTTCGCTGATGTCGCGGGCATAGCCTTGTGAATGAACTGTAAAACCTGCCAGTGGGCTAACGGATGCGGCCTGCGTATCCAGAAGCACATTGACCAGCGAGCTTTTACCCGATTGTGTGGGCCCTAACACCACCAGATGATCACTGTGTGAGTGATGGCTCAGCTCCAGCTGTGCTTTGTCCAGAGCTGCCTTGCCCAATCGGAGTGTGGGTAGCTGTGCCAGTAATTCGCTGTCGGTGCGCTGGGCATCCTGAGTAGCGTCTTCATAACGCTTAGCCAGTGATGTCACCCACTGATAATCGGCTGTACTCATGGTTTGATCAGATAATCTGCAAACAGGGCGATAAACACTGTCATGCCCAGCCAGTTATTGTTGAGGAAAGCTTTCAGGCACAAGTGGGGATCACGATGCCGACATAGCCATAGCTGGTAGATGACAAATCCTGCCGCACCGACTAGCCCCAGATAGAAGATCACGCCTCGCTCATACAACAAGCCGATATAAACCAGTAAGGCGAGCACTATCAGTTGAAATAATCCCACCAGAAGAAGGTCGAAGCGTCCAAACCAGATTGCGGTAGATTTGATGCCGATTTTCAGGTCATCTGCACGGTCTGCCATCGCATAGAGCGTGTCGTAGGCCATGGCCCAGATCACAGCAGCACTAAACAGAATCCAGGCAGCGATAGGGAGTTGATTGGTTTGCGCGGAATATGCCATTGGGACTGCACAAGCAAATGCCGCACCCAATACCGCTTGTGGAAAATGGGTGTAGCGTTTGGTGAACGGATAAATAACAGCAAGTAGCAGGGCCACAAACGAGAGCTTGATTGTCAGGGGGTTGGTCGTCAGTACCAGCGCAAACGCCAGAAGCATGAGCACGGCTGTGGTTATTAATGCATCTTTGGGTTGTAGTGCGCCAGTGGCCAGGGGACGGTTGCGAGTGCGTGTAACATGAGCGTCAAAATCGCGGTCCGCGTAGTCATTGATAGCGCAGCCTGCTGAGCGGGTAAGTGCTGTGCCTGCAATAAAGATGAGCAGGGTTGATAGTGTTGGTATGCCTTCTGCTGCAAACCAGAACGCCCACAACATAGGCCACATCAGCAGATAGATGCCGATAGGCCTGTCCAGGCGCGTTAGTGCAACCAACGCGGGTAGTTTTTGTCGTCCGTCGATGCTATTCACGCCGGTATGTCCGGATAGATGCCTTGTAGAGCGTATAGTATCGCGATTAACCTAAACACAACATCAAGTATCAGGAAGGCCCATGTCTGAATCTTATGACTTTGATCTCATCGCTATCGGTGGTGGAAGTGGTGGCATTGCCACGTGTAATCGTGCCGGCTCGTACGGTGCCCGAACCCTGGTGATCGAGAGTGATCCGGTACTGGGTGGTACCTGTGTCAACAGAGGTTGTGTCCCCAAAAAAGTCATGTGGTACGGCGGCGCCATGGCGCATGCTCTGCGTGATGCTGAGGGGTACGGATTTGATGTTACGGTCAATGGTTTTAGCTGGGAGCATCTGGTTGAAAAACGTGAAAGCTACATCAGCAATATCAATAATGCGTATGCCAATTACCTAGGCAAGAATAATGTAACCATAGTGCACGGCTATGCCCGACTGACTGATGCTAATACCGTTGAAGTTGATGGTAAGCGTTACACCGCTGAGCGCATTGTGCTGGCCCCAGGCGGTCACGCTCGTGTGCCCGATATTCCGGGGAAGGAACTGGCGGTGACGTCTGATGGATTCTTCCATTTCAAGAGTCAGCCCAAGCGGGCGTTGGTGCTAGGGGCTGGCTACATTGCTGTTGAGCTTGCCGGAATGATGCAAGCCATGGGCACGGATGTCACTCTGGGGATTCGCAAAGAGTCCTTCTTGCGAGAGTTTGATCTCATGCTGCAAGAGAAGCTGATGGATGAGATGTTGGCTGACGGTGTAACGATTGAAAAACAGTTCAGCGTAGCCAGCCTTGAAAAGCTGTCTGATGGTATTTCGGCCACTACAGAGAGCGGTAAGCAGGTTGGTGGTTTTGATGCCGTGGTGTTTGCTATCGGTCGATCACCTTCCACCGGCGATCTGGGGCTGGAAACCGCCGGCGTTACTGTGGATGAGCGTGGTTACATCCCGGTTGATAAATTCCAGCAAACCAACGTCCCCAGTGTTTTTGCCATTGGCGATGTAACAGGACAAGCTGAGCTTACGCCCGTGGCTATTGCAGCTGGGCGCAGATTGGCAGATCGTATCTATGATAATCAGGAAGGTCGCCATCTCAACTACGACCTGATACCTACCGTGGTCTTTTCACATCCACCCATGGCCACCGTGGGTTTGAGCGAGACACAAGCTCGCGAACAGCATGGCGAGAGCATCACGGTGTATCAGACAGCATTCACCGCCATGTACAACTCGTTCACAAGCCACAAGAGTAAAACAGCCATGAAGCTGATTTGTGCAGGTGATGATGAGAAGGTTGTGGGCATTCACATGATTGGTCTTGCGGCAGATGAGATGCTTCAGGGGTTTGCCGTTGCCATGCGCATGGGCGCAACCAAGCGTGATTTTGACGACACCATTGCCATTCACCCTACCAGCAGCGAAGAGTTAGTCACACTGCGTTAGTACATTCCGGGAGTACGTACCAAAGGGTTGACCGCAGAGCGGGTCGACCCTTTGGTTGGTTGTGCTGTTACTGAATAATGCCCTGACTTTCCAGGTAATCCTCGTAGTTTCCGCGATAGTCGGTGTATGTCTCATCCCCAAGCTCAATAATGCGAGTGGCCAGCGAGCTGACAAATTCGCGATCATGGCTGACGAAAATGACGGTACCGGGATAAAGATCCATCGCCAGGTTCAATGATTCTATGGATTCCATATCCAGGTGGTTGGTGGGTTCATCCAGAATCATGACATTGGGCGAGAGCAGCATGAGTTTGCCAAACAACAATCGTCCTTTCTCACCACCTGAAAGAACATTAACCGGTTTGGTGATGTCGTCTTTGCCGAATAGCAGGCGGCCCAGAATGCCGCGAATCTCCTGTTCGTCAAGATTCTCACTGCTGCCCCATTGGCTCATCCAGTCGAGGATGTTGATGCTCTGTTCGAAGTCTTCTTCATGATCCTGAGCAAAATAACCCAGTGTTGCATTTTCTGCCCATTTCAAACGGCCAGCTTTTGGATCCACATCTCCTGCTAACAATTTGACGAAGGTGCTTTTGCCGATGCCGTTGGGCCCGATGACCGCGACCTTCTCGCCAGCCTCAATCATCATATCGACGTTCTTAAAGACCATATTGTCATCATAACCTGCCTTGATGCCCTCAAGCTCTGCAGCGTTTCGGAACAGCTTTTTCTCTATCTCAAAACGAATGTAAGGGTTTTGCCGGCTGGACGGTTTCATCTTTTCGATGGCTAGCTTGTCGATCTGTTTCTGGCGTGACGTGGCTTGGCGAGCTTTGGATTTGTTTGCCTTGAAGCGCTCTACAAAGGCTTGCAGATCAGCGATTTGCGATTTCTTCTTAGCATTGTCAGCGTATTGACGTTCGCGGGCTTGCGTGGACGCCAGCATGAAGTCATCGTAATTGCCCGGGAATATTTTGATCTCGCCGTAGTCAAGATCAGCCATGTGTGTGCAGATACTGTTCAGGAAGTGCCGGTCGTGCGAAATAATGATCATGGTGCTGTTGCGTTGATCGAGCACCGACTCCAGCCAGCGGATGGTATTGATATCCAGGTTGTTGGTAGGCTCATCCAGTAGCAGTAAATCCGGATCGGCAAACAGTGCCTGTACCAGCAAGACTCGTAATTTATCTCCCGGAGCCACCTCATTCATGAGCACATTGTGCTGCTCTAACGGAATAGATGCGCCCAGCAAGAGCTCACCTGCGCGAGCTTCAGCTGAATAGCCGTCCATCTCGGCAAATTCCACTTCCAGCTCGGCAACGCGCATGCCGTCGTCTTCGCTCATCTCGGGCATGGCGTAGATCCTGTCGCGCTCTTCCTTGACCTTCCACAGCTCCTTGTGGCCCATGATGACCGCATCGATAACGCTGTATTCCTCGTAACCGAACTGGTTCTGCTGGAGTGTGGCCATGCGCACTCCGGGAAGCAGTGTCACGTTGCCAGAGGAGGGTTCCAGGTCGCCGCCAAGGATCTTCATAAAGGTGGACTTGCCACTGCCATTGGCCCCTATCAGGCCATAGCGATTACCTTCACCAAATTTGATGGAGACATTTTCGAACAAAGGCTTGGCACCAAATTGAATGGTGAGGTTTGCAGTAGCGATCACAGGCGTAGCTTCTTCTTCAAAAGGGCCGAAACGATGTATTGTATCGGGTTTAAGCTCATCTCATGCAGGGCGCTATTTGTGCGACGTACTCGGTCGTGCTCGAACGCCACCAGCCTATGAAATGAGTTATCCAATACCCCTCACATGCGACATGAAAGCACCATGAGCCACTTTGACACCGTTGTATCGCGCGCAGACACAGGCAGCCTGAAATGGGACCTGTACCGAGGTAAGGATATCTTGCCCTTCTGGGTGGCGGATATGGATTTCCCCGTGGCGCAGCCCATTCAGGCAGCATTGGAGGCGCGGGTGGCTCATGGCATGTTCGGCTATACATTGGCTCCAGAGGGTATGAGTGAGGCGGTCATCAATCACCTGGTTGCGGAGTACCAGTGGCAGATTGATCCAGACTGGATAGTCTGGCTGCCGGGTGTGGTTACAGGGCTGGCAGTCAGCTGTCGCGCTTTTTGTCCCAGCGGACATGAAGTTGTGGTTAACCCGCCTATTTATCATCACTTCTTTGATTCTCACGAAGTGGCCACCCAGCATGTTGTGCGGGTGCCGCTTAAACGTGAAGATAATCGATGGACCTACGACATGGACGCCATGCGCGAGGCGTTCAATGCGAACACATCATTGGTGATGATGTGTTCGCCGCATAATCCCACAGGCACTGTATTCACCCGGGAGGAGCTGCAAGCGCTTGCCGAGCTGTGCAAGGAATACAACGTGATCATGGTGTCGGACGAGATACATTGCGATCTTGTCATTGATCGTTCAGCCAAGCACTATCCAGCGGCAGCTGCGTGCCCTGATTATGCAGACAATATCATCACGCTCATGAGTGGCAGCAAAACGTGGAACCTGGCTGGACTCAACTGCTCGTTTGCCATCATCCCCAATGCCGCACTACGTGATCGTTTCAAAGCAGGGATGCAGTCCATCGTGCCGGGTGTTCCGCCGTTGGCTTATGAGGCAACGCTTGCAGCCTATCGGGATGCACAACCATGGCGTCAGGAATTACTGGATTATCTGGCAGGTAACTTTCAATATCTGCAAGACACCCTAGGTGCTACCACTGTTTTGTCGGTTGAGCCTATTCAGGCGACCTATCTTGCCTGGATTGATGCGACGGCCCTTGGTTTGAGTGATACAAAAGGGTTCTTCGAGCAGCATGGTGTTGGCTTGTCCAGCGGTGAGCAATTTGGTCAGCCGCAGTATGTACGGATGAACTTTGCCTGCCCCAGATCAACCCTTGAAGAAGGGGTACGCCGAATGCAACTGGCTTTGCAGTCGCTGAAGCGCTGACGTCTTCAATCAACAAACCTTTCAGTTAATGGTTATATGCAAACTGGAGTGTCACATCGCGTGGGCAGGATTAATCTGCAGATGCGGGCAGAAGAATCACACCATCGTCGACCGCTTTTAGAAAGTTGAGGGTCATGCGTGCGGTGGCACCCCAGAGAATTTCTCCGTCAAAAGGTTCATAAACGATAATGGGATGGCGTCGGGCGCTTTGTGGGTCCATGTTCTGGCGCGCGCGGAAAGTAAAATTGTTTCGCTCCCTCAACCAGGCAAGCGGGATGAGAAACGCCCGCGCAACCTCTGTTATTTGAAGACTAAGCGTGGTTGGCCATTCCACAATGCCGACAACCGGCGTGACCTCATAGCTACTAACGGTTATGTAGGGGGCGATAGTGCCCACGATATTCACGCTCTGAGCCGTTACGCCAATTTCCTCACGTGTCTCACGAAGCGCTGCTGCTACGACATTGGCGTCGTCAGGTTCTATGCGGCCCCCCGGGAAAGCCACTTGACCGCTATGCCGGTCTCGTTCGTTCTGAGCACGGCGAATGAACAGTATCTGCCATTGCCCTTCATGACTGACTAGCGGGATTAGCACAGCAGCATGGCGCACAGCCTTGATGGCAGGCGAATCCGCATTTTTATGCAGTGCAGTATCGTCAGAGCATTCGATCTGTGTCAGTTTGTCATGCATCGTTTAAGTATAGTGTCCGCGTGCAGTGCATCGTTCATTATTCTTGCTCTATTATCGGGTCTAATGTTGAGCCGCAACGGATAGAGTGCGGTTGCTGCACCTTTTTTCTTTTGTTAATTCACTGAGACGACCACCTACCCATGCACGTTGACATGTCCTCGCTATCAGCTGTGGAGGCCTACGCCACCATGACTCAGACTATTGTTCCAAGGCCTGTGGCATGGATTCTGACCCAGAACGACACGGGTGATTACAATGTCGCGCCTTATTCCTATTTCAACGGTGTTAGCAGTGAGCCTCCGATGGTGATGTTTTCATCAGGGATGAAAGCTGATGGATCAATGAAAGACACGCGCCACAATCTGGAAGCACGCGGCGAATGCATTATCCATATCGCTCATCGGGAGATGGCCGGTAAAATGACAGCAACTGCTGCCACCCTGCCACGTAACACCTCTGAAGTAGACGCACAATCTCTGGCAACTGCGCCGATGCCGGGTAGTGATTTGCCTCGGTTGGCTGATTGCCGCATTGCTTACGCCGCTACCTTGCGCGATACCAAAACCATAGGGTATCAGTGGCTTGGATTCCTGGAACTGACCAGTCTGTACCTTGAAGACTCCGTGGTCGGCAGTGATGCCAAAGGCCGGATGAAAGTACTTGCAGACAAGGTTGATCCTATCGGCCGGTTGGGTGGGGGTGAGTATTTGTTAGCAGGTGAGCTCATCTCGATTGAACGTCCGAGTTAGCCTTCATATTGAAATATTGCAGCTCCTGAGTGACCCATCTTTATGAGTGAATCAGATCCAACAAGCCCCCCTGAGAAGCACTCGTCGGACAGCCCAGTGCCGCAAAGCCTGTCGCCATTGAGCCGGGCGTACTGGAATCAGACGTTTAAAAATGGTCTGCTGAGAGTGATCGCACTGCTTGTCGTGCTTGGGCTGCTGGTCTGGATCTGGACGCTAGTGCCGGTGGGTGACTGGATAGAGCAGCTGCGGCTATGGATCGTAGCGCTGGGATGGCTCGGGATAGTGGCGTTTGCGTTGTTGTACATTGTCATGACGATAGTGCTGGGGCCGGCCTCAGGCCTGACGCTTATGGCTGGACTGGCTTATGGCGGCTGGGGTTTTCCGGTGGTGATTGTGTCGGCCACACTGGCAGCGGCGTGTGCGTTTTTACTGGGTCGCTATGTGGCCCATGCGCGCGTGAATAACTGGATACGCGGTAAACCTAAACTGTCCGCGCTAAACCGTGCGGTAACTGCCGAAGGGTGGCGAGTGGTGGCCCTGATGCGGTTAAGCCCGATTCTTCCTTACGGGGTGCAAAACTACCTTTTTTCTGTCACCAATATTGGGTTTGTGCCGTATGTGCTTGCCACGATGGTAGGTATCATGCCGGCCTCGGCCTTGTACGTCTACATCGGTTCGCTAGGCCAGGCAATCGGCAAGGCGTCGGCACTGCAATGGGTCTTGGTTGTTGTGGGTCTGCTTGTTACGGCATTAGTGGCGTGGGTGGTGGGAAAACGCGCAACGCTGGCATTACAACAACAAACTGAGCCGGAAGCTGGCGAGAGAGCTGATCCGTGACGGATGCGTCAACGCTTAAGCGTTATTTGGAAAACGCACAAACAATCGCTGTTGTCGGCTTGTCAGATAAGGTTCACCGGCCAAGTTATTTCGTGGGTAAATACCTGCTGGACCATGGTTATCGGGTGATACCGGTCAATCCAACTATCAGCGAAGTGCTGGGGCAAAAAAGCTACCCCACGTTGGCGGACATTCCTGAGAAAGTGGATATGGTTGACTGTTTTCGACGTTCTGAGCAAATGGTGGAGCTGGCCCGGGAAGCCATTGCCATAAACGCTGATTGCCTGTGGATGCAGTTGGGCGTGGAAAATGAAGAAGCGTGTCAACTGGCTGAGCAGGCAGGACTTAATGTAGTCATGAATCGTTGCACTAAGATCGAGCATGCCAGAGTGTTTGGTGGTCTTAACTGGGCTGGCGTAAACACTGGGTTAATCAGTGCCAGGCGTCCGCGCAAGATTAATCTTTAGCTCGGAGGCACCTGTTATGACAGATCGCGAATACGCTCCTGAAACTCTATGCCTGCATGCAGGCCAGATACCTGATCCGCTCACAGGTTCCAGAGCGCCCCCAATTTATCAGACCAGCTCCTATGTATTTGATAGCGCCGATCATGCGGCGAGCCTGTTCAATCTGGAAACTTTTGGCAATGTGTATTCCAGATTATCCAACCCCACGAATGCTGTGTTGGAGGAGCGAGTTGCCGCCCTTGAAGGTGGGCGAGCAGCACTGGCGGTGGCCTCGGGTATGTCAGCGCAAACCATTGCAACACTGACGCTGTGCAAGGCAGGTGATGAGATCGTCGCCGCTAGCACCTTGTACGGTGGAAGTTACTCATTGCTGGATGTGAATTTGCGACGATTGGGAATAACCACACACTTCGTTGACCCTGATGACCCGGAGAATTTTCGCCGAGCCATCACGCCCAAGACCAAACTGGTTTATGCGGAAAGTCTGGGAAATCCCGGACTTAACGTGCTGGATATTCAGGCGGTGGCCGATATCGCCCACGAGTACGGATTGCCTTTGATGGTGGATAACACGGTGCCGTCTCCGTTTCTTTGTCAGCCATTCCGTCATGGTGCCGACATTGTTATTCACTCGGCAACAAAATATATCGGCGGGCACGGTACATCAATAGGGGGGCTGATTATCGAGTCTGGAAAGTTTCCGTACGATAACGGCAACTTCCCGGACATGGTGGACCCCTCAGAGGGCTATCACGGCGTTCGTTTCTATGAGACGTTTGGTGATTTTGCCTACATCATGAAAGCGCGCATGGAGTATCTACGTACCATGGGACCGTGCATGAGCCCGTTTAATGCGTTCACATTTCTTCAGGGACTTGAGACGTTACATGTCCGGATGGAGCGTCATTGTGAGAACGCCATGGCTGTTGCGCACTACCTTGAACAACATGAAAAGGTGCTCTGGGTCAATTATCCGGGGCTTAGAGATAACCGATATCGAGAGTTGGCCGATAAGTATATGCCTAAGGGATGTAGTTCTCTTATGAGCTTCGGCATTGCAGGTGGTCTGCAGGCCGGTATTCAATTCATCGAAAAACTGGAGTTTCTGAGTCACCTGGCCAATATTGGCGATGCCAAGACACTGGTAATACATCCGGCTTCTACAACACACAGGCAGCTCAGTGCAGAGCAGCAAGTGGCAGCAGGTGTAGGACCGGATCTTATCCGTTTGTCGGTAGGTATCGAACACAAAGATGACATCATCTTTGATATTGCTCAGGCACTGGAGGCGCTATAGAGAGAACACGGGTGTGCAATGAGTCTGGTGTGTCGGTTTTCAAGTGGTTTTCAAACCCGCCAATCACCAGGCCGTGCAATTTTTCGGCTGCTAGTTGCTCTCGTTGCTGTATTTTCCACATCATCGCTGCACGCCTTCAGCATGCCGAAAAACCTAAAGCAGGGCTGGGATGGTGATGTGCAGCTGGGTGCTCTGGCAAACTTTGGTCAATTCGACTCCAGTGCAATATCAGCACGAACAACCGTCAGTTATCGCGGCAAACGCTGGGAGCATGAGCTGGATGCAAAGCTGTACAAAAGCTCCAGTGAAGTGCTGGTGTCAAGGCGAGATGGTGACGGTGAGATCATGCGCGATGCCAACGACAAGGAAATCCAGGATCTTGTCAAAAACACCACCAACAATCGACGCTATGTCAGCAGTCAGAGTCGGTGGTTTTTTTCCCCAAGATACTACGTGTTCCTGATTGCTGATCTCGATGTCAACACCCCAGTCAACCTCCATTCGTCTACTCGCCAGATAAGTGGCATCGGATATAAGCTCTACCACAGCAAAACCCATCTGCTCAGTGCCGAAGTTGGCGTGGGTAGAAAGAAGCGTGAAGAGGTAGAAGGTGACATCGAGCAGGGCGCGATTGGCTATTTCGGGCTCAGTATCAGGCGCAAATTAGGTGAAAATCTGGTATTGGGATTCGATGTGGATTCGGATTTTGGAAGCGAAAATCGTTTTTCGGAAGCAGAAACATCGTTGAGTTGGAGGCTGCGTGATCCAGTGTCATTGAAGGTGAAATACGAGGCAACCTTCACCAGCGCCGTTACCGATCCTTTGAATACTTTTGATGACGGTTTTGAGGCAGCATTGAGTGTCAATATAGCGGTTGAAGTGTTTTGATGTAGGGCATTTCATTGCAGCAATCAGTGCTGCGGCATTTTTTTGTCGCCCAGAGCAAGCTCATTTTCAATAAACGGGATTCGCAATGTAACGTGCGTTCGGTTAGGGTTAAAGTCCAGGTGCGTAGGCACTTGTGATTCACCTATGCTTTTTGGAGATGGTCTATGAGTACTGAGCCCGACGTCAAACCACTTGTCTACAACGGTCGTGCAGACACCGAATCGATATCATCATCATCTGATGACGGGGCGGTGCAAAGCCCCCTTATCGATACAAGGTTATCGCGCCGATCATTTTTTGCGGCTGCCGGTGCGATGGGTATTGGTGCCATGGGAGCCGGAGGAGCGTCGATCCTGGCGTCAAAATCTGCAAGCGCCCAATCCACTGATTGGACGCAACCTGGAAATAACAATCACGTTATTGAGCTTCAAGAGGCTTCGAGTTTTCCAGGCGGCGAAGTAAAGATCGATTTTTTTGGTCATTGCGCTATCAAGATTACCTCCCCGAGTGGTGCAACGATTTTATTTGATCCCTGGCGTGATGATCCATCAGGTGCGTGGGGATTGTGGTTTAAAAATGAATTTCCTGAGACATTGGTGGATATCACGATGTCCACACATACTCATTTTGACCACGATGCTATTCATCGGCCGCAATCGACCATGGTGCTGGACCGAATGGTTGGCAACTTCGAATTTGCGGATTTGAAGATTACCGGCTTTGCTGACAAGCACGCCTGCATTGCTCCGGGTTGGTACAAGTGGACAAATGCCTTGAAAGAATTTGGTGTGGAAGGTTGTCCGCCCAACAATATCGGCCATATGGATATGGTGGTGTACCTTGTTGAAACAGGTGGAATACGAACGCTGATCTGGGGTGATAACAGAGCCGATCCGGCAGAGGGTTTCTGGGATGCGATCGGTCAGGTGGATGTCTTAACGCTGCCTGTTGACGGCTCGGAGCACATACTGGGTTATGGGCAAGCCGATGCGATTGTGGAGCGGCTGAAGCCAAAGATCGTCATCCCCACACACTATCTGGCGGAGAGCACCACCTACACGCTGTCAACCTTAGCGCCAGCCGATGACTGGGTTAAAGCGCAGAAGAGTTATTCCATGCTTGATAGTGCCTCACTAAGTCTTGCTGCAGAGGAAGTGTCGGCTATGGATCGCGAATTCATGTACTTTGGAGGTAACGTTCAGACCACGTAGTGTAATACTGAGTTTGCGCAGTTGATCGAAAGGGTCGCTTTGCCAGTGTAATCACCTGCTGGCAGAGTACTTAACCCTCTATCGATTTATCGTATTGGCACGTGTGTGTTGAGTTTCTCAGTGGAGGGTTTTTCATCTGTTGGGTTGAGCGCTTCGCCAGATCGTCGATGTGTGATTTGAAAACACATTTGTCGAGGTAATCGTGCTTGCGCTCGATATACAGTAGCGATATTGCCAATCGTTGGAACAGACGCCGTGACCTCATACCAGACAAATGCACAACGTTTAGAGGCTGTGCAATCTCGAGATTCACGTGCAGACGGTCAGTTTGTGTATGCCGTGATCTCAACTGGTATTGTTTGTTATCCATCGTGTCCATCGCGCGCGGCTTTGCCCGAGAACATGCGTTATTTTATGGATGTGCCCAGTGCGCTGGCTGACGGTTATCGTTACTGCAAACGTTGTAGAACAGATTTGCCACCGTTGGCTGTACGTAACAGGCAACTGGTTATTGATGCCTGCAGATTGATCGATAATGCTATTGATGCGGTGCGTATTGATTCGATTGCGGCGAACCTGGGCATCAGTCGTTATCATTTACAAAAGCTGTTCAAACAGTATGTTGGATTGAGTCCAAAGGCGTATGCACAAGCGATCAGACTGTCCAGACTGCAGGAACACTTGCAGAATAAACCCAGTATCACGCAAGCGTTACTCGACGCTGGCTATGAGAGCGTCGGCGGCTTCTATGGGGCTGTGCAAGGGCGGCTGGGTATGAAGGCAAGTACCTTGCATCGTGGATCTGTCGGTGTTCAGATTCGCTACGGTTTTGCTGTCACCACCTTCGGTCGGATTGTGGTTGCGCAAACCGCAAAAGGCCTATGTGCTGTGTTGTTCGGAGAAAGTGAAGAGTCGTTGATAGCTGATCTGTCACAACGCTTTCCTAAAGCTATTCTCGTGCACGATACAGATGATATGCAGCCGCAAATAGACAGCGTGGTCTGTAAGATCAATCTGCCTGATGCGGCGATCGATATTCCCCTGGATATCTTGGGTACCGTTTTTCAGGAAAAAGTATGGCAGGCTCTTCGCGACATACAGCCTGGGAAAACTGCAAGCTATAAAGACGTTGCGCAAGCTATAGGACAGCCAACCGCCGCGCGTGCTGTGGCGCGTGCCTGTTCAGAAAATCCATTGGCAGTGTTGGTGCCCTGTCATCGTGTTGTTAAAGCCGATGGTGGATTGTCAGGCTATCGTTGGGGTGTGGAGCGCAAGCGTGAATTGCTTGATAAGGAATCATGCTAGCCGGCATTGCAGCACACGCTTGTCGTGGGGAATGTTGAGAAAGAAAATCGCGTGTGTCAGGTTGCTTGTGTGCTTAGTCTAGACTGTATTGACTACCTGTAAAGATATCGCTGGTTAGCACTTTAATCTGTTGCAGCCAGGGGGCGCTGATGTTGCAAGGGCTGGAGGCAACATTCACTTCCATACACGCGGTAGTCGATTCATCCGTAGCTGATATGTGCATACCGTAGACGGGTCTGACAGTGACATTATCAGGATTGGAAGTCGCATCGAACATGGAGGGGTCCTCGTGTCCCAACAATGACATGACCAATGATGGCAGTCGATATAAAGGCAGTTTGCCAAGCTGCAGGGGGCCGCGCTTGCCATCGATCACAATCAACGGTGTGCTGGTCAGTTGTTCAAGCTGTGCTCCGGAGAACTCCGAACGATCATCGGGCATATTCCACGCCTCAGTGTAGACACCGTAGTTGGGTCCGAGGAAAGGCAGATGATCTCCAAAGATGACAATCAGCGCATCAGGGTCGTCGCTTCGAAGGACTTCAAGGTGTTGCATGAGATCACGTGACTTGTACCAGACCTGATTTAGGTAGGCGTGCAGTAAGCCTGCGTCTTTGCCAGCAGCTACTTTGTCAGGGTAGTTGTCATTACTTGGGTAAGGAAGATGGCCGTGATATGTCAGCACATAATTAAATACTGGACCGGGAAGGTCAGATTTTTCGATGTGATCGGATATCTGTGAATACAGGCTGTGGTCCAGCAGTAGAGTGTCTACGGAGTCGGTAAGGTCGAAGTCTACCTTGCTAAGATACTCTTCGAAACCGACGTACTGGTAGGCATTAGTCCGGTTCCAGAATCCTGGGACGTTAGGGTGTGAAGCCAGTGTGTGATAGCCCAAGTCACTGAGTTGTTTTGGCAGGCACGGGGCACTTTGCCGCAACCAGCCTTCGAAGAAAACAGCATTTGTGGTGACAGGAAATCCGCACAGCATTTCAAACTCGGCATTTGCGGTATATCCGCCAAACACAGGTGATAGCGCAGTTGCATTTCCTGTTTGCTGCCATAAACGTCGAAAATCCTCAGGCAAGGGGTCTTGCGGTACCCAGTCGCTGCCCAGCGATAACGGATCAAAAAATGATTCCAGAACTAATATATGGACGTTCCTATCGGGCGCGATTTCAGTGTCGCTCATGACATCTTGCAGAGCGGTTTCCATGATCTTTGCGCTGTCAGCGGACAGAACTTGCTGCGCGGCTGCCACATCTGTGCGCATGGGGGCTTTTTCCACTTTGCTCATAGTGCGAATGGTTTCTTGAGCAAGATGCAAAGCCAGGCCACGGTCGCGAAAATTGGCTGGCTGATCCCAGACCGAGTTGCCAATAAGGCTGTCCAGAGCATTGCGTAGCGGCACGCTTTGCGCATTGACAGCGAACCCTGTGGCACCGAGAAAAATTAATGATAGCCAAACACTGGCCCGCTTCCAGGGTATGAATATGACAGCCAGAATCAGTGGAATACTGATGACGAAAAATAAAGCGATCTGGCGCCATCCGTCGGTTAGAAAAAACAGATTCTGGATATTGAAAAAATCATCAGGGCTAGCCGGTGTGCCCAGAATCGATATTTTGGCAGCATTGCACAATTGGAACATCACAATGATGACCGAGGAGAGAATCAAGGCCTTGTGTCGGGACTGGACGAGTAGCGCCACGATAAGCGCTACCGCCAGATTGCCTAGAAAATCTCTGTACCAGAACTCAGAATCAAGGGTGACAGAGAACCCGTAAGCGATGATGCCTCTGCACACAAACGTGACGATGAGAATCGATAGTGTAAATAGGGCACTCTTCCTGAGTAGCAAAATCATGAGTTCTATTACTGCTCGGCCTTAACAATAGTGTCCGTTAGATTACCCAGCAGGCTCTGTTTACTCTTGCCGTTGAACAGGCGATTTGGAAGATCCTCGAAGGTACTTACTAGCGACAGAACAACTGCAGCAACATACGGTGTGCTCTGAACTACCAGCAATGCGATCCACAATCGAGTGTCAGCAAGGTAGGCGTCGTAACGCAGTGCAATGGCCGCAGCTGCAATCAATAAGCCTGCTGCAATCAAAGCCTCTTCCCGAGCATCCATTAATGCTTGGCGCAAGGTATGAGCCTCACCCATTTTGGGTGTGCGGAAAAAACCGATACTGGTTGTGTGCAGCCCTGCGAGCATAGCGCGTGCAATGGTGTGAGACACCGCTAAACCTGCGATTCCAGCACCAATGCTTTGTGCAAAGCTGGCCTGCATGCGCCAGCGATACAGCACCAGCATCTTTGACAGTTTAAAAACAAAGAAGCCAATAGGTAGCAAGCTGAGCATGATCTCAGGTGGATTGTACAGATGCGGGTACATCACCATCAGCACCGAGTACATCAGCGCGATGCAGTTAAACATCAGGCATAAGCCATCAGCCATCCACGGCAACCAACCGGCGAGAAAATGATAACGCTGGCCTGAATTGAGCTTGGAGCGGTTGAGCCTTAGAAAATAGCGCATGTGATGACGCAGTATGAGTACTGAGCCGTAGGCCCAGCGAAAGCGCTGCTTTTTGTAGTCCAGAAAATTATCTGGCATCAGGCCACGACCATACGATTTGGGAACGTACGAGGCCTTGTAGCCTTTCTCCAATATGCGTAGGCCCAGCTCTGCGTCTTCTGTGATGCACCAGTCTGACCATCCGTCTACGTCGCTCAATATAGAGCGTCGGACGATGGTCATTGTGCCGTGCTGGATGATGGCATTCCGCGCATCACGATTTACCATACCGATACCAAAAAAGCCGGCGTACTCTGAGTAAATCATGGACTTGAACAAGCTGTCGCCTGCGTCGCGGTAGTCCTGCGGTGCCTGCACGATGGCAATCTGTGGATCGGAAAACGCTGTGGTGCATTCGTTCAGCCATTCCGGGTCAACCACGTAGTCGCTGTCTATTACGGCGACAAGTTCGGCATCTTCAGCGGTGTGTTCCAGCGCATAGTTAAGCGCACCAGCTTTAAAGCCTGCGAGTGGATTGACATGATGGAAGTGGAATTGCCCGTCTTGTCGGGCGCACCATTGTTGCACTGGCATCCAGCAAGCCGCGTCAGCGGTGTTGTTATCAACGACGATAACTTCAAAATTCTGATAGTTGAGTGCCCTAAGAGCTGCCAGCGTCTCGATGACCATGTCTGGAGGCTCATTGTAGGTAGGCACATGGATGGACACCTTGGGAGACAGCGTGTTTTTGTCAACAAGCTGCTTCTTGATATCGCGATGTCGTCGATTCCAGATCGCCTCGGCCCATTCGTGAGCTTCGGTGAGCAGGATAATGGTGATACAAAAGGCCGCCAATAAAAGACCGATGCCAACGACAACTTGTTCCCATGTCATGTATTTCTGAGAGTAGTCGTAAACCATCCAGACCACAGCCGTTGAGATGGCGTAGGACACCAACACTAGAAAGCCTCGGCCACCGTGCACAAGGCCGCGGCTGTCGCGCAATAACATCGCCAGCATCAGCACTGCAAACGCCAGTGAGAAACCGGCAATGGCACGCCACTCTGGAATCGGTGTCACTGGTGCTGCAAACGGAAACTTGGGCTTGCGTTCAGCGTTGAAAATACCCCAATAACGACCTACTGCTCCTTCGTCAGTCTTCCAGATCTGATCAAACGCCTCTAGCACGAAATAGTTAGCATCGCTTGTGTTGGCCTGATCGAGAAACTGGCGCAGAAATGTTGCCTGGTTCTGCAACGAAGGCTGGGCGCCACCTCGCTTTCTACCTTCGCTGGGCCAACCAACCTCACCTAGGACAACGGTTTTGGTGGGGAACTCGCTTTGCAGCTGTTCATAGCGTTCAAACACATAGCTAGGTGCGCGCTTTGCTGGAACGCCTTCCCAGTAGGGCAGTACATGAGCGGTCACGAAGTCCACATGCTTGGCCAGAGACCGGTTTCTGAGCCAGTTGTCCCATGTCTCGGCAACAGTAACGGGTATTGATCCCACCATGGTTTTGACAATATCGACGTAATTGGCAAGCTGCTCACTCGTGATCTCGCCTCGCAGCAGAACCTCATTGCCAACAACGACGCCAACAATGTTGCCGGGATTTGTGTCAACAATGGTGCGAAGTCGGCCGATTTCTTCCCAGTTGCGCTCGATATCGTCTGATATCCAGATGCCGACCATGACATTCAAACCATGATCTGCGGCAAGTACCGGTATGTCGCCTAGCGTGCCCTCAACCGAGTAGGTGCGAACACGGTCTACTTTATCCGCTAGTAGTGCCAGATCTCGGCTTATTTGTTCTTCTGTAGGGAATTCGCTGGCATTTCGGGGGGACTGCCCGGCGCGAAATGGCGAGAACGCCACGCCTTTGATGGATTCGGGCCATTCAGGGACATAGTCTGGGCGATTAAAAATAGCCCCGGTGGTTATCAGCAATGTGCCAACCAGAGCGATAATAATCCACGATGCGCGGTCAATTTTAAACACGTATTTCCATAAAATTTATCACTGTCGTCGAAACATGCCTGATGCATTGTGAAGGCAATTCGACTCGAGTTAAGTGAACGGTCCGGTCCTTTCTGACCACTTATTCGGTAAGGTGCAGTATCTGGGTACTAAATTCGATGATGAAATGGAAAAGAAGTTTGTTCCAAAGGGTGGGCAACAAACTTCGATAGATTAATGGGTATAGATATCAGTACCTTATGTGTGGGTTGAGCAAAGTTACGATTCAGTAGCTTATGAAAAACGTCATGTTGTTGTCATCAATAAATGGGTTTGTATTGGAACTGCCTATCGTTTGTGACTACAAGATCGGACTCCCTGAGCCAGCCAGGAATCTGCGGCACCAGCGTGTACATCTCTAGAATTTGCCAGGGCCGATATCCAACAGTCTTTACTCAGACAGCAATCGTAACGGGGGGTTTAGATTTTGAGTCAGGTTCTCTTGTTAATTAAGGTGAATAGTTGCTCTATTCGCCAAAATTCACGCGCAAATGCCGGTCAAATTACCGCATCCCTAGTCGATGAGCTGATGCTCAGACAACTTGTTGGACGTGGGGTTGCTTATCGGCGGCGCTTTTTTACAACGTGTTGACGGGGTTGGACATTTATCTCGCTGATAAGTGCATTGTCGGGAGAGCTGATTAGTTGCCACACGGCGTTGGCAACATCGCTCGCTTCCAATGCGTGAGCGCTCTCAGGTCCGGGTTCGAAGTCGAGTTTATCGAAAAACCCTGTACGCACACTTCCCGGGTTCACAATTCCGACATGGCAGTTGGCATTAGCAACCTCGTGAGTCAGTGATTGAGCAACGCCGCGAAGAGCGAATTTGGCAGCACTATAAAGTGAGCCGTATCGAGCGCCTTGCAAAGCGCTGGTGGAGCCAATGAAAACGATATTGCTGCGATCACGCTTTCGCATCGTTGGGATGCATTCCCTGACAACACTCAGCGGGCTGATCAGATTGAACACAATACTGTGATGGATCTGCTGGGATGAAAAATTTTCCAGTGAGCCGATATCGCCGCGTCCCGCATTGCAGACAACGGTATCCAGTGCGTGTTGCTTCAGGATGTTGTGAACAAGATCTGTTGTTGCGGGTAGGTCAGTCAGATCGATTTGATAATGGGTTTCGTTGGCATGAGTGTGGTCCGGGGCTGTCCTTGATAACGAGACGGTATTGATTTGGTGAGTGCCCAGCAAATCACAGCAGGCTCGTCCAATTCCCCGACTTGCGCCGGTGACCAACACACACTGAGGTTTGTGGGCTACGTGCATGGGAAAAACTGGTGATCGCCAATATGTTGCTGCAACCTTTGCATGCAGAAGTTGCGCATGGTCTCTTCAACGTCTTCAGGGTAGCTCATCATGCCGTCGCGAGCTGCTATGGGTGCGTTGAGTAGCTTGGCATCTGGATATAGGCGCACCAGTTTTTTATGGAAGGCTTTGGGTAATCTGAATACTCCAAGGCTGACTGAGTGCACGTCACTCATATTCAGGGTCGCAAACACTTGGTCAAACATGGCGCCATAGATTTCGTTAAAGTTATCAGCGTACAGCAGGGGGTCGAATCGCAGACCTATTTTCCAGCCCGCGTCTTGCAGTTTTTTCAAGGCCTCCAGTCGCTTGGATAGCGATGGTGTGCCGTGTTCCTCTGCGCTGACAATGGGTTCGGGTGAAAGACTGAAAGCAACCACTGCATTGTTAATGGCTGCGCGTTTAAGTAATGGGCGAATTTGCGTGCTTTTAGTGCGAAGTTCCAGATGTGCTTGTGGTTGTGAGTCAAAGAAGCTCAGGCATTCGTCGACAAAGCCTGTGATCGGATCCAGCGCTAGTGAGTCACAGTCGTATCCTGAGAAAAACCACACATCATCGTTGTGTTCGCGCACGGTACGATCCATGTCTGCAAAAAAATCTTCACTGTTAATGAAGACAACATAGTGTGCTGATTGGTACATGCCCTGAAGAAAGCAGTAACGACAGTCGTACACGCAGTTCAGCATATGAGAAAAATAGTAATTGTTCTCCCCACCTATGTGATAACCGGGTGGGGTGGGTAGAACACGTTTTCCCGGCTTTTTGGCAAGGATTAGCGCAGGGCTGGCTTTTTGATGCTTGAAGTTTTGTGCTGGCGCGTTGAAG
The DNA here is from genome assembly GCA_023301795.1 of Granulosicoccus sp. Lineage (GTDB taxonomy): Bacteria > Pseudomonadota > Gammaproteobacteria > Granulosicoccales > Granulosicoccaceae > Granulosicoccus. The sequence goes on from JALZVU010000092.1 coordinate 21,867, forward strand.
ACATCACCATAGTGTTCAATGCTCACTATCCGGGCCTTGGGATAACGGCTGCGCAGGGTCAATGTGCGTGGGTGATTTGCAACGGCATCTTCTATGTAAAGTGTATCCATACTATGCGCTACTCATAAATAACAGGGTGAGCTGCGATGCTTGATTGCAGTGTTTTTCTGATGTGTGCAGAGCTTTTTCCCTGAGTATCAAGCCGGGGTATTTCACCAGCCTTGACAATATGCTGATGAATCAGTTTTCTGAGTATCCGCTCATCATTAACCGTATGGTGAATTTGTTGGAGCAGGTTGCTGATTAAAACGTCACCTTCCACTGAGACCGCATTGTGTTCCTCATTAAAGTTATGGTGCAATACGTCAAGTATGGAGTTGATGTCAGGCATTGCATTTTCGATGAGGGCGATGACGGTGCGCTTGTTTATTGTCTCGATGCCGTGCTCAGGATTATCTGAGACCACTTTGATGCAATGTATCTGGCTTGTTGAAAGATGTCGGCTGGCAGCTGTGAATATTCCGGCAGCTTCCATGTCGAACAATTCTCCCTGACGATAATGCGTATCAGGTGCATCGATTGTGGTGATGTTCTGTGAAGGCAGGCTGCGAAACGTGTTGTTATCGGGCAGGTGTGGATACCACCGTGCGCCGCTTGCGTGATCACGAACCTGATGCGCCAATACACTCTGACCGATGGGTTGGCAGCCACCTGCAATACCGACGTTAAGTATTGCTGCAATATCCGGGTACGCTTGCAACATAGCGCCGGTGCCAGCCGCCGCATTCATTTTGCCAGGACCACACTCTAGTAAAAGAAACCGTTCTGATGCGTACACCCGCAAATGTCGTGCATTACTTTGCTGGAGGCTCAGTGCATCAAGTAGTGGCCGTGTCTCCGCTGGCAGTGCGGTGATGATACACAGACGTTTCATGGTAGGCAGATGCGGTGTGGGCGGTTAGCTTGCAACGGTTTCATGTGGGCGGGTGCTGGGTGTAGCCGGTACAATGCACCCCTATTGTACCGTTTACAGGAAAACACATGCTGGTATCCAATCTGGAGTTTCTTCCCGGCCGCAAGGTTGTCCGACATCTTGGGCTGGTGCAAGGGAGCTCGGTACGTTCTAAGCACGTCGGACGCGATATAGCGGCATCGTTCAAGAATTTTTTTGGCGGTGAGCTGCGCGGTTACACCGAGCTACTCTCCGACTCGCGAGAAGAGGCGACCAGCAGAATGCTGGAACAGGCGACCAGCCTTGGTGCTAATGCGGTGCTTAACGTGCGATACAGTACGTCCAGCATTGCTGCAGGCGCTGCCGAGATTTTTGTATACGGTACGGCTGTGGAACTTGCCGAGGATGTGGTGACTGATGTTTAGCCTTGTCATTCAGGCAGGCATTGTTGTCTCATTGCTTGTTCTGGGCTACCTGTTTGGTTCATTCGCTGAAAGACGCCATTATAAAAAAATCCGTGAGAGAGAAGCCAAAGGCACCGGATTGCCGGTTATTGCTAGCCGTTACCCTCCACAGGATCAACGCTATCATCAGCATCTTGTGACAGGCAGTACGGTGGTTGCGTCAGATTATTTCAAAAATTTTCTGGCAGGGCTTGTCAATATTTTTGGCGGGCGCGTTACCCCGTTTGAATCCTTGCTGGACAGAGCACGGCGAGAGGCTGTATTGCGTATGAAAGATCGGGCCCGGGAGCTTGGGGCTGCCTACGTGTTTAACATCAAGTTCGATACCACTCGCATCGCTACAGGGCGTCTTGCCGCAATGGAAGTGCTGGCCTATGGCACGGCGATGGTGCCTATGGATAAGGCGCTTGGATTGCGCAGTGCCTTGTCAGATGATGACGTACTTCAGCCTGGGCCCGTCCATGCAGTATGAGAACCGGTTACCAGAGGAGGGCATAAACGTCACGCGTGTCCACCCGTTAAAACAGTTTTTGCTGTTGGTCATTGGTGCGCTGGTACTGGTGGTGTCATTGGTAGTTGTATTGCAGGTGTCGGGCGGGTGGTTGGCCAAGCGAGTGCCGTTTGACTTTGAATTGAAGGTGATAGAGGAGCTTGATATCGAATTTGGTCATAACAAGCAGCACCCACAGATGGTCACCTACCTGAATGAGCTTGCACAGCGGGTAGCCATACATATGAGTGTGCCGGACGATATGCGTTTTCAGGTTCACTACAACGAGGATGATGTGTTTAATGCATTCGCCACGATTGGTGGCAATCTGATGTTCTACAAAGGGCTTCTGGAAGACATGCCTGATGAGAACGCGTTGGCGATGGTCATGGCGCATGAAATAGCACATGTGCTGCATCGAGACCCGGTGGGGGCATTAGGTGGGGGTGTTGCCAGTACCCTTGCGCTGTTAGCATTGACGGGGGGTGCCGGTTCCAGCATGGCAGGATCAATGCTGAGCGCGGGCAGCGTAACGAGCATACAGTTTACTCGCGGTATGGAAGAGGCTGCCGACGAGGAGGCGTTGGCTGCATTGAACGCACTGTATGGGCACCTGAATGGCACCTCTGCATTGTTCGAAATGTTCAGTGATGCTCGTGGCCCAAGCCGGCGTTCTGAGCAAGTACTGGAACGCTTCCTGAGCACGCATCCGCGCGATCAGGATCGCGTTAGTGCCGTAGCACAGCGTGCTCAGGCGGAAGGCTGGTCTGTGGAAGGTGCTCTCACACCTTTACCTGAAGGTTTCAAAGACTGGTTATAGCAGCCAAGTTTTCTGCAGGTGCTGCACAACTGCGTGCTGCCGCTGATAAACCAAACTTACGCAGTTCCTATCCAGCGGTCGATCAGATGTCTGGCAATGGAGTCTGTGCGTGGCAGTTTGTAACCCTTGTCCTCATCTCCCCAGTTACCAAAGCTACGCAGCTGGTCACGGGTAAACCATTGGGCGTCGGCAAGCTCAGTCGGGTCACATTGAATCCGGGTGGTGGTGGCTTGCGCCTCAAAGCCCAACATGATTGATCGAGGAAATGGCCAAGGCTGGGATGCCACGTAACGTACGTTTGTCGTGTGAACGGAAGCCTCTTCGAGCACCTCTCTCCGAACCGCCATCTCAAGCGATTCTCCGGGTTCTACAAAACCTGCCAGAGTAGAGAAAACACCCTCTGGCCAGGCTGGGCTGCGACCAAGCAGGCACAGATCATCCGCGCCTGCTTCCTGGTAGGTGACCAGCATGATGACGGCTGGATCGGTACGCGGGAAGGCGATGTAATCACACCCGCTGCAATGGCGGACGTGGCCACCGTTGGTCGAGCTCAACAGCTCGCCGCAGCGAACGCAGTAGCGGGTGTGCTGATTCCAATAGACCAGGCCGCGGGCGTAGGCCAGCAGCGAGCCGTCATCATCAGGTAGTAGTGGTCCGATGTTGCGAAGATCATTGAATGCACCAGATTGTTTGTTGCCATCTATATCGCAGGCGCAGCTGATGAGTTCTGTGCGCGCGGTTTCGTCCAGAGTGCTGACGTCTACGGCAAAGTACGCACGTTGATTATCAGTACCCAGAAAAACCTCGGGGTGGGTACTTGGCAGGGTCGCGTCGAGCATCAGTGCCTTTGGAGGTGCATCGCCTGTTGTTGTTAGCGATTTTCCTTCGTAAACAGGAATAAGGCGCGTGCTGTCCGCAACGCGCAACTGTTGTAGGGCTGTCGCGTCTTTGCGTAGATGGTCGGCGCGATCAATCGAGCTCTGGCTGTAGTGCATGAGTGGACGGATTCAATGGCAGATGCTGGTGAGTATACGTGCTGGCGGGTTAATTGCTCTGTTGTGGGTTCAGGTGTGTCGTCAGAGAGTGGTTCCATCGACTGCACGTTTTTCTTCCACGACAAGTATGATGACAAATTGTGTTTTACACCCTCGGATTTATCTCTTTTGATGGTACTAGCAGGAGGCTTGTTTGTGTCGGATAACCTGAAGCATGGCGCTTTTTATACAGTCGTTCATCGTGCAATTTGCAGCAGGCGTTGGCTGATAGGTGGCTTGCTTATCGCCAATGTTGCTATGGCAGACGAGCAGGCTATCCCCGTTGATGATGATGCTGTTCCAGTAGTCAATCTGGACATTAACGTACCTTCCGAATCTGTAATAGCCAGGCCCCGATGGGAGTTGGGTGTGGGTGGTGGGTATTTTTCAGGGTTTGACTATCCTGCCTCGCGCGAGACCAACGAGCGTGCGATTGCCGTTCCGTTTTTTATCTATCGATCACCGCGGTTGCGTCTGGGTGACGGAGGTATTCGGGCGGTAGCTATCGAGCGGCCTCGATTGAAGCTGGATTTGTCGATTAGTGGTTCGCTCAATGCCAGCACACGAGAAAACAGTGTCAGGCAAGGAATGGACGATCTGGATTTCCTGTTCGAAATTGGTCCTCAGCTTGAAGTGCGCTTGTTTGACCGTAGTCTGGCGTCGGGTGCTCGGGTTCGTGGGCGACTAACCTCCGAGTTGCGTGCCGTGTTTTCCACCGATTTCAACTCTGTGGACGAGCAAGGTTTCGTCGCCGATGTTGGGCTGGGTGTAAATGTGGCTAACGTGGCTGGCACGGGAATCGGTTTGCTGGCTGCTGTTGATGTCGTCTTTGCCACTGAGAAACTGCACGATTATTTCTATCAGGTTGATCAGGAGTTTGTGACTGCAACGCGCCCGGCCTTTGACGCAAGAGGAGGATTTCTTGAATCTTCACTCGTATTGGGTTTTGCGTTTAGTCCATTCACCGATGTTCGGGTTTTTACCGGTGTTATTCAGGGTTTTTTTGGTGGTGCCAGAAATGAGGATAGCCCCTTGTTTGAAGTCACACAGCAGACGCGAGTTGCCGTTGGGATTGTCTGGACGCTGTTGCGCAGTAAAACGATGGTTAACGTTGTGGATCTGGGACGCGACAATTGAAGCGTTGAAGAGACCTGATGCCACGGTTTTCGTGAGCTGATGCCAGGCAGTAGCGTGCGCAGCACAAACGCTGTCGACTGTGGGCATGGATCTGTTTTATTTGTTAGTATGATAATACGAACTATTCTTATTATCATTAGCAAATGGGCATATCATGAGAAAACTATTATTGGCCTGTAGCGGATTGACTCTACTGGTGTCGGGTGTGCCGGCTTACGCGGACACAGATCTTGAACGCAGTGTTGTAGATACCTATGCAAACATTGCTGAAGCGGGCTATGGTGACTCACTCAGCTCCGCTATGGCTTTGCGTGAGGCTGTCAGCGAGCTGACCATGTCCCCCTCTGAGGCGTCATTGGCTGCAGCGCGCCAAGCGTGGCTTGAGGCGCGCAGGCCTTACCAGCAAACCGAGGTTTACCGATTTGGTAATGCCATAGTGGATGATTGGGAAGGTAAGGTAAATGCCTGGCCTCTGGACGAAGGGCTTATTGATTATGTCGACACCGCCTACGGTGATGATTCGGAGGACAATGAACTTTACACTGCCAATATCATATCCAACCCGTCCATTACTGTTAATGGACAGTTGATAGATGCCGCAACGATTACACCTACACTTTTGGGTGGCGAGTTGCATGAGGCGGGCGGTATCGAGACCAACGTCGCCACTGGGTACCATGCTATCGAGTTTCTTCTCTGGGGGCAGGATCTCAACGGCGGTGAGGCCGGTGCGGGTGATCGTGAGTACACTGATTACTCCATGGAAAATTGCACCAATGGCAACTGCGATCGACGTGCACAGTACCTTTCGGCAGCTACCGATCTACTTATTGAAGACCTGACATTCATGGCTGAAGCCTGGACGAGTGGCGGTGAGGCTCGACAAGCTCTTGATTCAATGGGAACCAAAGGTGCACTCGGCGCGATGCTTACAGGTATGGGATCTTTAAGCTACGGGGAGCTTGCCGGAGAGCGGATGCAGCTAGGCCTGATGTTGCATGATCCTGAAGAAGAGCATGATTGCTTCGCTGATAACACCTCTTATTCACACTACTACGATGGTGTCGGTATTCAAAACGTTTTTTTGGGTCGGTACGAAGCATTGGACGGCCAGGTTGTCAGTGGTCCTTCACTGTTTGACCTGCTCGTTGAAACGGACAAGGCATTGGCTGATGAGCTAGCTGCTGATCTGCAAAGCAGCGTTGATGCACTTAAGGTTATGACGGACAGTCAGGACAATGGTCAGGCCTATGACCAGCTGATTGCTGAAGGTAATGTCGAAGGCAATGCGATTGTTCAAAGTGCGATTGATGCGCTGATACATCAGACGCGTAACATCGAACGTACCGTGGCTACTTTGGGTGTCGATAGTATATCGTTTGAAGGATCAGACTCTCTTGATGATCCGTCAGCCGTTTTCCAGTAGGCTTGGTTTTATCCGAAGGGCACTTGCTTAACACTAGGATTAAGATCGGTAGGCTTGTGGAGGCGGGAATCCAGCTACGCAAACGAGTGGGTTCCCGTTTTCACGGGAACGACAATTTACAGTATTTCTAGTGCCATGAGTGCCATGAGTGTCATTCGCCCCTATTCGATTATTTCAGCAGGTAACTGATGTCTGACGCACGTTTGACGTTTTCAATTCGAAACGTTTGCCTGATCGCCGGTTCGCTATCGTGCTTACTGGCGATCGGCGCTTTTGCCAGTAACACGCCACACGTGTCGAATACTTCAAAGGCGCCGAATGCTATACCAGACGCTGTCTGGGGCGGTAATCAACGCGTACGCGATGTGCTGGTGCCAACCACGGACTTCACCAAGGCAGAAAAATTCGAGCTGATGCAGGGCGGGGCCGGTACGCAGCAGGTCAAGGCCGATCGTAACGCTTATTCCATGGAGAACGGCACCCTAGGCTTTGAAGGATTGCAGAGTTTCAAGCTTGGTAATGCGTTGTTCAATAAGTTCTGGGTAGCATCGCCTTCCTCTACACAGGCGTCAGATGGATTGGGTCCTTTTTACAATGCACGGGCGTGCCAGTCTTGTCATATTAAAGACGGCCGTGGGCAGCTTCCTGTCGTGGGGGAGAAGACGGCTTCATTGTTACTGCAACTGAAAAACGAAAATGCTGGTTGGGGTCCTGACCCTGCTTATGGTGGGCAGTTGCACACATCGGCAGTTCCCGGGGTCAAGGCTGAAGGGCTAGTCGACATTATTCACAAGGATAAATCCATTGTCCTGAACGGCGAGGATCCCGTGATCTTGAGAGCGCCGAGTTACCAATTCCGCGACCTGGCCTACGGGCAACTGGACGCCAACACACACATATCGGCTCGACTTGCGCCAGCGATGTCCGGTCTTGGTTTGCTGGAGGCGATTGATGCATCGCACATACTCGCGTATGCAGATCCTGATGACAGTGATGGGGACGGTATCTCAGGTCGAGCTAACTGGGAAGTGCGTGACGGGCAAGAACCTCAATTGGGTCGCTTTGGTCACAAGGCGTCGACGCACAGCGTGAGGTCGCAAAACGTACATGCCTTGTTTTCAGACATGGGATTGTCGAGCGCTGAATTTCCAGATCCGCAAGGCGATTGCGCATCGTTACAAACATTCTGTAATGATCTTCCACACGGTGATCAAGCCCGGCTAGGTAAGGGTGAAGCCCCTGCCAAGATGGTAGATCTCATTACTTTCTACGCAAAGAATCTGGCTGTGCCGGCACGACGCGAAGTAGAGGGCTTGAGTGAATTGGCTGGTAAAGAGCTGTTCTATGGAAGCGGTTGCATTTCGTGCCACACCCCCAAGCATGTCACGGCAAGAGACGCCTCTCAAGATGAATTACAGTTTCAGCTTATCTGGCCTTACACCGATTTGTTGTTGCACGATATGGGGGATGCACTGGCGGACAACGCAGGTGATGGCGCTGCAAACGGTCGAGAATGGCGCACAGCTCCTCTGTGGGGTATCGGACTTGCACAAGTGGTGAACCCCAATACCAGTTTCTTGCATGATGGTCGTGCACGTACTTTGCTCGAAGCTGTGTTGTGGCACGGTGGGGAAGCTCAGCCAGCGCAAGAGGCTGTGGTTGCGATGACTCCGTCAGAGCGTCAGCAGCTAGTTCTGTTTCTTGAATCCCTATGAAGACCATGATGAAATTATCTTCAGTCTGTCTGTTTACAGCATCCGTGGTGTTTAGCTCTGTTCAAACGGCCAATGCGCAAAATGAGGGTTTCAGTGCGAACGCAAGGCTTGCGGTAGAGTTGGTCTATCGGCCTGGTTTTGAACAGTTCAGCGCCCATGCCAGTGCATTTTCGAAGCAGGTAAGCACCCTGTGTAAGGAGTCCTCCAGTGATACGTTCACAAGTACACGTAATAGCTTTGCCTCTTTCGTGTATGAATTCGGATTGGTGGAGTTTTACCGAACTGGCCCTATGCTTGCGGAGAATCGTCAAAACCGATTGTTCTACTGGCCAGACAAACGTCGAGTGGGTGAGCGTCAACTGCGCAATTTTTTGAATACTGACAATTTGGCACATCTGGAGTTGGCTGAATTTCAGCAAAAAAGTGTGGCGTTGCAAGGCTTTCCTGCAGCCGAGCGCTTGTTGTTTTCCAAAAGCTCAGAGCACGCTTTTAGTGGTGAAGGATCATCGAATAGCTGTGCTGCACTGCAATTGATCGCCCGGAACATGGATGACATGGCTCTTGGTCTGAGCAGTGCCTGGCAGATCGATGATGGTATTGCGCAGCAGTACATGGCACCTGATGCAAGCGCCTCACAGTTTCGTTCACGCACTGAGGTACTGCGTAGTATCGTGACACAAATCAGTGTGGCCATCGATAATGTCATGATGCGAAAAATCAAACCGATGCTGGATAATCAAGATACACCTGCGCGCTATGCCCCCTTGTGGAGAAGTGGTGCAACCGCTGCGATGCTGGCTGGAAATGTTGAATCCATTCGTGCGCTAGTCATTGATACAAAGCTGGCAGATGCCACCAATTTGGAAGACGAACTGGTGTTCGAGTTCAAAACGCTCGCGGGTGTTCTGGGCAAGCTGCAAGCACTGCCCTCTATGGTTGATGATTCTGGGGCCTTGTCCGAGGACGCTGAGTCCTTACTCAACGCTGCGCAAGCGATACTTGGTGGAATTAGATCAACAGTGAATGAGCGATTTATGAGCAAACTTGATGTCAGGGCAGGCTTCAACAGCGATGATGGCGATTAACGCAAATGTCGATTTGTAGCATGCAACGCCGTGATGCATTAAAGCTGCTGACAGGTGTCGTTGCCAGTGCTGCACCCATTGGCGCAAGCAGTGGCGTTTTCGCACGTTCTGCTAAAAACGTGTACAGCACTGTTCGCTACGTGAGTGCTGCTCGAACCCTAGCAGGCATTGATTGCGGTGTTCTGCTGGATGAACAGGCGCGTATCATCCGAAAGATAACAGTGCCTGCTCGTGCGCATGGAGCTGCGGGTCATGACGGTATTGGCAAAGGGTGTTTGTTTGCACGACGTCCCGGTGGATACATGATTGCCTTCGATCTTGAAAGCTCTCAGGCAACTGAGCAGCGAAGCGATCGAGTGGTCGAGGCAATTGCTGGTCGGCATTTTTACGGGCATGGTGCATATAGCAGCTCAGGCGACTACCTGTATGCCACCGAAAATGACTACGAGCGTGCGCGAGGTGTTTTGGGCGTGTACGAGGTAGAAGCAGGATATCGTCGTGTTGCAGAGATTGATGTTCTTGGCATCGGCCCGCACGATGTTATTCGTGTGCCAGGTACTGATCTGCTTGTGGTGGCAAACGGTGGGATTCGCACACACCCTGAGCACGGCCGGGATAAACTGAATATTGATTCTATGCAGCCCTCCATCGTACTGATCGAGGGTGCTAGTGGGCGAATCGTTGCTCGGCATGAGCTCGATGATGACCTGCATCAGCTCTCATTGCGACATCTTGCGTGTTCGGATACAGCTCAGATCTGGTTTGCTGGCCAGTATGAGGGTGATGATGCGAGCATAAAAGCTGTCGCAGGCTCTTTGTCTATCGAACACAGTGTGCGCAGTTATAAGGGTGGACTATCTTCTCGTGGACTGCAGTTGCTGGATTTACCGGAGTTGCTACAGTTAAGAACACAACATTATCTGACTTCAGTAGCGGTGGCCGGTACACAGGTGATTTTTTCATCTGCCAAAGGTGGTGTGGTTTTCAGTGTTGACATGCGCACCCGCGAACTGACTAACAGCGTGTCTATTCTTGACTGTAGCGGTGTAGCCAGCCAGCATGCGACAAACGATTCTTCTAAAATTACAGTAGAGGGCGGTGAGCCATCTACGAGTGATTTTCGGGTAAATGATTTCCTGGTGAGCAGCGGTACTGGGCAGATAACGCCTATAAGCAATGCTGAACTGGGCTCGTCAAACCTCTATAAACTCCAGTGGGATAATCATCTATATCGGCTTTAGACTCCGGTTGAACAAAAGAGCCAGGCGTAGAGAGCGCAGTTCTTTTTTTGCATTCCCAATTAATGTCTGACGCTCAGCGACATCAAGTGATCTGAACCTCAATGCAGTAAAGATATTGTCCAGTTGCTGCAGGCTTTCTTGGTGAGATGGCCATGCTGTAGCCGCTCGTTGCAAGAACTCTGAAGGACTCTCACTGGGCCTTCGTGGCAAGCCTTTATTATATAAAAACAGACTTAAGCGTTGCCAGTAGCGTTCCTGAATATCAAGTTTTTTGGACTGTCTGTGCGGTGAGCGCAACACCACAGCACTCCAGATACCCGCGAGCAGCAGAAAGACAACCATGATTTGCCACTGTGTCGGTTTGCCCAGACCAAGGCGATCCCATAAGCCCGCTTGCGAGTCATTGTCAAAATCAACAACCAGCCGTTGCCAGTGATGATTGGCGGCATCCCAGCGAAGCTGCATGGTGCGTAATAATCCTGGTGCATGGCGTGCCATACGTGGAACGAATGACTCATTAGGAAGCGCTGCGGCCAGACCGCCTTCGATGCGAGAAGGCGCAACTGCACTGGTTGGATCAAAACGTTGCCACGTGCCATCAATATAGGCTTCTGTCCATGCATGTGCGTTTGATTGGCGCACGATCATATAATCCCCATTCATCTCTCCACCCTGATAGCCGGTGACCACACGTGCAGGGATGCCCGCAGCACGCATCATCACGACAAATGCAGCAGCATAGTGTTCGCAAAACCCTTCGCGGCTGTTAAACATAAAATCGTCCACAGGTGAGTTTCCGAGTAACTGGGGGCGCAGGGTGTATCGGAAGGGTTCCACGTTAAAATGTTGTAGCACGCGATGTGCGAATTCTCTATCAGTGTTAACTTCTGATCGCAGAGTTTTGGCAAAGTCGATTGTGCGTTTGTTCCTGCCGGGCAGATAACGTGTTTCGCTGGCGGGTTCGCCGGCGGCTGGAAAGCTGTTACCTAACACTGAGCGTTGGCGATAACGGATAGTCTGGGATACTGTGTCGTTAGCCAGTATCTGGCCATCGTCATACATGCGGCCGATAGCGCGCAGATTTTGTGACTCGTTTTGTGCAGTGGCAGTGTAAGAAGTGGGCAGCGAGATAGCGGTATCGAG
>JALZVU010000093.1 GCA_023301795.1 Granulosicoccus sp.
GAACTGTGGTAACTGACTGTTGGACGATCTTGTCCTCCAGACACCAGATACTCAGTGAACGCGAACTGCCGTCGGCCTTCGGGATCGTTGTCCTTCTAGTCGGTTGGGCACGATAGCGTCCTCGGGGCCGGGGTGGTTGGCTAAACCTTCCCCCGTACGGGACTTGTACCCGCTGTTCTTTGCCAGCTTATCCTGGCGCACTATAGGAGGTATAAACCACCTACCACCACCAAGCCGCCACACTCAAAATCGCTTAACCTAGGCTATTTTCATCAGTGAACCGGCTGCAGTGACTTGCCCGCGGACTGTTTGAAGCTCCCGCTAGCACCCGGCCAATCTACCCCAACACACATCGGGCACCTGATCAATCTCTAACGCGCAACCATTGCCCTAGCCAGGCGCCCCTAGCCGGGCGCCCCTAGCCGGGCGCCCCTAGCCACCTCTTTTCCTTATGCAGTATCCATCGAGCATCCCTAGCCAGGCGCCCGTGACTCTTGTGGGGGCTAGCTACCCCTAGCGGCGGCGCACCTGCTCCAACAGCACATTTTGCTGAGCCTGCCGGTGGGGTGCAGCTTGTGGCTTCCAGGTGCGACAATATTTTGCCCATGCAACGAGGATCCCCCAACCCTGCCTAGCTGGCCGGTGCCATAGTCATCCTCTTCCCAGCACGGTCACCGCAACAGCAAATTACTGATCTGACGCACTACGTGAATATTAAAATCAGGGCATGTTTATGATTGACAACAATCACTTCACGTCTCGATGAATTAATAAATGTGAAATGTAACCGTTACTAATGTGATTTCAATCACATTAATATCTCGAAATGAGATGCACGTCTCAAATCCTGATTTCGCTCCCGCTACACTCCGCGGCGCAGAACGGTTAACCGTTAACCGTTCAGTTCTCCATAAGGCGCAACTGTTGTGGATTCACCAAAGTCATTGGGCAGGCAATTTAACAATCCTGTTGATTGCCAACCAATTGCCAAACAAGAAGCAGGGTGACGGTAATGACAGTTGCAACAACCAGCAGCACACCGATAGTTACAAAATCCGGCAACACAACGTTGTATAGATTCGACCACATTCGTTGACCGTCATAGCCATCTTCAAACGTCCATCGTTTCGCACGATTACATCGCATGTTCATCAGATACCGATTCAATACCGTTTTTATTTACAGTTTTCCTTTCGTCGGTTCTTTTCAAACTTTTAAACCAATAACTACTACTTTGAAATAAGGAACGTTGAAGATATTTAATACGCTCTATGCATCAAGCATAAGTTACTCCGTGAAAATCGAGAAGAGACCATTGAAATTTATAAAAGCCAGTAGGGTACTACTGCTAGTAACGCTAGCATTATCTGCGACCATCACACACGCACAGACGATAGTTGTCGGTGACAGTCTCAGCGACGCCAGGCAAAAATTTGCGCTAACCGGACTGCAGCGTGCAGACTGCGACCCGATTGGTGATGGTCAATGGGCTTGTTCAGACGAGAATGTTCCTGCCAACTATATTCCGCCGTCGTCTACTCCAGATACTCCGGATACTCCGGATACTGAAACCGATAACGACTCCGGGAAAATAACCAGTGGCATCGTTATCACATTCGGTGCAACTCGTGCAGAAGCTGTCGCAAAATACGACGCGCTCACTGATCTGCCAATAGTTGAGTGTGACCGTCAGGCACCGTACGGATTTGTTTGTGGCAACGTCAACAACCCCAGGATTACCGAGGGTGATACAACACCAACTACACCTGTTGTTGAAGCGCCAACACCTGATCCTGAACTACCTGTAAACGACGATCCAGCGCGAGGCCAGGCAAACCTGAAGCAAATTCCGGCAACGCTTGATAACACGTATAAGTACAACGCGAATGGCAACAGTTCTCTCGTGACGTTCACTGACAATAATGGGAATTTGAGACAACTTTACTCGTTTGTCAGACACCCTGATCGCCAGATGTATGTAACGATTCGAGATTTTCCTGCAGGCGATTGGGAGACACCCGTAAGTGTTCACGCCGCCGCTATGGGGAACACACAATGGGCTGATGACAACCACAATAATACCGGTGTTGGGGTCGCAGGAGATGGAACCATTTTTGTCACAGGTAACCACCACAGCAATAATCTGCGCATGGCGAAATCAAATCAGCCCTACTCAATAGGAAATGGTTTTTCAAACGTCAACAGAAACGAGATTCCTGGCAACTACTCTGGCAGAGTGACCTATCCATCGTTCAGTTACGCAAATGGTTATCTCTATCTTTCATATCGTGACCAGATTGTGGGACAAGGTAACGCTAGATTCCGCTGGGTAATAGTCAGGTATAACCACAACACCGGCAATTTCGACAATCTGACTCAGCTGAACAGCGGTTCTGCACTGAGGCTATACGTCTCAAACATTGCAACATCTCGTGATGGAACGACACTGCATTGGGCAGGAATCTGGCGTGATGATAACGGCCCTGGATCTGCAACCGAAAACCAGGTCGATCTTATCCATTTCTACTCACGCAATAATGGTCAGAGCTGGACGCAATATGGAATCAATGGCGACCATCGTTTTCCTTTAATCTGGAACGAGCGTGGCCATAACTATCTCGGCGGTGCTGACAACCCTGCTGGTTTTGATGTCCAGCAGTTGATCTGGAACACTCCCAATGATCCCATTCCGAATAATGCAGGATCGATTGCAATAGACTCAAACAGTTATCCGCACATATTGAACGACGAACGCGGTGGATCGCTTTGGTATCACAGATATACAGGGTCACAATGGGTATCTGTAAAACCACCCTTCCAGTCTACTACCGACGATCTGTTCTCAATAGGCAACGGAAGAATGGGCGCAGTAGTACATCGTGGATCAGATATCTATTTCCATTCACTAGACCCAAATGATCGTAGCTATAGCAATGGTGTGCTACTGGCTCGCGGATACGCGAACGGCAACAATAACTCAGTTGCAGACGCAGTAGCGGTGCAAAATGGCTGGTTATCGACGGTGATAATGCAGTCGAATAGTCAGGCACCACGATCAAATGCCCCAGCGAACCCGCAACCCGCGTTTGTGCTTTCGGTGCCTGTAGACCAGTTAGAGGATTTTGATACACCGTTTATCAAGTAAGAGCAATAAAGTAAGATCAATAATCGGTACTCGAAGCCTGCGCCGGAATTCACGGCGCATCTAGACCCAGCACATCATTCATGTCATACATACCGGCAGGCTGGCCAGCCAACCAGATAGCGGCGCGTACAGCGCCGCGCGCAAACGTCACGCCCCCTACGTCAACATAGATGCTTCCTAAACCCTAAATCATTCGGAGGCAGTTTGGAGCAATGAAATGCCACGTTATTCGTTAGAGAAAAAAGACGCAGTACTTAAAAAACTGCTACCGCCTGAGAACCAGCCCGTACCCGTTGTTTCTGAAGCTGAAGGTATCAGCCCACGGACCTTGTACAATTGGCTCTGCCAAGTCAGAGACGGAGGTGGTGTTGTGCCCGGTAGTCCTGCAACGTCATTGGAATAGCCGCCAGTACATTGCGCAGGTGAGTTCGACCAGATGAGAATGGATGAGCGCAGAATCAACTAGCTGAACGGTGTTTGACGATTGATTGGTTTAACTTGGCTTCCGCACAGCCCTTATAGAAACTACCACGCTTGATGTTGTGCTTCTCACAATAGGCCACCCTACTCAGGCCACTGTGACGCCACTGCTGTACATGACCAATCCAGAGTTGTTGGCTACGGAGCGGTGCACGTGTTACCGTATCTGACATGTGCAAAGACTCCTAGATTGTTCGGAGTGTCCACTGTGCCGAATATCTCAGACGGGATAAATCCTGTCATTGGCCGCACGCGTTCACCTTCATTTTGCCGTTCAAGCTAAACCTGTCCAGACCTGCTTATTAGAATTCAATCGAGTCTGATCTAATTGACTTCCTTTTATGTTGCAAGAAAGGAATCTCGAATTTCTTTGTACTGTGCTACGAAGCTTGCAGGGTCATACGTGGATGAAATTGTCGCAATAACTGTATTATCCTTCCCCGCAACAAAGATTGTAGGGTAGCCATTTGGTTGAAGCTTACGGCACCGTTCAAAGCTCTCTGCAACGAGCGGGTCGGAGGATGACGCTTTTTGTATTGCTACGGTGTCAAGCATTGGCAGCTTATGTTCTATACAAATCTCATCATATGTTGCTGGGTCATTAACGTCTTTACCTTCTCCAAAATGCGCCTCTTGTAGCAGGTCGGCAAATTCAGCTGCACGTTCAGGTGCAAGAGCTTTCATTTGTAAAATAGCGTGGCTTGGAGGTTCTGAGGCAGCCATTAGCTCGTTGTCACTTACAATCATTGAGTGAAAAGCAGCACTAGGCTTACGGCCAGTGATTTCCTTAAGACGTATTTCTGCGCCTTTGATATATTCAGAT
>JALZVU010000094.1 GCA_023301795.1 Granulosicoccus sp.
TAATGCTGAGTCCACTGCGGCAGTGGCCGAGTGATCACTTAACGTTGCACAGAGCATCTTTACACAGCACCTAATCCGCCTTCAATGCTGCTAGCAATTCCTCAAGGGCAGCACATAGATTCTTGGCCTCCTTTTGCCCTTTGGGCAACTGTATTGTTGCAACTTTCAGGAAAAAATAAAGATGCTCCGTCATCGTCTTGAACTGACGTTCCGAGCCTCCACGTTTTAGCGCTTTCTGGTATCCCTTTATGATCGGTGGCATCTCCACCTTCGATAATATCCTGTTGTTACTGAGTGCTTTGAGCAGCAATAAATCCGGCTCTTGGCATGCTGTCCAAAAATCAGCGTCACTCATATTGGTACCATCCAGATAATGCCCGAGCTGTTCAATGTCAGCCTTGATATCAGCAGGTTTAGGCGGCTCTTTTACACTGGTGCACCACGACAACGCGATGTTCGCGGCAACACAGTTTTGTAAAGGATAGAATTCGTTGGAATTTTCACTAGCCACACCACGTGCATGCGCGCAATGGTAGGCTTCCGCCATCTTAACGAGCTGGTCACGCTGAACACTCTTGGTACCCAGTTTAGCCCACCGCTTGTGAACACCACCTTTAATTGAATACCGCTCTTGTGAAGGATTAATGCCGATAAGCGAATCTATGATTTTCTCCGCAGCGGCTAACTCGCCAAATGCACGTTCTGCATCCTCTTTTGAGTCACTTGCATCCGCTATTTCAACGGCCAGCCGTGCCTTCATGTTCACAAGCTGTTCCAGTGACAATATAGATGCATCAGCATGCTCACTGGTGTTCGCTTTTTCATAATAGCTGGCTGCTTTCTCAAGACAACCAAGCTGTGCGTAAGCTGTAGCAACAGCTGAGCATACGGTGCCTGACTTGTACCATTTCTTGGAAATAGTCTTGATTAAACGCTCAAGCCGTTGCTTGAGTGCATCTTTTGCACGTTGACTATCCTGGTAGCCAGCACTGCGTGCGATATCTTCCAGCCTGTGAACCAGATCGGTGCTCGATAGCGGTGGCTCTTCTGTGTCTGATGCTGAATAAGTGTTTGACGTCCTTAGTGAAAAATCAGGGTCGCCATAACATTGATAGGCACCCCAAGTATTACCATTACGCCGAAGCTCCAGCTCGTATGAGGCACGTCTTGCAATCTCTACAGAATCTCCAAACCTACGACCTCTAAGCAGGTTCTCATAAAACGTATGGGCAAATAGCTTTGCTGCATCGTCATCCACGGCCCACCCGGCAGCCACCACGCAACGCACACCCATTCTGATGAGCTGTGTTGCTACATTGGCAGCAAGGCGATGATATTCGACGGGGCGCGGATTTTTACTCTCTCCTTGCTTACCCAGATAACAACAATTAATAAAAACCAGCTCTGGCACACTACGCATCTGCTCGAATTCTGATGGCGTAAGGTAGATACCATCCCCCAGAACAACGCCCGACACACGCTTTTGACTAGAATGCTCGGCGCCCTGTTGGGCATTGCCAAACCCTTCTTTCACTGGTCGGCCAGCATCGTCGATAGGCATATCAAAAACCCCGTGAGCTGCAATATGCAAAATACGATAAGGCTTCTCATACAGCGCAGTTACAACATCCAGCGGTTTTGCAGCTTCACCCACCAGCACTGTGGTGTCATAGGCTGCAGCGTTTAATTCTGACGCTATCAGATGCGCCTCATCAGCAGCTCCCGGCAAGCGTGGAAAAGCACCACCATGAACGTCGTCAGCGACAGGGTCACCTATCACAAGAGCCGTTGACGCTTGGGACATTAATGGCTGCTCACGAAACTCGTCAGACACCAGTTGCCTGACAATCCCAGCCTCAACGGCCATAGGCCGTCCGGATGAATCAAAACCATCCTGCAATAACTCCCAAGGGTAGACCGCAGCTTTCTCATCCAGCATGAGGATCAAATCACGACGATCTGGTGCATATTGTTTTAGCTGATTTGGCATGATCAACTCGAACAAGGTTTTACCCAACAACGGATCATAGGTACTCGAAGCTGCCGCACGAGCCAGAAATCGGTCTACAAGAATACGTTGGGTGGATTGCAATTGCGATTCAACACGCGCTCGCTCAGTCAGTGTTTCAAACTTTAAATCATCATTGGCCGTCACACTGATACGCATACGCTGCCACCAACCGGGCTCGTCATCAAAACTGACGCGCCGCCGTCCGTCCTGCCCTTCAACCAGTTGACGCTGAAATTCAAAATCTTCATTGAAGTCATTCGTATTGGCCACGTTCACCAGAGCACGGGTTGCCTGAATGGCACGGTCTTCCCAATACTCGATGACGTCCAGTTCCGGAATACGCACGTAAGGTTTTTGCGTTTCACCGGAGTCATCGCCTGCTGGCGGCTGCAAGCGAGTATTAACCATGGCCACCGCACGTAAAATCGAGCGAAGCGAGTCACTGACAGTAAGATCATTACCCGAACTGATGAGTAGTGTGGTGAGCGGTGCATTGACAACATCCAGCGGCTCAGACTCCTGACGTCGTGATCGCTCTACCGCAGCATCTCGAACTTTCAGTGCATATTCCAGGAAGCCATCAACTAGTGTACTGGTTAGCGAGCCAGGGGTGAGATCTCCTACGGTACCCAAACCGACAACAACAGCACCCGGATGCACAGGATCACGAGATCGCTTGCGCTCACGATCATCCGGCCAATTCAACAATACAATGGAAGTACCACACTTGTTGGGATAAATACCCAGTTGATGGCGCTTGCGTAAACCACCATCGAGTTGCTGGTCAAGATAGCTCTCAGCACTCACGATAGTGTCACCCGCATAGTGCCCAACAGTCACCGGGAAACGCGAACGCGCCAGATCACCGTGTACGATTCTTACGTTGCACTTTGTGGTTGGTAGCCTTTTGACTTCGCGGCGCCCTCCCAATACGGCAGAGACAAGAGCTGCCCTGTCAGGATACATATCGGGCTTTAGTGCTGGCATGATAAAGCGCTCGTCGCTGCTACCACGACCTACTATCGGAGTATTTGACAGCTGCCCAGTTGCTCCATCTTCTAACAACTGCAACAGCGCCGGAAAGGTCTCAGCTGTGTTTGCCAGATCACCATGCAAGGCATCCATGTAGTACACATTTCTGGCAGGCAGTTGTGAGGGTATTCCGGTGGCCCATGTCACACGACCATCACCACTGGACGTTGCATGTACCTGTACCTGATGCTCCTTGCGGGCATTCTCATCGACAAGGATATCGACCGCCGTCGCTGGGGCCGCGCCCGCAACATAGATGGTGAGATCAGCGTCCAATGGACTATTACGAATAAGATCACGGACGGCTGCTGCCGACTTTAACTGTGCTTTTGCAGGTAATGACCAACTGACACCTGCGCTTTTGTCTTTTTTATTCTTGGACCCAAACACACCGCGTTTGTCAGGGACATCATGATCACGCAACTTCTCCCACACCACGGGATCATAGAGATCGAGTTTGCCATCGTGCGGTAGCAATTGCAGCACACCATCGTATTGGGCAATCGTCTGCAAAAGCTCTGCATAGCTGCTCTTGAAATCCAGTAACGCTAGCTTGCGCACTAGCGCATCCCGCCCTATCAACATGGCGGCCATACTGTGAGCACCGCCATTGGGGGTACCCAGCATAATGAAACGAGCGCCTTCCTGTTGTCTTATGCGTTGCCAGAGCGCGTCCCCAGCAGGGGTTGCGAGCATCGCTCTAACCACAAGCCCACCCATAGAATGGGCAACAAACCGAATAGGCTGTTTGGCGGCGGTGGCTTCATCCAGCGCAAGTTCTACCTGGGCACGAAGTAGTTCGGCGCTTTTTTCAATCGATATTCGCCAATCATAAGGAAATGGGCGAACGTCATGAGTGGCGGCTAGATACTTGAGTAATTCGCCGTACGCATCATCCAGAGGCTTTACTGGCCGGACACGCGGCGCACCCTTGTCGATACTCAGCTTACCGATACCACCACAGGCTATCTCAAGAAAATCCAGCCAGATCCGATCATCATCCAACGCCAGATGGCTGCCCATGATGCCGGGCAGCACAAATACGATGGGCTGAGGCTCCAGCGAGCGCTTACGGTAGTGATCCTCACTTACCTCAAAAGGCTTTACATCAAGCGTATGAAACGCGGCTTCGTTTTCCAGCAGTGCAGCGCTCAGCCGCGATGTAGTGGCACTGTTTCCAAAGTACTGAAAGTGGTTTACATTTTTACCCGTATCCACCCAGTAGCGTACATCGTTAGTACGAGATGCTCCACCAAACATTGAGGGTGTGTTGACGACAAGATCATGGTCTTCTCGATAAAAAAGATCGGTGATAATCACCTTCAAGCGATTAACAAAACCTGATGCTTTGACATCACCACCGATAACATGCAGATCCGCACTCACCGTCACATCTGGACGATTCAGCATGCGAATGGTTGGGGAGCCTGGCATCATCGCCTCCATACCGGGAAGCTCTTCTGGGTCGGTGCGTTTTTTCACAACCGCTAGAAGCAAACTACTTACCCCATCAACCACAGGATTAGACAAGCCTGGCACCTTATCCATAATATTGAACATGCCAGACAGGTAACGGTCCAGCCTGCCGTCAGCAAGCGTAGTTCCTCGTGCCGGACAGGCAACCCGAATGAATCGCTCTATCAGTAAATCCGAAGTGGACATTAAAGAGCCTAGCTCTTGTAAGGCTGCGTTATCTCGACTGTATTGTTCGCCTGAAAAAAAGGCCAAGTCGTTATCATCAAAAGCCAAACCGGAATCCCTTGTTGCACGACACAGAATCTCGCCAATCAGACCTCCTCGCGAATGGGACACAAGATGCACCCGTAGTGGATGGCTGCCTTGTACAGTCGACTTTAACGCCACCAGTTTTTTCAACAAGCCCAAGGCATTCTCAATGGGGCTTAGGCTTAGTGACTGGTGTTGGTAAGCCAGCACTTGATCCTGATAATGGCTTAGCAAATCACCAATAGGACGGGCGTTGCCTTGCCACAAAGCACCAAAACTCCCATCGGTGCTGGACGCAGTACCGTGCAGAAAAACCAGGATAGGCAGACTTTTATCAATGCTGTTAACAGGCTTCAGATCTGTAGCCGCTGTACCAGAGCAACGATAAAGTCCAGCACCGGGTGCCAAGCCACCTTCTACCTTGCCTTTTACAAAGTCGGTGATGCTACCGGCAATATCAATGCCGATTATCTTCAGGCCCTTGATTGCCCAACTACCCAGTCCTCGAGTTCGACCATCCATTGGCAAGGACGTCGGAATGCGAATGGCGCCATCCTCAGGCGTGTCACCTGATCTGTTAAGGGTTATCCCGAACTCGTTCTCAAGCTCATCCACTCGCACCCAAAGCCGCTGACCGTCCTCCATCTCAAGCTCGACAACATCAAGGTCGTCTACATCAACGCTCCGCTCTTTAGCCGCTCCCCGATCAGCCCGGAAACTTACGCTGTAGCGCGTGGTGATAATGTCACTACCCACCCGTTGCTCAAGATCGCTGGGTTCAATAACGCTGTCTACTTCATTGGGCAGGATGAGTCTGGTCACGGCTAGTTCCTCGGCACTGTTAGTTCAGAGCTTGCAAGAACGTGAACACCGTCAATACAAGCGACTTTGTCACAGTACACGATGCACTGGCAAAATCACGCCCCCTAGCCTTAAAGCTAGCGACGCTCGATTTGCTTTGCAGCACTTACGTGTATGAACTTCCGACCTGTTTGAGTTCTCAGACAC
>JALZVU010000095.1 GCA_023301795.1 Granulosicoccus sp.
CACAAGCAAACCCTCAGAACCGATCGGTAACTGACTAGCAGCCTGTTCCAGTTTTTTAAAAACGTTTGCATCCGCTTTGCCATGAGCAACAAACTGGTCAACGAACCAATTCAATAGAAATGCCCCAGAGCGAAGACAGTTTTCGTATATATACCCTTCTCCCTGAGCTGCAAGTTCAGTCCGCCAACTTTTACTGTATCGATACTCACGCGACCAAACTCCAGACACAATGGCAGTGCCAAGATTAATGTAGGCACGTTCGGATGAAGTACAGTTAGTCCCAAGTCCCGCACACTGGCCGTCGCCACCTCCCGCGTAAATCGCTAGCCCCAATGGTAGCCCGGTTAGTTCTGAATTAGCGCTGGTCACCGTACCCAGCAGTGATCCGGGAGCATGTAACTTGGGTAACTTTGCTTCATCCAACTCCAATGCTTCCAACAATGGCTGAGACCAAGTACGGGTTTGCATATCGACAATTCCCATTGGATCGGCGCTGAACCAACCGGTTCGATAGCCGCCCCCACACAGCTTTTGCACCAGATAAGCTTGTACATCCACAAAATGGGCAGTGCGATTCCAGACCGAAGGCTCGTTCTGCTTCAACCATAGGAAGCGGTACAAACAGGGTGTTATGTCCGGCGGTCGTCCGGTTATGCGGTGGATTTCTTCAGCACCAAACCGTTCGGAAAACTCTTTGACCTGTCTTCGGCTCCTTTCGTCAAGCCACAACATGGCAGGATATGTGGAATTTCCATCTTCGTCGAAAAAGCCAAGTGTCTCGCGTTGATTAGATATCGTCAGACCCTGGATCTCAGATGACGCTATGCCCTGTGATTCCAATTGCGATACACAACTTTTAAGCGAATCAAGACAAGCAGACCACCAGTCATCGGGATTCTGCTCAAAGCAATCGAGTCTTGGGTTACTCATAGGTATATCTGCACGACCTATGGCAACAGCTTCCCCGGATTCGTTCCATGCAATAGCTTTAGTGCTTTGGGTCGAACTATCCAGACCAATGACGAGTGCAGCGCTCAATGCTTAGAACTCCTGCCGCGTTGGTGTAACCACCATTTCCTGAATTAACACGTTTTGCGGCATCTGGTAGGCAAACAGAATCATGTCAGCGACATGATCAGCAGATATACCGCCACCGATACGCACTTTATTGTCCTTGTAGGCTTTTAAGGTATTTGGATCGGTGACATGGTCAAGCACCTCTGTATCAATAATTCCAGGTGAAATGACAATAACGCGCACGTCGTGGGGCGCCAGATATCCTCGCAAGCTTTCGGATATGGCATGGACAAAATATTTACTGCCGCAATACACCGTGTGATCGGGATAGACTTTTCTTCCAGCAATGGAACTCATGTTTACAATAGTGCCGTGCTTGCGTACCTTCATACTATTGATAAATGGATGTAGGGCATTCATGACTCCCTTGATATTGATATCAATACTCTCATCCCATTCCTCTGGATTTTGCTCACCAATATCGCCTAGCCGAGCTATACCGGCATTATTGAATAAACAGTCTACCGGGCCGTATTCAGCCTCTGCATCTTTCACTGCCTGGGCAATAGCGTCTCTGTCACGAACATCAACACATCGACACATGGTGTTCGGCAAATCCATAGCCGTCATACGATCTAGACGTCTTGCCATGAGTAGCAAGGGATGGCCTTGAGCTGAAAAAGCACGTGCTGTCGCCTCACCTATTCCAGAACTCGCGCCTGTTATCGCAATAAGAGGTTTGGTCATAATCGCTCTCTCACACTCGTTCAAATATTATCTAAGCCGTGACTATCAAAAAAGCGTTACTGCTTTTTTGGCACTCTCGTTTAGCCCCACTAAATCGCAAGTTTAGTGTCGCCGTCAAACAGATGTACGTGTTCCACATCAGGTATGAAGTGAATATCTTCGCCTGGTGCCCACAGAACACGATCGCGCGATATTGAACACACATCTTGATTATCGAGTTTCGAATAGATATGTATTTCGGGTCCTGTCGGCTCAACTACTCGGACAACTCCGGTTATGCTCTTATCGTTTGAATCACTGGCGGCCAGCGACGCTTGTCTTGTTGCTTGAAGATGTTCTGGCCTTATGCCGTAATAAATGGTTTGCCCATTGATGACATTAGCATTCGATGGCAAGGGTAGTTGCAAGTCACCTTTTGTCGCACATAATTTTCCATTAGCTTCAGAAACCTGACATTCAACAATGTTCATGCCGGGTGACCCTATAAACTGCGCCACAAACAAATTACCGGGATTATCATAAATATCCATTGGAGAGCCTGCTTGCTCGATAACTCCATCGCGCATAATAACCACCTCATCAGCCATGGTCATCGCTTCAATTTGATCGTGGGTCACGTAAACGGTGGTTGTTTTCAAGCGTTGATGAAGATCTTTTATTTCTGTTCTCATCTGCACACGCAGTTTAGCGTCCAGGTTCGATAGCGGTTCGTCAAAAAGAAAGACGTCCGGATCCCGCACAATAGCTCTGCCCATCGCAACACGTTGCCGTTGGCCGCCGGATAGCTCCTTAGGAAGCCTATCAAGATAAGGCTCCAGACCCAGAATAGACGCTGCCCATTCTACTTTTTCATCAATAATTTTTTTGTCTATTTTTTTAAGGCGCATAGAGAACGCCATATTTTTTCGCACACTCATGTGCGCATACAAAGCATAGTTCTGGAATACCATCGCGATATTCCTGTCCTTTGCATGAATATCGTTCACGCGTCTATCATCAAAAAACACATCCCCGGCCGTTATGGGTTCCAGACCGGCTATCATCCGTAGCAGTGTGGACTTGCCACACCCAGACGGGCCAAGCAACACCACGAAATCGCCATCAGCAACTTCGAGATCCAGGCTGTGTAACACCTGAACCGGTCCATACTCCTTTTTAAGATTGGATATTTTTACCGAAGCCATATTTATTCATGTTTATTGATAGATATCCGTATGATCAGGTTGATCAAACAGATCCCCCCGCTTTGCCTTATATAAAGGGGGGGATTGCTTTTTCTTTAACCGAGTTCTGCCTCATCGACCACAGCATCAACCAGTTTCGCAACTTGATCCATACATTTCTTGGCACTTCCACCGTATTCCTGTCCGGTGAGAAGTTTGCCCAACTCTGTAGGGATTTCGTTGTTAGCAACACCCGCCCAAATAGGTAGATCAGGCTCAGAGGCCATCACGTTGTCTATGGTCCATTTAACTGTGTCCAGGTGGCGCGTAGTACCACTACCTTCGAGATTTTTTCGCTCTACGATACGAGGATCTGTATAGGACGAATTTCTCATCGGCGCAAAACCACCGGCTAATGTGCAACGCGTCATGATGTCTTTAGAGCAAGCCCACTGTAGGAACAACCAAGCAGCGTCAATGTTCTTGGAATAACGGGACAATGCGATACTTGACCCGCCTTGATGACCCCAGTTTGGAATTTCTCCAAAACCCACATCGTCAGTAGATCTTAGTGTTGCTGGCCCTTGCAATGGCCTGGCCATTTCCCATAAGCCTTTGACTTCTGAATCGTCCGCATTCCACCCAGGAAAAAACTCCGCCCAACTCTGTGCCATAGCGATTTGCCCAGATGCACCCATCTGCCACTGTCCATCCCATGTTGATGTTACTGATGCAGCAGGAGAATTCTTCAGCAAGTTCATATACCACTCAAGACCTTCGACGGCTTGGGCGTCGTTGCCTGAGAAATTCTTATCAGCTCCAAAAATAGATCCACCGTGCCCCCAAACTGCCTGAGACCAATCGCACTCTAATGAATAGTGACCAGACTTCGCCTGTAGGCCAGTACCGTAAATATTATTTTCGGCTTCTTCCTTGGAAATGAGCTCAACTGCCGTTGAGAAATCTGCATAAGTTTCAGGAACTGCAATACCATGCTTTTCTAGCAAGTCTTTGCGATACATCAATGTGAAGATAGGAATATCAAAAGGCAGCCCTACCCACTTACCGTCGTATTCACAGATGCCTTCTACCAATGGCTTTGAGAAATCGTCGAAATCAAAGCCTGGCATCGCCAAATCAGGTTTGGATGCATAGTATTCCACTGGGTCAATCGTGTCGGGTGAAAATGTAGAAGTCCACGCCTGATCGAGATAATAGATATCGTATGTGCCTAGTTGACCTTGAACATCCTGTGTTGCTTTCGCAAGCACTTGCTCCAAAGGTACTATTTCGATCTCAACATTGATCCCCGTTAGCTCTGTGAACTCGCTTTTTAGTTCATTGAGAATATTGGTGGGCGGAGTTGCTTCAGATGTGTAGCGAATCGTTGTCCCTGCAAAAGGTTTTCCAGCTTCGCGTAAAAAATTTGCAACATCTTCGGGTGTATTGTTTTCTTGCGCATGCGCAACGTTCCCAAAGAACGGTCTAGGTTTACCCAGAAGTCCAGCAGAATATGCAGATATTCCGACACCAGCTACACCCATGTTTCTTAGGAAGTCCCGCTTACTCATCTTGCCGGAACTAAAGGCATTAGCCGAATCAATTATATAGTTTTGTTTCTGAAATCTTTTAAAACTCATTGACTTTCTCCTTTTAAGTATTAGATGCAATCAGCGCATCAGTCTTTAACGGCACCCATCGTCAAGCCCCTAACCAGGTGGTTTTGAACAAGCAAAATGAATATGAATCCGGGAACAATGGCGGCTGTTCCCAATGCCGATATATATCCCCACTCAGAGCCGGTGGAGGTTACAAATGTCGTAATTTTTACTGGGATTGTTCTGATCGAACTAGTAAGAAAAAGCGATAGCAGAAACTCTGTCCATGAAAATATGAAGCAAAGAACAGCCGTAGCTGCAATGCCCCCTTTGATCATAGGAACGACTACCATGTAGAAACATTGGAATCTTGTGGCACCATCGATCATTGCCGCTTGGTCAATTTCTATCGGAACGTCATCAAAGAATGACTTAAGTATCAATAATGCAATAGGGATATTTATTAGTGTATGAGCGATGACTAGCCCAAAATGCGTATCTCTTAGCCCCAGATCCCGGAATATAAAAACCAAAGGAATGATAATGGCAATGGGGGGCAGAAACCTCTGAGACAGTATCCACTGCATATAGCCTTGTGACCCTCTGAAATTCAACCGCGACAACGCGTAGGCAGCCAGCAAAGATATTAGCGTTGCCATAAACGTTGATGAGATGGCGACAATCAAAGAGGATACTATTGAACCGCGACCATCATAAGCACCTGAACCACTGGTTCCCATACCAATACTGCTTCCCGATTCAGTGTCAGCTTTCTTCCCTCCCAAAACGGTGACTTGGTAGTTCTCGAAGGTAGGTTTGAAGTCGAATACAACAACTTCGTCTTTATTGAACACTGCTGATACAGGTTTGATTGATGTCAGCGCAAACCATGCAATAGGAAAAATGAAAATGCATACTATGGTGATCGAAAGAACGTACCTGAGGACGTTTTTGGCAGCGAATCCATTCATTAGAACCGTACCTTGAATATTTTTATGAATAATGTTGCGGTCACCAACACTAGGATTAACGTTGCTAGGGCTACTGTTGATGCATAAGCAAAGTTAGCGCTTTTGAAATAGACCGTTCCGGCATAGGCAGTTAAGGTTTCTGTTGCTGTACCTGGCCCACTGTCTGTCATGACTTTAACGTAGTCATACACACGAAACAGATCGATTCCTCTTATAAGCACGGCTAGCGCTATGATCTTCGACATCATTGGCAGGGTCAGATGGAAGAACGATTGGACTGCCGTCGCACCATCAATGGACGCAGCCTCAAAGGGTTCTTTTGGTAATGCCCTAAGACCAGCCAACATAATCAGCACCATAAACGGTGTCCATTGCCACACATCAGCAATAATGACGCCCCACAGTGCTGTCGAGCCTGTGCCCAGAATAGGCGCGTCAGGAGAAAGAAGATTCAAGGAGTACAAGGCATTACTGATAACCCCAAAGGAGCTGTCGTACATTAACAAAAACATCATGCCTGTGACTGCTGGAGGAACTACCAGCGGCAAGGTCATGAGTGCACGCAGTATTCCGAATCCTTTTTTGTCTGAATCGAGCAGTAGCGCTATGAGCATACCGAGCACTAGCTGCAAAATCAGGGCGATGCAGGCATAGCTGAACGTAACTTGCACAGCGTCCCACACTCTGTCGTCCGAAATTAACTTGCTCCAGTTATGTGACGGTAGAAATGTTTCTTTTCGCGTAGCAGGGTTGCGCTTATAAAACGACAACCACAGCGAATACAAGACCGGATAAAGGCCAAACACTATGAGCAATGAAGTGACCGGGAACAGCCAAGGGAACGGGTGCTCTGAACGGAGCCATCGAGGTAGCCGTGATCCCTGTGTCTTCACAAATTTCCACTCAGTATATTTAAAGCCGAGCTGATTTCGAACCAAAACGCCATTGCAATCGAAAGTGTTTCCGTGACTTGTCTTGAGCCTGCCACAGGGAGATATTGAATACAAGACAAATGTTTTTCATTGCTGACATATGTAAGTCAGAGTATTATCTGGTTCCGACTAACTGGCTTTTTGTTCGAGTGAGCTGCGGTATTAGTAAAAGATTGCTTCATAATTCATCGAGATAAAGCGATTTTGTGCCGTAGCATCTTCAATATGAAAAAAAAACCGACAGAGAAAGTAGAATCGTCTGTCCGAGTTGACACGCTCAGCGGCAGACAAAGTTCAATCAGTGACGATTGGCCTGAGCAGTTGGCCGTCCGAATTGCCCGCTATTACTACCACTTGGGCCTAACGCAACAACAAATTTCTGCCGAGCTCAGTATTAGTCGCGCCCGCGTAATACGGCTGCTGGCGGAGGCACGCGAACGCGGCATCGTCACAATCAGTATCAACTCGCCACTTGTTGAAAATCTAGACTTAGCCGAAGCGCTGGTTAAACGCTTTAGCCTCGACAGTGCAGATGTGTGCTTGGGACAGGCTGACGACGAACAGAAACTGGCACGGCAAATTGGGGCTGCGGCTGGTGATTATGTCCATCGAGCCATTCACAACAACATGACGGTAAGCGTCGGTTGGGGTATGACATTAAAAGAACTGGTAATGCAACTCGATCATCGAGCAACTGAGAATGTATCGGTTGTTTCCTTGCTCGGTTCTTTGACACGCATGTCGTCTGTTGCACGCTTCCAGGCAACAACAGTATTGGCCGAACGTCTGAATGCCGAGTGCCACTATCTGGCAGCACCCATTGTCTGTGATTCGAAAAGTACCAGAGAATTATTGACGTCTCAACCAATGTTCAAGGGCATGCACAAAATGGCATTGTCATCTGATCTGGCCATTGTCAGTATAGGAGGGTTAGACAGCGCTACAATTCGCGCAGCTGATATGGTCAACGATGATGAATTCCATAGCGTGAAAGCTGAAGGGGCTATTGGTAATTTTCTAGGATATTACATCGACATCGCAGGAAGAATCGTTGATCATCCTATCAATCAGCGCATTATTGGAGTCTCTGGTGATGAGTTTAAAAAAATCCCACATCGTATGATGATTTCGGGTGGAGAAAACAAGGTGACGGCTCTTCTGGCTGTGCTGGGTCAAGGACTTGTGTCCGATCTTGTTACTGATTCTCAAACTGCAAAAGCACTTCTTGACGCAAGCTAACAACCAATTGCACGAACACAATTTTTCTAAATCACTGTCTATGAGGGACATCAATGACTGAGAATCAAAAACGTAGAAAGATCATTGATCTGTGCCTTCTAATGAATAGCTCCGGTTTGAATCAAGGCACATCCGGAAATATCAGTGCCCGACATGAGGGAGCAATGCTGATTACGCCCAGTGGTATTCCGTATGAAAAATTGATGCCCAAGGATATTGCCAAACTATCGCTAGACAACGGTGACATAGACTGGGATGGGCCGTATAAACCCTCATCTGAATGGCACTTCCACAAAGCCATACTCCAGGACAAACCAGAACTAAATGCAGTTGTACACACGCACTCGACATTCGCAACTGTTGTGTCTATTGCTCGCGATAACATACCTGCCTGCCATTACATGATTGCAGCCTTCGGTGGGAACTCCGTTCGCTGTGCAGATTACGAAACGTTTGGCAGCCCAGAGCTCTCCGCATCTATCAACAAAGCTATGGTCGATCGAAGTGCTTGCTTACTGGCAAATCACGGCATGATCGCAGCCGGCAAAGATCTGGACAATGCTATGTGGGCGGCAGTTGAGCTCGAAACACTATCAAAACAATACTACTACTCCAAGCTATCTGGGGATATGACGATATTGCCCGACGATGAAATGGCAGTGGTATCTGAAAAATTCAAAAGCTACGGGCAGAAGGATAAGTAGTGTCTATAGGGCTGTATAGCCTAAACATTTTTCAAACCAGATCACTACTGCGTGGTTTGAGTATTCATTAATTTTCCAGACTGGGGTAGATCATGCTTTTAATGAGATTCTCCGCTTCATCACATTGAAGGCGGAACGCCTCTGGTGATTCGTTTAGCGCAAAACGGTGTGTAATGAGTGTGTCGACGTCTATTCGTTGCTCCTGGACGAGCGTAATCGCGCGTTGATACACGTCACCCATACGCCGGGAAAAGCGTAAATCGAGACCCCTTCGCCTTGCCTCAGCTGCAGATACTGTTGAGTAGGCATCGCCGTCTGGAATACCTACTAGGATGACACGCCCGCCAATGGCTGCCGATTGAATAGAATGCAGCATCCCATCGGGTGAATTCGTCGATTCTATGATCAGGTCACAACCCCTGCCTTCTGTAATTTCCTGTACGGCTTTAACATCACATCCAACAAAATGAGCACCCAGCGAACGTGCTTTCTTCATACGATGTGGCTGAGGGTCGATGCCTATGATGCGCTGACAGCCACTCAATGCAAGAAGCTGGATAATTCCCAGGCCAATACCACCGCAACCTAGAACGGCTACCGTCTCCATCAGCCGTGGTTTAGCAAGATCAATGGCGTGGATACAAACTCCAAGCGGTTCTAGCATCGCAGCTTGATCAGATGTCATACCTGAGGGCAATTTAATCAGCCCTGATTCTGGCACTGCCAAGGACTGTGTCATCGCGCCATTGAAAGGTGGAGCACCAATGAATCTCACCTTAGGGCACAAATTATGATAACCCTTTGCACACCATTCGCAAACATGACAAGGTGTTGCAGGATCAACGGCGACAAGTTCGCCTTGCTGTAAATCTAGCGATGGTAAATCCCTGCACAACGTTGCAGAAAATTCGTGACCCGGTACAAATGGTGTTGCTATAACTGCCCCGCCAATGCCTCCGTCTTTGTAGTAGTGTAGGTCGCTGCCGCAAACACCGACGGCTGCGACATTGACCATAACTTCCGAGGCTTGTGGTTCTAATGCCGTGTGCTTACCGACACGGACATCGCCTGCGCCATGAATAAATAATGCTGTATTTTCAGTCAAAATAGGCTTCCTAAACGACATGTGGCTTTTGCAGCAACGAAATTAAAACAGATTCAATAAGTGATCACGCTTTGACGCAATCTTAGCATTTTGAGCGATAGCTACCCAAGTTAGCGACCACGACCTCGTTACAGATACATTTGGCGTCATACTCTTTCGATGCTGCCAAGCTGATCGTTATTGTAGTACTCCACTTTCGGGGGAGGTAGTGTGCGGGTTCAGCACTTGTCGCTCCACATGAGGCCCCATTGCTATCTGACAAATGATCGAGTGGCCCAGCAATTGTTGCAGCTTATCCTCTTCACCCTTTTCCAACGGCAATCTCACGTGATCGCTCAGTTCATCTCTGCCCAAGCATTCCTGTCTAGGATGATCGGCAACTAGTACACTGATCATCGCCCAGATGTATTGTTCCTCCGTTCGTATCAGTCAATACGAACGGTCGATCGGCGGGTTCTGATGAAGTAAGACATCTATTGCTTTATCCGTAGGCATAAAAGGTTCAACTTTCTTCTCAACCATACTCACGGCTATATCGAAAAGCTAATGCGCACCTTCAATGCTACCTAGGTGCAGGTGTTCATTAACGTAGCTCAGAATATCAGGAGCATTATATTTGTTCTAGAACAACCGACCTTGCAAGCCAGGCTCGTCACTTTGACCTGGTGTACGCCATTGGTATTCGTTCAAATCTATCTTTCCCTTAGAAAACAACACGCCTTCTGCCCCTAAGAGATCTCTCTGTCTCTTGGCTTCAGGCCTATCGCTTACCTTTCCTTGTGAATTGATTACGCGTTGCCACGGTACATCGTTGGGGCACGCAGCCATCGCTAAACCTACCCAACGTGAAGCAGACGTTTGATAATCTTCCGAGCTGACGTTGGCAGGCTGAGGGAGTATTTTTGAAAGTTGCCCGTAGGTTGCAACTCTTCCAGGAGGAATCTGGCGCACTAACGACCAGACTTGTTCGTAATAAAGTTGCTTATTTGGAGGATGCACATAGTTCATAAAGTTACGATATAAAAAATCTGTTGACAGCGAATATGCTGTTTTGAAAATGGCACCGATGTCGAATTCTGACACTAAACTACTATAGCTGCGCAAATTGATACCTGCAGCTTCGACTCAAATATGATTTATTTGCTTCGACTGATGTGGCGTGGATAATCTACGCGGTTGCCATAAGCTTACCGCCAAGCCTCCCAGCACCAGAACGTAAGCTAGAATTTTCAGTGTCGATACTGTCTCCTCGTAAAAGATCATGCTACCCAACAAACCAAAAACTGGTGTCAGTAGTGTGAAGGGTGCCATGGTCGACAAGGGGTATTTAATGGTCAGTCGGTTCCAAACCCAGTACCCGAGCAACGTGGTTGGATAGGCCTGAAAAAGAATAGAAAACCAGACTTCGCCGTTGAGTTGTCCCGGTAGGTCGATAAATGGCTGACTGCCGTGAAAGCTGAAGGCTAGCATCACCAAAGGTAGTGGTGCGAACAACATGCCCCATACGCTAAAAGCGAAGGCTTGCCGGGTGCCGGATTTTTTAACGATCACCGCCATCAAACTCCAGCTAAAAGCGGCAATAAGTGTCAATGGTAGTCCAGCGAGTGGCACCGAACCGTCTTCAATCATCAGGCAGACAAATAACCCGATGACAGCCAGTACAGCGCCTAAGGTCTTGTTCAGAGTGATTTTTTCTTTGAGTAGCCAATATCCCAGTACCAAGCTGGATACCACGCTCATATCCATCAACAAACCAGCCATACCTGCTGATACGCCCAGGTTGATAGACCATACCATCATGCCCCAGATGCCCACTCCGAAGGTCACGCCGTAGGCAAATAAGTAGCGCAACTTAACCGATGGTCGCCTTACAAAAAAGATAGCTGGAAAAAGCGCAAAACTGAATCGTAGCGCTGTCAGCAAGATGGGATTAGTTTGCTCAGCGCCCAACTTGATGGCTGAAAAATTAAAGCCCCATAAGCACATCAGAGCGAGAGTAATGCCTATATCTTTGAATGTCATACTAGAGAACTACTGGCTTAGTCGTTGAACGGAGCCTAGTATCAGGCCTCTCCATTTTAGATAACAGATACAAAATAGTGATAAAAAAAGAGTACAAAATTTCTTGACCATGAGAAACTGATCTTATGCGATACAAAAACCTTGCTGGGCAGATAGTTTCTGACATTCAAAGTGCACGCCTGATCGCAGGGCAGCGCATGCCATCGTTAAGACAGTTGGCGGAGCAATCAAGTGTAAGCATGACCACAGCGCTCAATTGTTATCGCTTGTTGGAGGATCAGGGTTGGGTGGTGGTGCGTCCAAAATCCGGTTTTTATGTCTCCACCCCGGTGACGCATGGAGAAACACCGGATTCGGTGCATTTTCGCAGCCGTGTCACAACAATGCGCACAGACAAGCACTGGCTAGATGCGGCTAGCGGTTTTTCCGGGCCTTTTGGTATTAGCCAATTGGCCCCCGATTTACTGCCGACGACTGAGTTGCAGCGCTGTCTCAAACGAGCCATGCATTCACTAGGCGATGAATTTCTGCAATATGCTGATGCACAAGGCGTAGAGCGTCTACGAGGGGCATTGTCTAGCCACTATGCATTGGCGGGCTTTCCTGTTGCAACAGATGAACTGATCATCAGAAACGGCTGTATTGATGCTGTGCGTGTCGCTCTGGAAGTCACAACAAAGCCAGGCGATGGAGTGGCCATCAGTTCCCCTTGTTTTAATGGCCTGTTGGAGCTGCTCGCAGGTCTTGGCAGAAAGGTTGTGGAGATCCCCTGCCTTGCCGATGGTTTGGACCTCAAACAACTGGAGCAACATCTGAAACGAAATGAGGTAGACGCGTGTTTGTTCAGTAGTTCGCACATGAACCCACACGGTACGTGTTTGTCCGTTGCTCAAAAGAAGGCTCTGGCTGAATTGGCGAATGGTTATCGGGTGCCCATGATCGAGGATGACATCTACAGCGATCTCAGCTACGGAAGCCAAGCTCAGTTGCCAGTAAAATACTGGGATAAAGGAGGTTATGTGCTGTGGTGTTCGTCTGTATCTAAGACCTTGGCAGCAGGGTTTCGGTTGGGATGG
Organism: Granulosicoccus sp.; assembly: GCA_023301795.1. GTDB lineage: Bacteria > Pseudomonadota > Gammaproteobacteria > Granulosicoccales > Granulosicoccaceae > Granulosicoccus. The sequence goes on from JALZVU010000095.1 coordinate 12,575, forward strand.
TGCTGGCCCGGGCGTTACCAGAAGGCGTATTTGCACAGAGTGCAGATGGAAAGCCTGGCATGCAATAGTTTGTTACAGCATGGATTAGCAGATTTCATTCTCAGTGGTCAATATCTTAAACACCTGAAGCGAGTCCGCGCGGCACTCTTTACCCGTGCCTGTGATGTTCGCAAGCTATTGCTTGAGCACTTGCCAGCTGGATCCGCAGTCAGCCAACCCGAGGGCGGAATGGTGCTATGGGTGCAGGTGCCAACACTAAACTCTAACCGCTTATCAGACGCAGCCCGTGAGCACGGGCTGGATATCCGGCACGGGCCGCTATTTAGCTCGCGGGGATTATACAAAGATTGTTTCCGAGTGAATGCTTCTTGGATGTTGTCACAATCACACGATAAAGAACGTTCAATTGAGCAAGCTTTAATTAAGCTTTGCGAGCTGACAAATGAAATGGTCACGCTAAATCAGAACGTCGATGAATTTTTGCCTGCAAAACAAGCAACGATAGCCTGACAGGGTAGGATGAACACCACCTGAGAACCATCCCGTCTCCGTCGTCTCCTTGACCAATACCGAGGGTATCAGTCAAGGAGCGCTATACCATTGGCTTTGCCAAGTCAGAGACGGGGGTTTGCTTTATTACGGCATTTCTTGCGCTATTGCTTAAGAGCGTCTACGGTAGGGCATGAGCTCGCCTCCAAGGTTAGGCAATACGTCCTATCGTTTCATCGCTCTCACGCTTATAGGCTGTGGGCTAGGTACAGTGGTTTCACTGTCGGCGCTGTTGTTCGTCGAGTGTGTGTCGTGGCTCAATTCAACGCTTTTAATCGCACCTCGCGCTCGCATTCAGTTCTTTGACCCCAAACTTCTTGCTGCATTAACAGTGGTCGTACCAACACTGGGTGGAGCGTTTGTGGGGGTGCTTTTGTATCGTTTCTCGCCCGAGAAGCGTGTTCTGGGACCACCTGACGTCATTCTTTCGACGCAACTGCGAAAACCATTGCCGAGTATTCGTTCAGGTTTAGTCTCGACATTAGCGGCAGTTCTTTCTCTGGGTTGCGGTGCTTCGGTTGGTCAATATGGTCCACTGGTCTATCTTGGGGCTCTACAGGCAAGTATGCTGGACCGGCTGAAGCTACGCATTCCGAATGCACGCTCGGTGGCTATCGCCTGTGGAGTAGCTGCTGCCATATCCACAGCTTTCAACGCACCCATTGCCGGCTTAGTCTTTGCACACGAAGTTATCTTGCGTCACTATTCACTACAGGCCTTTGCGCCGACAACAGTTGCCTCAGCCAGCGGTTTTGTTGTAGCTAATGTTCTTTTTGACCGGCCACCTTTGTTCCTTGTTGTTTTTGACAAGGTGGGGCATGCGTATGAGTTTGCTCTCTTTGCGCTACTGGGTGTTGCGTGTGCACTCCTGGCAGTACTATTCATGAAATGTGTCATCACTAGCTCCAAGCTTGCAGTAAAGACTCGAATTCATCCTGCAATTCGTCCGGCGATAGCGGGGCTGGTTATTGGTCTTGTAGCGCTTGAATTGCCCGATGTACTGGGTATTGGTAGTGAACTGCTGCGCTTTGCCACTATTGAAGGGGCGTTCACTAATCAGGAATTGGCTTTGCTGGTAATCGCAAAGTTATTGCTAACCGCGTTGTGCCTGGGGTTTGGGTTTGCTGGTGGTATCTTCAGTCCATCTTTATTGGTTGGCATCCTGTTTGGCGCGTTATTCTGGAATTTGTTGGGTACGGCGGGCATTGCAACATCTGGCATTGCGGTCTACGCCATCAGTGGCATGGTGGCTTTGGCGAGTGCTGTAATCGGGGCACCGTTAACGGCGATATTGATTGTATTTGAGCTTACCCGAAACTATGAGCTCACAATTGCAGCGATGGTTTGTGTGGTTTTTGCCAATCTGATCGTATTTCGATTGGCAGGACGATCGCTGTTTGATATCCAACTTGCTGCACGTGGTGTTGATCTTTCGGGCGGGCGTGATCGCGCGCAGATGCAGCATGCAAAATTGATAGAGCTGACGTTGTCAGCTGCCGTCACTGTAGAGGCCTCCCTGTCGGTAAGCGTAGCTCATGCAAAAATAATAAGTGAACAGCGAGCAGAAGCCATCGTTATCAACTCTTCAAATAAATTCGTGGGGCTACTGCGCTTACAGGCTCTTGATGCTAGCTCATCGCGCCCAGTGAGCGACGTCATGTTATCCGACAGTCTTGTGCTGTTTGACGATTCATCCATCTGGGATGCGATGAATGACATGAAGGGGTTTGTTGGGGAATTCATACCTGTACTCTCGCGCAGCGATAAACAACTCTTGGGCGTCGTCAGCGAGAGTGCCATCATTACTCAGTACCTACACACGGTTCATCAGTCACGACAGGAAGAAAATGATGCGTTATAGCGTGTGGTTTCCGATCATTGTCGTGTCTTGTAGCGCGACGTTCTTGTTAGTGCCAAAAAGGGCTTATCCAGACACAGCGTTGAAGGCGGACGCCTCGTTTGTGATTGGTACATGGGGCGGGCCTTACGAAGCAGCGCAGCGAGCTGCTCTGTTCTCACCGTTTGAAACGCTTAGCGGGATTAGCATTCAAACCTATGAATACACAGGTGGGCTTGAGGTATTTGATCAGCCGTTGCTACCCGATCTATTGGACATGCTGGAAGACGAGGCTGAAGTGGCTTGTCGAGCGGGGCTCCTGAAACCCATCGACCATGCCAACATATTAGAGGCGAGCATCTTTACTGCATCACAATCGACGAAGCGAATCAGCAATGATGATTTTTCCAGGAAGGATTTTCAAACGGGCGCTTTTTCACAGTGCAGTGTTGCGCATCTGACATTCTCTACGCTCATCGCCTACGATGAGCGTGCGTTCCCGGCAGAGAAGCCTAAGCAAATCACTGATCTGTTTGACTTGGAGCGTTTTCCCGGTAAGCGAGCACTTCAACGCAGTCCGTCG
>JALZVU010000096.1 GCA_023301795.1 Granulosicoccus sp.
AACTGTCCGGTTATCATGCAGCCAGATGAGTCTTTGATTGGCACAACGTTTGGTGAGTTCGAAAACTAGACTCTGTGTATTTGAGCTCATGTGCCGCAGCGGCGACACATGAGCTGTAATGCTCTTTAGCAATGTCTACGGTGGGCCAAGTGGTTCTGTCAAAAATTCATGAGATTGGCAGTGTGCCTCTGTAATATCACTCCATGATCGGTGATATGGGCTTGGTGCTTTCAGATGGCCAGAAACCAAAGCCTGTGCAGATCGAGTTATCAAATTGCGATCAAACAATGTGCCTGACATTTTGAACAGAACAGAATTGTCACAGAGTCGCGCTGATATTCAATGTAGTGCATGGGGCGATGTACGTTGCCTGAGAAACAATGTATCAAGGCTTCGTCTGTTGCACTCGACGGCTTAACACTGCACGAAACACCATCTTTATCAACGGTAATACCCAGATCGCAATGACCAGCACACCCAGCGTGGCGGCTATGGGGCGGGAAAAGAAGCCAGAGAATTCACCGTCAGCCTTGATCATTGATGACATGAAGTTCTGTTCCAGCATGGTACCCAGCACAATACCCAGAATGGTAGGGGCCACCGGGAATCCATTCTCTTCCATGATGTAGGCCATGACGCCCATGAATAACATGACGCTGATGCCGAACACGGTGTTGTTAATGGCAAAGGCACCTACCACACAGAACATCAGAATGATGGGTATCAAAACATGCCGTGGAACCAGAAGAATGGTTCGAGATAGGCGAATGGCGATAAAACCCAACGGAATCAAAGCCAGATTTGCCAGAAAGAATACGATAAACACAGCATGAATCAATTCTGGTTGGTTCATGAACACGGTGGGGCCGGGATTCATTCCCTTCATGTACAAAACCCCGATGACAATAGCGGTAATGGAGTCCCCCGGGATACCGAACACCAAAGCCGGTACCCATGCTCCCGCTAAACCCGCATTGTTCGCTGTGCCAGCATCAACCAGTCCTTCAACGTGACCTGTACCGAACTTTGAACTTTCTTTGGAAAATCGCTTCGACATGGCGTACGCAATCCACGCTGCTATATCAGCACCGGCACCAGGCAAGATACCGACTACTGCACCGATGACACCACCTCGTGCAACATTGAGTTTGTACTTTGAAATGATGCCACCGATGCCACGAAAGACATGCTTAATAGCTTGTTGTGGAACAGAATGTTGAGCGTTGGGTGCAGCGATAAAACGCAACACTTCAGAGATGGCGAACATGCCAATCATTGCCGGTATAAAGCTGATACCGCCCATCATCTCTACATTGCCAAAGGTAAAACGCGGGTGCCCGGCTGTGACGTCTATGCCGATGGTGGCAATGAACAAACCGATAAGTAACGAGACAAGTCCCTTTAGAGTCGAACCTGTGGACACAATAACGGCACACGACAAGCCCAGACAGGCAAGCCAGAAATATTCAAACGAAGAAAACTTGATGGCGAATTCTGCGAGTGAGGGAGCTGTTAAAGCCAATACCGCTGATCCCAGCACTCCACCAATAGCTGAGCACACAAGACTAACTCCTAGTGCTGTCTCTGCCTTGCCTTTTCTTGTAAGGGCGTAGGCTTCATCGCAATAGGCGGCTGATGCCGGTGTGCCCGGAATGCGGAGCAGGGCGCCAGGAATATCACCTGCGAATATGGCCATGGCGACGGTTGTCACGATGGCAGCAATGGCTGGCACGGGATCCATGAAGAAGGTAAATGGTATTAACAGCGCTGCTGCCATGGTGGCTGTCAGCCCGGGGATGGATCCGACAAACAATCCAAAAACGGCGGACAAAAACATGACGCCAAGAACACTAGGGTCCAAAACCAATGAAAATGCGAGAAAGATTGCTTCCATAGCAGCTTATCCGATCCAGGGGAGCAATAGGCCCGGTGGCAAGGGCACTAACAGGACTTTGGCGAATAACAGCTGCAACAGCACTGTGCCTGCCACCGCAATGAGCAACGTGGACAGCAGTGGCGTGCCTAAGCGGTAGAGCAACACGGTCATGATTATTATTGAGAGCAGGATGAAGCCAACAATATCTGACAAAACAATATAAGCAATAAGCAAGCCTGGCACCAGCAGCATAGTGGTTAACCGGGAACCATCACTTACCCAATCACCCCACTGAACCCAACCGTGTAAGTCTTTCGGATTTTCCTGCTCTTGCTCTTGAGGTGCTGACGTGGTCGTTTGATTGTCATGCCTATGGGCCCGTATTCCTCGACCCACTAATATCAATCCACACAGGGCAAGACAAGAGCCAATCACTGTGGGAAACAGGCTGGGCCCGTAGGCTTGTCCATGCAATGATGGGAAAGTGGTGCTGTATGCAATCACCGCCAAGGCGAAAATAAACAGTACCACTCCCGATATTGCGTCGTTAAGTCGCACGGACTATTTGGCCATACCTACTGCTTGCATAACACCGCCAAGTGACTCGTCACTGGACGACATCCATTCGGCAAACTCTTTACCTGGCTTCCACACTAGACCGAAGCCGCGACCGTTCATGAATTCTTGAAATTCAGCAGATTGCCAAACTTTCTCGAACGCCGCTGTCAGTGTTGCAGTGACCTCGTCTGGCATGCCACCAGGGCCTGCCAATCCGCGCCAGGCAGCCATCTGCCAATCGATGCCTGTTGCCTCCATAAGCGTCGGCACATCGGCGAAGGCATCAACTCGCTCAGCATTCATGATGGCCAATGGCTTGACCCGGCCTGCATCAATTAGCGCAGCGGCTTCAACGATGGAGGAGGTGACAACATCTACGCCTTCAGCGACAAGTTCCTGAAGTGCAGGTGCGGAGCCTTGTGACGGGACCCATGGGACGGTGTCTGGGCTGAGTTCAGCTGTGTTAAGCATACCTGCCAGAGCTAGATGCCAGATACCGCCTTGGCCGGTACCAGAACCTTTATGAGCACCAGGGTCTGCGGTGACGGCATCAATCATGTCCTGAGCAGTTTCCCAGGGCGAATCGGCACGCACCAGTACGCCTGCTGCATCTGCGTTATACAGAGCAATGGGCGTATAGTTGATACCGGAGAGCTCGGTGAGCCCAGCCCAGTGCATCATGCCGATTTCAACGGTTACAACTCCGATGGTATAGCCGTCAGGTTTTGCGTTTGCAATAGCGGAATGTCCAACCACGCCGCTGCCACCTGTCCTGTTAACGACGTTAAATGGCTGCCCTAGTTCTTGTTCCAGTAGTGAGCCGATCATCCGCCCTGTGGCATCCGTACCACCGCCGGCGCTCCACGGCACGATGAGTGTGACCGGGCGCTCTGGCCAGGCTGCCATGGCGGTGCTCAGCGATTGTGATAGTAGTACAGCCGCTACTGCGCTTCCCACAAACAGGTTCTTAATGGTGCGTGTTGCCAATTTACGCATGACCTACCTCCTTTGAATGATGAAGTGAATTGACGTACTTGCATAAATAAAAGTAGCACGATGTGCTAATCCATGGCGAGCAGAAATTTTGTGGCTGTTATTGGTGCACCTCACCGTCAATGAGACGACATCTATTGTCGAGCATCATTCGGCAGGCACTAACTATTAGCAATCTGTACATAGGCCAACCGACATCCATCCACTTTGGATAGCAGAAGCTTTGCCCCGTCAGCCAGTGTGAAATGATCGCCTGGAGCCACAGCTTGTGAGGTCGTTGCATCCACCATCTGATCGCCTGACACGTTGATCAGTACCCAGTTATCACCTTGTCTCTCTATGCGCGCCAGCACGGCCTTTTTCTCATCTTCCAGTCTTTCATTGTCAAACGAAAATCGATCTGCTTGCCAAACGTACATTTCCTTCTGATTAACGATGGCCATTGAATGGCCTTCAGGCCTGAACGAGCCACCCGTGCGTTTGGTATAAAAATTTAAAACAGGTATGGAATACTCATACTGGTTGTTGCAGAGAGGGCAGTGAGTATGTTCACCGTTAAGAAACACGTAGTGCCCCATAAAACACTCCTCGTTCAAGCACGGTATAAGAAGATCGCGTGTTAGTACAAGTGCTCGTTCCCATTCCTCTGCTGTTGGCCTGTTGTGTGGTGTGTGCAAACCATCCACAAAAGCTCGTTTAAAAAGCGCATCCAGCAGCGGGCCGCATAGAGCGCTGCAGGGCAGTTGTCGCTCATCCACCCACGGCAGCTCAGCAGGTCGCGCATCTTCACTGTCCGTGCGATTGGATGGATCGTCCGGGTGTTCTATCCAGAGTGCTGCTTCTCCCATGGCAAGGCTTTCATCGACGTCGGCATCGTGTGCGTTGTGAATTTTTCGGCCACGAAGTGGATGCCGACCTGTCAGGTACAGATAGATCAGAACAGCCAGTGCATGCCGATCAGTTTCCATGCTCGGATGAATGCGCTCAGGATCATCAATATCCAGATCTCGCGTTCGCACCACCTCGGGTGCTATGAAGTCTGGAGTGCCTGTAACGTCGGGTGCAAATTTGCCCGGAACCACCAGTCCGTCGATATCAATCAAGCAGGCTGTGCCGCTGCCAGGATCAACCAGAACATTGCGATAACTCAGATCACTGTGTGCAAGCCCACCGGCATGCAAACGCCTTACCGCCTGAGACAGGCGTCGACAGATGGACAAGGCGTCGGTCCACTTGCCGTGCTCGTTGGGGTGCAAATACGTGTTGCGGTGGTAGGCGGACGTAAACCACTTGCCCTGTTTTTCCTTGCCTCGTATTGAGAGTTTGTCATTATCCACCGAGCCATGGGCAAACAGATACTTGTGTTCGAACATCGGAACAACCACTGCGCTCTTACCGTTGAAGGTGGCTGTGTCACTTGGCCAGCGATACAGGGCAGACAATTCATTACCCCCTGCGCCATCGACAATGCGTGTGCGATAGGTATCAACCAGTGCTTTGAGTCTGTCGGTACCTTGCGCATTGAGTGGTTCACGAAACACAGCCAATACGTCGCGTCCGCCTTCTATACGGTATACATCTTTCATCGTGCCGGATGCAAAGGGCTCATCTTCGACACTGATGGACACACCGCGATCAGTCACTAGGTTTTGCATGGTGCTTATGACTCTTTAGCGGATGAGTCTGCATTGGGCACAAACGCAGCGATAGTCCGATCATCATGTTCGCCGGGAATAAAAAATTCCAGCCACTTCAGAAGACGCTGTGATCTTCCAGCAGCGTTGTCGGTAAGTACAGGTTCCAATTGTTCAGACCAGAACATGGTCCACTTTTGTGCGTTTTGCAGCATTGCTTCTGTTTCAAACCACGGGTCAGAGACGCCATCGGTCATAAGACAAACTGCCGTAAACGAAGAAGCTTTGTGGACAAACAGCCTATCCAAGCATTGGCTAGCGTCATTGAGAATCTTGCTATCAAGAAACCGCGTCTCTCCCGCGAATTCACCGCTATCAGCCAGGCTCATTGGTATCACACTGGCTGTAGGTGCATCCCAAATGACACAACCACCATCACCAATCGAGAACGATACGCATAGCCATTCGCCACCATCATGTTTAAGGGCTGTGACAATTAATGTGGTTGAAAAATCTGTCACCTTGTTGCCGCTGTGCATCGCATCTTCTTCGATGTGTTGAGAGGCTTCTGCTGCTGCACTAACCATGCATTGGCACAAGAGCTCATTGCCGCGTTCAAATACGCTTGAGTCAAGTTGCGACAAACGCTCAGGCAGCACATTGGTCATTGTTTTAACCGCTAGCTGTGCACCTTGCCGAGACAAGGGTGCACTGCCTGCGCCATCGGCTACCGCAACTACCCACCAGCCGGTGCTCTGGCAATAGCGCACCGCTGCTGCGTCGTCTCTGTAATCACCTTTGTGTGCATGACGGCGCCCACGATGACTGGCTGCCACCACGCTCATGCCATTGTCACCTTGCTCTGTGTGGTGCCAAGTATCGGGCCGTGCAAACTGCCCGTCCTGATCACTGGGAATATCCTTCCACAACGTTAATGGATCGGGATTAACGTTTATTGTCAGAACAACCGTGGTGGCCTGATTGTTTTTCCCTGCTGTGCCGTGTAAAAGAATATCGAATTCTCCCGCCTTGGTTGGTACGCCACTAACCACTTGCGTATCGATGTCCAGCGTTAAATCAAGTACGGCAAGCCCTTCAGTGCTGTGTGTGACAAAGCCTGCAGGTACAGACAGGCCGCTTTCAAATGCGATTCCTACACGCGCCGCTTTGATACAGTGCCCATGCTGCCACTGCTCTTTAGGTACTGCAGAGTAGCCTTGGGAGTCAGGTGTGCTCACCCCAGACCTCGGGAAAAGTCTCTCGCTGAGCCTTTTTTAGCCGCTACATACTCCTGACTGTTACCGCACCATGGGCAGGTGGCCATGCCCGGACCATCGATGCAATGCATTTTCCGGCAGGTACATTCGACCATGGCAATATGGGTTCCGCAGTGTGGGCATCCGGGGAAGCCTTCAAGCTGAGATGTGCTGATACTGGCGCTGCCGGTGGCATTTTCGTCACACAGCTCGAAGTAGTCATCGTTAAGTGGTAGTGTCTGTCTTAACGCGTAGCGAGCATTATCTCCAGCAGGCCCTTGGCGTTCAAAGCGCATCAAGTAAGGCGATTCAGTACGCTGGCAGCGTGCAACAAAGATCGCCAGTCTGTCATCCACAGATTGCGGAACGCCACCGACTTCATCCTTGGCTAAAGACACAGCACCTGTCGGTAGGTTCTTCGTCAGGTCAACGCCACCGGTGGACTTTCTGTTTGCAATTGCATTGCTTTGTATCGACACCGACTGGCTGATCCACTGAAAGAACTTCACTAGGGTGTCGTCTGTGGCATTGGCCAGTACGACAATGTCGTCACTGAGCTGGCGCAATAGGGAGTGATCGGCACCACCGCCAATTGACACAGACACTAGCGTTGTCTTGCTAGCGTATTCTGCTTTCCATCTATCAATCGCATCAGTGGATCTGTCTGTGGGTACACCGTCGGTGATCAGGAACACCATGGGCTTCCAGTCGCTTCTCTGGGTGTTTGAGCCTTTCACCACATGCGTATCTATCTCGTTCATGAGAGTGGTCAATGCAGCATTGACAGAGGTGCCGCCGCCAACGGGCAGGGAAGGCAAATAGAAGTTGGCCAACTCCACCATGCTGACGAGCACCTGAGCTTTGCCTGCAAACACAATGACAGACATATGCACCGATTCCAGCGCCTGAGGGTCCGATCTCAACCCAGAGACAATGGTTTTCATTCCCTGCGTAATGGATTGCTGCAGCGGTCCTGCTACCGATTCAGAAACATCGATAACAAGGAATACGGGGAGTTTTCTCATGTAAAAGCTACCTGTTACAGGGGCAATTGTTATTGGCGTTTTCTATTTTACGTCTGTTTGCTACAACCGCTAGAATTCAAAATTTATCTCATCTGGCAAAGCACTCGATGGGCTTTTGGTATCGGCTCGCTGATTCCCTGAGTTAATCGCCTCTGAAACCCACTGGAAAAATTTAGAAAAACTCTGACTATCCATGGTCTCCATGGTGGCCACATGGTCGCAGAATGCTTTCAGATCCGTTGGATTAGCCTTTGGGCCAGCAGCTAGACCCACAATGCTGGCAAAGCCTGCTGCGCGTATAAGTGGTATGGCTTCCTTGAAAGCCTGCAGATCACTGGCCTTGCCATCGGAGAGCACAAACAGCATGGGCGCCCAATCGCCTTTTTGTGTGTCTGACGATTTGCGAACATCGCTCTTGACCGTTTCTGCCACTATCCGAATGGCTTCACCCAAGTGCGTAGGGCCTGAATCTGGTGTGGTAATAGACGGCGGGTTGAAGCTCTCCAGCGGCGTCAATTCGCACACCGCCTTCACCTGCGCATCGAAGGTGATGATGGACATGTAAACGCTTTCAAGCGCCTGTGGATCCTGCCGCAAGGTGGCAATCAGGCTCTTGATACCGTTATTCACCGCCTCAATAGGCTCGCCCCTCATGGAACCGGAGGTATCCACAAGAAGGTATACCGGTAGTCGTCTCATGTCATTAGTCTCTTGTTGCCGGCTCTGTGGAGGTTTGTCAGCTCTATCGGGTTAGCGGCTGTGCTGGTGAGATTATAACGGTTGCGCTTTCTGGAGTGGCTTTAAGGGTTTGGCGTGACAATTTCAAGATGTGGGGACAACAGGAGCTGGCCGCTCTCTATTTATTGCTAGTCGCGCAGTGGGCTATCCACAGATATCGCACTCCAGTCAGGAACTTCTTGCGATAGGTTGGCGTAGTCGTCGAGTATGGCGATCTGCAGGTTCTTTGATTACGCGTCGTTTAAAATCATGGTGGCCGCTCTTTGTCCGATCATCATAGACGGGGCATTGGTATTGCCGCTGATGAGGTAAGGCATGATGGAGGCATCCGCAATCCGAAGGTTCTGCATTCCGTGTACTTTCAAGCTATCCGGTGCCACAACAGCCATGTCATCGATGCCCATCTTGCAGCTGCCTGCAGGATGGTAAACCGTAAGCGCCTCGGCTCGTAGGTAGTCCAGCATTTCGTCGTCGCTTTGTACGTCGTTGCCCGGAAGCATCTCGACCCCACGATAAGTGTCAAAGTGTTGTGCGGCAAATATTGATCGTGCGACGCGTATCCCTTCGACCAAGGTTGCAGAGTCTTGGGGGTCGGAGAAGAATCGATTGTCGATTTGAATGTCAACACCGTTTGCACCACGAGAAATACGAATGTCACCACGGCTTTTCGGTTGTAGCACGCAGGTATGGATGGCGTAGCCATGCCCGTACTCCACCAGTTTGCCTCTGTGGCTACGATAGCCTGGAACGAAATGAAATTGAATGTCAGGTTGTTCATCGGCGAAACGTGTCCGGGCAAAACCACCAGCTTCGACGTAGTTTGTTGTCAGCATGCCGCGCTTACGTGCAAAGTAGTTTATCGGCGACGATAGTATTGCAGGCATATTGGCCAGCGATAGGCCTAAGGTGCGTCGACTGGATGAGCGTACCGTTATCATCCCGTCAATATGATCCTGCAGATTTTTACCGACCCCTGGGAGATTCAATACCGGTTTAACACCTTCAGCAATAAGTTCGGCTTCTGGTCCAATACCCGATTGCAACAGCAAGGCCGGAGTGTTGATAGTGCCCGCTGAGAGAATGACCTCGCGGTTGCAAGTTAATGTCTGCACTTCTCCTGCTACCACCAATCTGACACTAACGACTTTACGATCTTCTATGTTGAGCTGTTGCAGACTAGCGTTAGATAGCACGGAAAGATTCTTACGATCGACAACCGGATTTATGAAAGCTGTGTAGCTGGAAAATCGACTGCCGCGATCTTGGGTTACGTTGTAAATTCCCAGTCCAAATTGTTCGCTTGCGTTGAAATCTGTATTGTTTGGCAGGCCCACACTTTCACCCGCACTGACGAACACCTCGGATAGTTGATTTGGATCACGTGGATCGTCGACCAGCAATTCCCCATCAAAGCCATGAAATTCGGCGTCCTGATTGACACGGTTACGTTCCAGTGATTTGAACACTGGCAGAACATCATCGTAGGACCAGCCGGCACAGCCGCTATTCTCCCAGCGGTCATAGTCTGCTCGGGAACCACGGATGTATACCATTGAATTGATACCCGACGACCCTCCAAGCATCTTCCCGCGATTAACCGGGATACGTCGCCCGTTCAATTCCGCTTGGGGAACACCGGTATAACAGTAGTCGAATCGTTTGTTGCCATAGAGCGCAAGAATCCCTGCAGGTACCTTTACCCTCAGGTCCTTATCGCTACCGCCCGCTTCAACAAGGCATACGGACACAGCCGGGTTCTTACTTAGACGATTCGCCAGGACACAGCCAGCAGAACCGGCACCAATAATGATGTAGTCAAATGATTGCGCCATGGTGAGTGTTTTGAATGTGTTAAGTCGAAAAGAGAAAGTAAGAGGCGGTCTTACATCTCAGCCAGGAGTACAAACCTGGCTGAGATGCGTGTTACACAAAATCTACTATCGATACTACTGTAATAATTCAGTCCAGACTCTTGTTACAAGCTCTTGCGCTGCCGGAGAGCAGGCTTTGGAAAACTCAACAGGTACTGTGGGAAAAAGCTCTGGTGAGTTTTCGGGAGTGTACTTTGCCTGTGTCAGGTCAATTTCAACTGGCGAAGAGTGTGCATAGTAGTTGTACTGAATCGTGGCGTTCTCTTTGTTGCTCATAAAGTTGATAAACGCCTTTGCGTTGTCAACATTACTCGCATCTTTTGGCATGACAAAACTATCCAGCCAACCCACAAGCCCTTCTTTGGGCATCGCGTATTCAACGTTTGCACCATCATTGCGTGTTCGTAACGTGTTGCCATCCCACCAGAAATGTGCCGCGACTTCTCCACCGCCAATACGATTCTCAATGTTGTCGCTGTTGTAGGCAACCACGTGCTGTTTCTGTTCTTGTAAAAGGTCCAGTACTTTCTTCATTTCTGTTGGATCTTCAGAACAAAAATCAACACCCAGATACAGCTGAGCGCCACCGATGACTTCATCAGGCTGGGCAAGATTGGCAATCATGCCTTGCAAGTCGGATGATGGTTCGAAAAAGACCTCCCAGGAATCAACATCGCCTTTATATTCATCTCGATTAACCGTGAATCCGGCTGTGCCGAAAGCCATCGGGATGGAGTATTTACTCTCTGCATCCCACCACTGATTGCGCCACTTTTCATCGACCTGTTGAAAAGCTTCAAGCTCATTCGCACCGAAATCCTGAAGTAGTTCAGAGTCAATCATGATCTTGACAAAGTGTTGTGAGGGCGTCAGTAGATCGTAGCCTGAGGATCCTGCTTGAAGTTTTGTTAGTGCGTCTTCGTTAGATGAAAATGAATCAACGTTGACGTCAACACCTGTTTCATTGGTGAATTTTTCAATCAGCTCTGGCGCGATTGAATCCGCCCATACGTAGATGTTGAGCTCGCCTTCTGCAAACGCTGAGGCGTTATGTAGAAGGGATAGTGCGCTGGCAAATGCCAGTGTGGTTAGTTTTTTTTCATACATTTGTAGGTCCCTCGTTTAAATAAATATGGCTTAGTGGATAGCGCAAACTCAGTGTGTTTAATAACGGCGCCTTTGGAAAAGAAATGCGAGCCCTGCAAGAAGCAATGATATACCTATAATCATTGTAGAGATGGCGTTCAGCTCGGGCGTCACGCCTTGCCGAATTAATGAGAAAATGTATACAGGCAACGTGGTGGCTCCGCCAGAATTAAGCAGATTGGATGTAATGAAATCATCCATTGAAATCACAAACGCAAGGGTGGCTCCAGAGAAGACACCTGGTAAAATCAACGGCAATGTCACTCGTCGGAACGCTGTAAACTTGGTGGCGTAAAGATCGGCCGCAGCTTCTTCCACATCGGTACTCATGCCCTGTAATCTCGCTCGAATTGGCAAAAAGGCAAAGGGTATACAAAACGTGGTGTGTGCAATCATGAGTTTCACAATCCCGTTTGAGAGGCCAAGTTGTGAAAAGAAAATCAACACGGCGACAGCCAATACGATCTCGGGAAGCAGTAGTGGAAGATTGACGATTGTTTCTGACATTCGTTTGTAGCGAACATTGCGTGCACGCACTAGAACCAGCGCTGCAAGTAATGCCACTGTCGTCGCTATGACTGTAGCGACAACTGCGACGCTCAGTGACACCTGTACAGCATTGATCAAATTGTGATTTTTCAACGCCGCTACATACCACTTGAGCGAAAATCCATCCCACACAGTCACTAAACGGCTGGCGTTGAACGAATACAGCACGATGACACCGATCGGCAAATACAGGAACGCAAAGAATAGCACGGTGAACGCGCCTATGCCTGGATAGCGTTTCACATCATGAGTTGATGATGACACTACACTATCTCCCGACGTTCACTTCGAGCTGCCCTTATACCTTGGATGGTAAGAGAGATAAGTACCAGGCTCATGAGAAGTACCGCTATAGCTGCTCCAAATGGCCAATCTCGTGAAGCGCCGAACTGATTGGATATCAAGTTGCCCATCATCATGTTTTTGCCACCTCCGAGTAAGGTCGGTTCCAGCACGGTACCAAGGCATGGTAGAAATACCAGTATGGCACCAGCCATCATGCCAGGTTTTGTTAGTGGCACAATAACTTTCCATAGCGTGGTAATGCGGTTTCCATAAAGATCGTGTGATGCTTCCAGGAGCGAGCCATCCAGCTTTTCTATGGATGCGAATATGGGGAGAATCATCAACGGCACATAGGAATACACCATGCCTATTAACATGGCACCGTTGTTAAACAGCAACGAATCGATGTTCTCTGCAATGCCTGCAAATCGGAGTGTCTTTTCTATAGCACCTTCATTGCCAAGAATAATAAGCCATCCATAAACACGAACAATCATGGAAACCCAAAACGGAAGCGTCACTAGATAGATCAGCAAGGTTTTCTGGAACGATGGTCGTCGGGCAATATAGTAGGCCGTAGGGAAGCTGATTAACAGGCAGATTATCGTTGTCAGCAGTGCTAGCAGCAGCGTTCTTCCAATAATAATCAGATACTGCGGGTTGAACTCAAGCTCTCCCGTCCAGCCAAGGCTGAATAGTAATTTTTGATAGGCCTGTGTTGTGAAGATGAAATCAAATCCACCGTAGGCGCCTTTGGTGGAAAACGATACTGCAATGACTATCCCGATAGGGATGATCAAGGTTAGTGCCATTATAATGTGTGCAGGTAAAAGTCCCCACACCTTGAACGGTAGTTTTTTCACTCTACGAGCACTCGAGCAGAGGACTGTTGAAAACCCAGTTTAACGTGTTCGTCTATGTTGTAGACAACGCCATTGCTATCACTGTTGCGCTTGGAAACTCGAAGCGTGGCATCTCCTGCATTGACAATGTAGTGTGTGTAACCACCAAGATAGTTGCGATTAACAATAACACCATCCATGATAATCCCGGCGGCTTGTTCTTGTAAGCTAATTTTTTCTGGCCGTAGGGACAACACTGCTTTGTCACCTATTGAAGCTGCTCTATGTGTGGCGGTGACTTCCAGACCCATCGGTGTCTTTACCGTGGCTTGATCGCCATTTACGTGCGTGACCGTTACATCAATGAAATTAGTGTCTCCAATGAAATCTGCCACAAAGCGATTCGCCGGATTTTCGTAAATCTCATTTGGCGTTCCTATCTGTTGTATGACGCCGTTGCCTAGAACACAGATGCGATCTGACATGTCCAGAGCTTCTTCTTGGTCGTGAGTGACGAAAACAAACGTAATACCCGTTTGGCGTTGCAGTTGGCGTAGCTCATCGCGCATGGCTTGTCGCAGCTTCAAATCCAGCGCCGACAAAGGCTCATCCAACAGTAGTAGCTCTGGCGAGGGCGCAAGAGCGCGCGCCAGTGCTACTCGTTGGCGCTGTCCTCCCGAGAGTTGCTCTGCAGTGCGATGTCCAAAGTCCTCCATGTGCACCAAAGCCAGCATTGCAGCAACGCGTTTGTTAATGCGGGCGCGATCCCATTTTAGATTCTCCAAACCGAATGCGATGTTCTGACTGATCGTCATATGAGGAAACAATGCATAGCTTTGAAAAACTGTATTCACGGGCCGCTTATGGGCAGGTAGATCCTGAATGTTTTTACCGTTCAGGGAAATTGCACCTGCTGTGGGTTCTTCGAAGCCTGCAATAATGCGTAGCAGGGTCGTCTTGCCACAGCCTGAGGGCCCCAGCAAGGTAAAGAATTCGTTTTGGCGCACTGCAAGCGAAACGTCATTGAGCGCGGTCACCCCATGTGGCTGCCTGCCGTAAACTTTCACTGCGTTGTGAACTTCTAAAGCACTGATTGGTTCTTCAGTCATAAATTGCTCAGTAGCCTGTTTGTACAATGCGTTGGGTTTCCCGGTCAAAGCCACTGTATACAAGCGCTTCATGACGGATATCTATGTACATCCGGAACGGGGCACCGTCTATGAATTAAAAGTACGATTGGCATTGATTTGTAGCTGTGCTATACGGGTACCCTGCAGCAATGAGCGGTATCATACTTAACAGTACGAAGTTTGATCGATTTGGTTACTTTTGAACATTCGTTAAAGTCTATGCCTTGATTCGGAAATTGATAACCCATATGAGGTTCCCATTTGCTCCAATA
>JALZVU010000097.1 GCA_023301795.1 Granulosicoccus sp.
CAGAACACCGTTCTTCGTCAACTAACGCAAACAAACTACCCACAATGAACATAGTACTCATCGGCGATTCCATCTTTGACAACGCGCCTTATGTGCAACCAGGCACTACTGTCAGCGACCAGCTCAAGGCAATTTCTGACGATTCAACAGTGACTTTACTGGCAGTAGACGGCGATGTCACTACAGATGTAGAGCGCCAACTCAATGCGCTGCCAGCCAACGCCACACACCTGTTTGTAAGCTGCGGTGGCAACGACGCATTGCAGTGTCTACCGGCATTGGAGCAGACCGTTAACACGGTAGGCGAAGCCATGGACGTGTTTCATGAATTGACAGAAGCTTTCCGAGAAAACTACTGCTCAATGCTCTCAGCAATCCTGTCTATGAACAAAAACCTCACGGTGTGCACAATCTATAACCGCGTACCAGACTTATCGGGCCGGGAGAAAACGGCACTGTCAGTATTTAACGAGATCATTCTTGAGGAAGCTATGCGGCATGAGCTACCGATACTCGATTTACGCATCCTGTGCGATAGCGCAGAGGACTATGCAGCCGTCTCACCCATTGAGCCATCCGAGCAAGGCGGGGCAAAAATCGCTGCGCTGATCTGGTCTGTTGCTAGTGGTCGGGGTCAAGAGCGTGCTGTGGCTTTTTATAAGTAGGCTGTTGGCATTTCTTCGTGCTGACGGCCACCTCGGCGCACTTTATCGAAGTGCAGTGACTTGCTAAACAATATGCTGAAGATCAATCAGATGCCTATCAAAAAAATGATGTAACGAGGACACAATGTGCAGATGAATTTGAAAATATATTCAACAATATCAGCCACATAGAAAATATCATCTCCGTTAAATCTATTTTTTACATGTATATTCAATTATTTACTTTGAATTTAGAAGCTTCTACACTTTATAATTGGACGCCAATGTAGTTATAAATTAGACGCTACTATACTTTATAATCAGACGCTAGAGTCGCGCCGTGAATTATCAGTACACATGCCCCCTAACGATATCCCCTACATCCATCGCTCCCTCACAGCAGCCATCGTTGAGGCTCTGCAAGATACACCCGTTATCTGCCTTCTAGGCCCCAGACAATGCGGCAAAAGTACTTTGGCAGCGCATCTGGACTCGGAGCGCCTGTTGATCAGTCTTGATGAATCCAGATACTTGGATAACGCCAGATCCGACCCTGATGGATTCGTTGCTGGCTTGCCAAGGCGCGTCACGATCGATGAAATACAGCGTGCACCCCAGATATTGCGCGCTATCAAACGCTCCGTCGATCTGGATCGCAAGCCTGGCAGATTTCTACTTACCGGTTCTGCCAACCTCCTGTTACTTCCCAACGTCGATGAATCCCTTGCTGGTCGGATGGAAGTCAAACGTCTACAACCTCTAAGCGAATCGGAAAAAAACGCTCAACCCGGTAAGTTTCTCCAAACACTGCTGGCGGACGGATTTAAACCATCGATTGGCAATCCACCTGTACCGCCTGATGATCTTGCATCGCGCATGCTCGCAGGCGGATACCCGGAAGCGAATCGACGAACATTGACACGCGCCAGATCCTGGTACCGCGAATATATGCGTAGCATGATAGATAGAGACGTCAGCGATGTTGCACGTATCAAAGACGCTGACGAAGTTGCACGCCTGCTTAAATTGCTGGCTATACGGACAGGTGAGCTACAGAACATAAATGGACTCGCAAATGAGCTCAAACTCAGCTACATCACTGTCGAAAAATATCTCAGCGTACTTGAACGACTGTTCCTAATCAGGCGACTTCCCTCATGGCAGAAGAATCACGCAAACCGGTTGATCAAAGCGCCTAAAATTCACTTGATAGACTCCGGCTTGTCAGCTTCATTATCAGCATTGGATGAAGATAGCTGGCGAGATGAACGTAGCCGTATGGGTCACTTGCTAGAGAGCTTCGTTGTTAGCCAAATTTTTTCACAAGTTGGCTGGACAGATGAGGATCTGCAATGCCATCATTATCGCGACAAAGACAAGCTGGAAGTTGATCTTGTAATAACTCGTGGAACCAAAACATGGGGCATTGAAGTCAAGGCCTCCAGTAGTGTATCCACTCAAGATATTAAAGGCCTTAAGAGATTGTCTGATCATTGTGGCAAAAATTTCATACGCGGCGTAGTGCTTTACAACGGTGAAGACACCCTGCGTTTGGGAGACGATAGATTTCATGCCGTACCCATCAGCCAACTCTGGAACTGCTAACACAAGCTCTGTACTTACATACACCAGGGACGGTGGAATGGCTTTGCCCCCAGCCAGAAAAGCAAGATCGCTTTAGTGCTTTGGACAACGCAATCGCCAAGGATGGTGCCCGGAGCCCCCGGTGTTTGATCCGGGGCTTTTTTCAATTCGACGAAATATACTTATCAAACATATAAAACGCCGCCACACTCCCCACGTCTGCCAACTGACCATCCAAAATCATCGCATCACATTCAGCGCGCGTAAACTGACCTGATATCAAACCCTGCTCTTCACTGTCTAGCGCCGATTCACCGACCTGTAAATCAGTGGCCAGAAAAATGTGAACACTTTGATTAGCGTAACCATACGCTTGAAAAAACTTTCCCAGCTTTACCATGTTGTTGGCACGTAAACCTGTCTCCTCGCTTAGCTCTACCGCAGCCACTTGCTCAGGCGTGGAATCCGGATCCAGCTCTAAAGAGCCTTGTGGAAATTCCCAGTACCTACCCGCCACCGGATAACGATATTGCTGAACCAGGTGAAATTTCTCACCGTCAAAAGGAATAATAAGAGAAAAATCCGGCTTACTCACAACACCATAAACACCGTGATCTCCATTGGATCTGCGCACGCGATCCTCACGAACTGTCATCCAGCGGTTTTTGTAAACCACTTTGCTATCAATGCACTTGATTTCAGGTTCACTCATTTTTGGCTTATGCTCCAGAACAATATTCAGGGTGTGCGGCGATCTCCACCCAGTGTACTGGAACCTGCTACCAGAATTGAAAACAACCTGTAGCTGATCAAACGTCGATGCTGGCAGTTGCTCACTTATCAGCATATCGCTGAAATTACTCGGACGCTACTTGCTCCACCGGCTTAATCAATATTGGTTCGTAGCTGTGTCTGTCGTCAATTCTGGGTTTCTGGGTTTCTGGGTTTCTGGGTTTCTGGGTTTCTGGGATTCTGGGTTTCTGGGTTTCTGGGTTTCTGGGATTCTGGGATTCTGGATTCTGGATTCTGGATTCGATAGTTTTCCTGAAATAGAAAATGCACGCATAACTCAGGCTGGCAATTTATAGCTTTCTACAGTTGTATCAAACGCGTCACACAACGCATCACAACAGAACTTCCATTGCCAAAAACACATTAACGTGTGAACGCACCCACATTGTATAAGAGCTAATGCTCCTCTTACTATCTTGCAACAAGGCGCATCTCATCCTTGAATTCAGACACAAACAACACCGCAGTAGGCATAACTCTTTGATAACTCACGAGCACACCAAACCCGCCCGAAAAGATGAGGATTCAGAAATGCTACTAACGTACTACACGCCACAAGATTCTCGAAAAACAGCTTACACACCATCGGCTAGTATGAAATTGCACAGTCGCTACAACAAATCAAACAGACTTGAATCCTATGCTAATGAAAACAATACTACCTTTGGCACTGCTGCTCTTCACTGCAGCCAATGCCACCGCCCAATGGAATCCCAGTCCAGGCTGGAAAGACAGCTACGCGGTTGATGGCAAATGCTACTGTGATAGCAATGGCTACGATCACAACCTTGATTCAAAGTCTGCCGACACACCTATCGGTAGACTCAACGTAGTACAAATTTGCACCGATATAAAAAATGCGTTGGGCAGCGGCTCGCAAGATGGTCGAATACCTTACAACGATATTCAATGTGGTCACGGACCTGCCAACGATGCAGCGGACGAGGCGGGTTGTCCAGGCCGTGTAGACATCGGTAACCAAGGATGCAACATCAAGGGACCTAAATGGGATCTCGAAGCGGTATACGGAGACAACACCAACCCACAAGAAAACCCACCCGTCCCAGAAACAGGCTCAACGTCTGCCTCGAACAATAGCGGTGACTCTCGGTTTGCTGTGGACAACAACACCAATACCCGATGGACAACACGACAAAACCAGCGCCCCGGACAAGTTTTTCAGTTGGATCTTGGAGAGGCGCAAACCATAGGTAAGGTAATCCTCGATAGCCGTAACAGCCCGGGTGATCATCCGGCAGGCTATAGCCTTTCCACGTCCACTAACGGCAGCGACTATTCAGTGGCGGCGACGGGAGCTGGCAGTGAAGGCATGACTCAAATCAACTTTAGCGATCGCTCGGTACGCTATATACGCATTACGCAAACCGGCACCAAGAGCAACCGGTGGTGGTCCATTCATGACATCAATGTGGGTGAGGCCACGGCCAATCCCATTGACAATGGTGGCAGCAATCTGGATCGCAGTAACTGGGTGATGTACGCATCAAACAGCAATGGTGATACTAGTAAGGCTACTGATGGTGCCGCTTCAAGTCGATGGGCCACCAGAGAAACTCAACGCGATGGTCAGTGGTTTGAAATTGATCTGTCGAAGAGTGAATCCTTTAACAAAATTGTGCTTGAATCTCAAGATAACCCCAATGACTACCCACGTCAGTACACCGTCCTGGTATCCGACGATGGTTCTGACTGGAGAACCGTGTTAACGGGTACTGGTAGCAGCGCCGACACAACCATAAGCTTCGCCAGACAAACGGCTCAATATATCCGCATTGAGCAGAGCGGCAGCGACAACCGTCACTGGTGGTCTATTCATGAAGTTAATGTTTATCGCTAGGCGCATTGAAAAAATGGAAGTTCAGGTTCACTGACACGATCCTAGTGGGTTCAAAGCCTCTGTGTATAAGCACAGGGGCTTTGTTATATGGAAACCGCCAGCCACAGCCATCATTCTGCAGTATTCGCAACGCCAGCAGCCTAGCTGTCAATCGCATCCTTCAGAAAGTGCTCAAAACTCACTCGGCACGGATACCACCATGCAATTGCCCAAAAAATATCAGAACACTCACAGCCAAATAAACGTACAATTCAGGAATTGAACTCCAGAATTGTACCAAAATGATTGAGAGAATTCTGCACCTAGAACTGGCAACGCTACTAGGTGAATACCCTATCGTCACGATTCTTGGACCGCGCCAGTCAGGTAAAACAACGCTTGCCAGGCACTATCTTCCAGAATTCAACTACCGGAATCTGGAATTACCTGACGTTCGAGCATTCGCAGAAGAGGACCCACAGGGCTTTCTCTCAGACGCTGGCGAACCACTGATTATCGACGAAATTCAGCGAGTTCCCGCACTGCTTAGCTATCTTCAGTCAGCAGTGGATGAACATCAGAGCTCGGGCAGATTCGTCATCACAGGCTCCCATCAATTACAACTACGTGAGGCTATCAGTCAGTCGCTGGCAGGGCGAACAGCCATCCTGAACCTACTCCCGTTATCAATAGAGGAGCTTGCTGTCGCAGGAATAACATTCGACCATTTTTCAGATTATCTGTTTCGAGGATTTCTGCCTCGTGTTCACAACCTGAACCAGCGACCGGCTACCGCCTACGCTAATTATTTCCAAACGTACGTTGAGAGGGATGTGCGTCAGCTATTAACCCTACGAGATGCCGCTGTGTTCGAAAAATTCTTACGTTTATTAGCAGGTAGGACAGGACAACTCATCAACATGGAATCATTAGGCAATGACACGGGCATTGATGCTAAAACCATTAAGCATTGGCTCTCAGTTCTTGAAGCATCTTTTATCATCTTCAAGCTTCCTCCTTTTTTCGAGAACATCGGAAAACGCCTTGTAAAATCACCTAAGTACTATTTCTGGGAACCCGGTCTACTGAGCTTCCTACTCGACATCCGAAATCCTTCCCAGGTCATGCGCGACCCTCTGGTTGGCAGTCTATTTGAAAACCTTGTTATCGTAGAGGCTATGAAGGCAATCACCCATCGTGGACAGCGCCCTAACCTGCACTTCTATCGCGACAATCATAATCAGGAGATTGATTTATTGTTTAAGCGCGATGGCAGGCAGATAGGCATCGAGATTAAATCTTCCGCAACGCTGCAATCATCGTTCTTAAAAAGCTTGAACAACATAGATAAAAAGGTGATGTCACTGGATGAAAAGTACCTTGTGTATAGCGGCGATGAAACGCGTAGCTATTCTAGTGGCGTCAAAGCCAGTAACTTTCGCTTAGTGTCTGAGATCATGGTAGACACTG
>JALZVU010000098.1 GCA_023301795.1 Granulosicoccus sp.
TTGTCGTTCAGAGCTGATAGCAGCTTGCTGCGCGACTACCAGTTTCTGCAGCCGCCCCCTGTCTTTGCGTAACGTCAACACAAGTTCTGTAATCTGAGGGGTGCTGAGATTTTCCAGACTAGTTGAAGAATCTGTAGAGCTCGTTAGTGCCAGGCTGTTAGCCACCTGTTGATCGCGATCTTTTTTGTTCCTGTCGTCAGGGTTCTCGATGTCTGGCGAGGCGTATTCTGCACCGTCCAGATCGAAAGACTGTACCAGGCTTGACACCCTCTGCATCTGCTCGTGGATCTCGGTGTCGGTATCCTCGTGGCGTTCAACTGAGGCAGGCATGCTTGAAGTGTCTGGTGCTGCAGGTGGTGAGGCTGCCACGTTGTCTAGCGAAGCATCACTCACAGGTGCTGCGATAACGCTATTGTCAGATTCAACTTCAAAGTCTTCAAAGCCCGTTGTTCTGGATCTTCTGGATTTTCTGCGTGATGCCGGCTTCTCTTTAAAGTAATCATGTTGCTGCTTGGTGGATTCATCATCGATCAACTCGGAGCTAGTACGATGTTTTGCGTACCGCAAAGACATTACCCAGTGAATGAGCAAGAGAGGCAAAAGCAGGACAGCGGTAACAATGGCGCCTTGAATAAGTGGTATCAGGTTTGGGTTTGCCAACGGCCACAAGATGGTTATCAAGGTGGCCAACAGCAGCGCCACAACCAGAGCACGGCCCAGATATATTCGCCTACGCCGTCCACTCCACCAGCTGTCGGGAAGAAATACATCTCTGCCGAACAAGGGGAAGAAGATGACGATGACCACTGCGATCAGTGGAAGAATAAAGATCTGGTATTGCGACATGTAAACTAACGTCCTTGGTAATCGGAATTGAGTGTTAGCGAGTCTTAAAACCGGATAGTTGAAACTACCACCAATGGCACTTACGTAAGCCCGTCATTGCCGCGCAGGCGGAAATCAATGTCACGACACACATAGATTCCCACCTACGTGGGAATGACAATTTGCTGTGGGAATGACAATTGACGAGTTTTCGCTTAAGTAACTGCCATCAAACTACCACCCAGTTTTTCGCTCATTGTTCACTCACAAAGGATTATCAGGCATCTTGCCTTTGTGTCAGTGTAAAAGTGCCGGGTATTGTGACGGGATTGGTTTAGCAATTGTGTCCGATGCACGACGAATGCACACTTGATTCGCAATGCCTGAAATTTATCAGGAACAATACTGCTATTCTTGATTCGCAATGCCAATATTTATCAGGAATAGCACTGCTATCAGTGTTTGACGATCACTAGTCCGCTTGGAGCGCATGACAACGTTGCTGAGCCATCCAGAAGCGCTGACAGCTCCTCGCCCAACAAAGGATCACGCCATCCCCGCAATGCACTTCTGCCATCGCCTGTGACCATTTTTTCCAGCAGTTTTTGTGGCGCCAGAAGACCCGCTGCAATATTCAGCTCATGTGCGCGCTGATGAACCCAGGCATTGAGTAGTTGCACTTTTGCCAGGTTGGCGGCGTTGAGTTTCTGCTTCTTGGCAAAAGGTGGAACAGGTTCGGGGATAGCGTCTTTACCGTTCCTGATAATGCCGAGAAGTTCTTGCCCGAAACGATCCCGTGTTTTTCTGTCAAGGCTGCGAATATGTCCCAATTCTGTCTCGCTGTCTGGGCGCTGCTGCGCCAGAGTAAGCAACACATCGTCTTTGAGAAGCCAGTTGCGAGGCTGATTAGTCTCTCGGGCTTTTATCTCACGCCATGTTGCTAGCGCCTGGATGATTGCCAGAGCTTCGCCTTTATAGCGTTGAATATTACGAATTTTCTTCCAGCGTTCGCCTGCGGGTTGATCGTATTTTTCCGGGTTTTCCCATTCGGCAAATTCGGGCATCAACCAGCTGATGCGTCCCAGTTCATCCAGTTGTTTGTGCATGTCCACGTACAACTGCTCTAGATACACCACATCATCCAGCGCATAGGCAATCTGATTGGCGGGCAACGGCCTGCGGGTCCAGTCTGCACGAGTATGAGTTTTGGCCAGCTCGATCCCCAGATGCTCGTTCACCAGGTTGCCGTAACCAATCTGTTCGTTGTAGCCCAGTAATGGCGCTGCAATCTGTGTATCGAATATCGGCGTGGGCACAGCGCCGCACAATAGATAGAAAATCTCGAGATCCTGAGACGCTGCATGAAAGACCTTCACCACGCTCTTATCCATCAGGAGTGTGATCAGCGCTGATAGATCCTTGATCGCCATGGTGTCGATGCAGGCGAGCAATTCATCATGTTTGACCTGAACCAGGCAAAGCTCGGGACGGTAGGTACGCTCGCGCAGAAACTCTGTATCGATAGCGATGTACGGCCGCGTTTGCAACGCTGCACACAGTTGTTCCAGAGCTTCGGTGGTGTCGATATAAAGAGGTTCAGGCATTTTATTCACGATGGTTGCATTAATACAGCATGTAGCTGAGGTGTCTTGAGGTGCCTCTCATCCGCGCTAAAACGAAAACGAATAAAACAGATCTGCAGCTGCCTCTTGCACACCTTGAGCAGCTTCCAGATAGAGCTTCTTAGTCAGGTCGTAGCGCAGGTAGAGTGTACTTTCAGCATCAAACACCCCGCGTCCGTAGCGTAGCAGTATTCGCTCACTTACTCTGCCACTGACCAGCAGCTCTTTGTCATTACCCGAGCCGCGGGCTTCCAGACCGAATTCTTCCACGCCCAGTTTACTGGCAACACCGCCACCCAGTGACTGGCCACCTTTGATAGCCAGTGCCAGTGCAGCAGTGGCCAGTAGATCAGCTTCCTGATCACTGGCCTCGTTGATGTCCCGTCCAAGCACCACATACGACAGGATGGCATCCTGCGATTTGTCCGAAGGGTCAGTAAACAGGGTTATTTCAGGTGTTGCTACCGTCCCCTGAATACGAAGCCCTGCAGTACGGTCTTCATTGGCGATCTCGCGTATGGCATCAATGGCCAGACGTGTGCCATCAACGGGGCCCACAAATATGACTTGTCCATTGGCTTGAAGATCCTGCCCATACTTCTTGAAGATGCCATCAACCACGCGAATCTCACCCCCTAGCTGGGGCGGTTTGTTGCCTCGAACCCGAACGTCCATATCGCCCGTTAGATTCGCGGTGAGTCCATACGCGGATAAGCCGACCTCGTCACCCAGTGACACATCGATATTCACCTGAAGATTCGGATTGCCAGCCGGTGCCTCAGGTGCAGCCTCTGGTTGTTCTTCAATGTCTTCGATAATAAAAACATCGCTTGATACGGTTGACGCGCCCTCGGGTAGTTCTTCAACGTCAATCACGGCCTGCGGAATACTGATATCTCCGGTGACGGCGATCCGGTTGGCGCTTGCAGCAATATTGATGTTGTGGTTAATCGTTGATTCCTGAACCGGATCACTTTGTACATCCAGGTTCTCACCCAGCAGGTTAACGTCTACGTTCCACCGTTGGGGGTCCAGCGAGCCACGACCGTCAATATCAATTTTGCCTTCGTTGCTCAGGATTTGCCCATCTAGGTTAAGGCTCTGGCCTGCAATACGGGCAGTGATATTTCCGCCAGTCACGGGCAAGGGCAGGATCTCAGCGCGCAACACGGGGGCGTCGAGGGTTACAGTGCCGTCGAATTCGGGAGCGGTGATAGTGCCTGCCCATTTGCCCTTTGCGTTAATGGTGCCCGATACTTCATCAAAATCTGGCAGGAAGGCCTCAGCAATACTGACCTGAAGGCCCTGAAGATCAATCGCACCGTCTAAGGCGCTGTCGGGATCGGACGGGTCGAGTTGAAAATTCACCTGTGCTGTGCCCAGCTCCTGTGAGATCAATGACAGATTGGCCTTCACATCTTTCGGGTTCGCATTGGCGTCCAGGCTAATACTCTCAAAGGCTAGTGATATGGGATCACCCAGTGCGTCTCGTGCTTCAATGGCCACATTGTTCACAACCGCTGATATCACAGCTTGCTTATCGTCAGGTCCTGCTGTCCCCCAACTCAGCGCAATGTTGGCACCCAGATCACCTGCCACAGTGGTTTGTTCTGGCATCAATGAATTGAGTTGTGCCAATGAATATTGATCAAGCGTGATCGTGGTCTGGCCTGAGGGCGCTGTTGAAAATTCATCTTGCAGGCAGAGTCGTGATTCGTCAGTCAGGCTCCAGCAGTGCGCTGAGATGCTTACGCGTTGCTCCTCGTTCATCCATTGGAT
Source organism: Granulosicoccus sp. (assembly GCA_023301795.1). GTDB lineage: Bacteria > Pseudomonadota > Gammaproteobacteria > Granulosicoccales > Granulosicoccaceae > Granulosicoccus. The sequence goes on from JALZVU010000098.1 coordinate 4,227, forward strand.
GGCAGCAGGCTCTTGAAGAACAAGCTGGTGCGCGGGCAGGGCGGCTTGCACCCTGTTTAACGCACCCTTCCAGTTGAAGCTCTCATCCAGTGCACCCGCCAGAGCAAGATCTACAGAGGTGTCTTGTGGGCCCTGTGATTTGAGTGTCAACTGATGCTCAACACGTTCCCCGGATAGCGACAATGCCGTATTGCTGATCGTGTTTTCACCTGCCACGACACTGCCTACGGTGACATCCAGTTTGCTGTCCTGGAGAAAAAGCTGCTCAATGTCGCCGTTGATGGACAGTGCGCGTACAAGAATGTCATTGAAGCGAATGGTGTCAGCGTTTGCATCAAGATTGATGTTCGGACTCGAAAGGTCGCCGTCTACTACGATATTGGCATCGAACCCACCTGCAAGCCCCGGGAGAAAATTCTGCAATTGAGGCAGATTGATGTCGGCTTTGAGGTCAATGGTGTCGTCTACCTTGCCTTGGGCTTGTATTATGTTTTTATCATTATTGAGTAAAACGCGCTCTATATCCCAGACATCGTCCAGGCCTTTTGACAGTTTTGCATCAAGGCGAAAGGGCAATTCTTTGAGTTCACCATCGATCACAGCTTCATTGAGGTTGAGTGACCACTTCCCATCGGCTACCGAACCAGATGCTTCGATGTCACCGTTTAGCTGTCCTTGCAGATCAGGGACCTGTATGGACGGGTCCAGATTTGCCAAATTCCAGCGCGTGCTCCACGTTAGAGGAGCATCAAACGAGACAAGCGCATTGCCGTTTGCAACGCCACCCAGCGTATCAATGTTGATATCAGGAACAGTAACGCGCTCAGGGCTGGCAATACCGCTGATATTGATGCCAGTTGCGGGCACTTGCGCACCGTCAAGCTGAGTCTCTATAGAAAACGTGTAGTCATTCATATCGCCTACGGCTGAAATACGCGTACCTTGAGCTCGTATCTGCTCGTGTGATGTGATGGGCCATCCCAATGTCTCACCGACGATAAGGATGTCTGCTGGCAACTCCAGTTCAAGAGGTTTTACCTTGCCCGTGATACTCACCTGAGCCAGACCGTTAACTTGAGTATCAATGGCAAGATCGGCTAAAGACTCTGTCAGCAAGGCGACCACTTTCAATGGCTGATCGCCTTCGCCTTCTGGCACTGAGTCAGGCAAAATATCATCAGCACTGACGGTCAATGATAAATCCAGTGGGTAGTCGCCTTGAATTTCAACCTGCCCGGTCAGTTGAGTGGCGAACTGCTGATACTCAAGCGACACATCATCAAGTGTAATGATGGACTGTTCCGCACGCGCGCTCAGGCGAATATTGTTGACCACCTGTACCGGTGCATCACCGGGTGCCTGAAAGCGAAACGTGCCAATCGATACATTGCTGATATCCACCGCGATAGGCAATGTGATGTCAGGCAACTCGATAGCACCCTGTCTAGCAGGTGGTTCGGGTACAGGTTCTGTTGGGGGATAGGTTGTAAGCTGCAATTCATCGATGTCGATGTTATCGAGGCAAAACGTCTTTTCAAGTAAACACCCCAAACGCCATTCGGATTCCAGTTGTGACACCTGAATGTCCATGGCATCGTTGGCAAAGCTGATGTTCTCGGCTAGAAAACCGGTGCGCAAATTGCCACTGGATTGGGTAATGGCCAAACCTGGTACATGTTCGTTGGCAAGCTTGGTAACACGGCTAAAGCCTGAATCGGTTCCAGCAAGCCAGCTGAGCAGTCCCACCACTATCAGGAGTAATACAAAAAGAACCAGCAAGGACCACAGGATGAAACGAACAATGCGTTTCAGCCACGAGCGTTTAGCGGGTTTTGGCTTAATTGCATTATCAGGTGCTGCGCCAGGCGATGCAGAGCCAGACGTTGTGTTATCCACAGTGGATGTTGCATTAATTGCGTTGCTGTTAGACATTACAAGTCTGGCCCCAGTGATAGGTGTACGCGAAAACCGTCGCCATCGTTTTCGTTGTCGCTGATGGGCGTGGCGATATCGATACGAAAAGGCCCTATAGGCGATTGCCAGCGAATGCCGACCCCTGCGCCCACGCTATAGTCGGTACTAAAGTCATTGAAAGCTCGTCCGGCATCGGTGAATAGTGCGGCGCTCCAAAGATCAAGAAAACGGTAGTTGTATTCTAGATTCAACACTTCGAGGTAGCGACCACCGACAGCCTCCTCGTCCAGGTTGCGCGGGGAGATCTCGCGAAATGCAAAACCTCTGACTGTGCGATCTCCACCCGCGAAGAATCTCTCTGAGGTAGGCACACGTTCAAAGTCGTTAGATTCGATAGCACCGACCTGAACGGTACCAATAAGCGTGTTTCTATCAGATACAGCTCGTAAGTAGCGGAATCTGGCGTCTATTTTTATCAAGTCAATGTCTGAAAACAAATCCTTAGACCCGCCCATTAGCTGAAAACTGACTGACTGCCCCCAGGTTGGAAAAGGCGAGCCTTCGCTTCGGCTGCGGCTGTAGCTGACGCCGGGCAATAACAAATCAACTGTTCTTGCTACACCGCTTATTTCAAAGCGCTCACTCTGCCAGCGCAAAAACAAAGACTCTATCCACAGATTGCGGGTGCGTGAAACTCGCTGAAAATTCAGCGTAGTCAAAGAACTATCGGTATCGCCAATTTCATCGTTTTTCAGCCCGGCCTCAATACCCCAGTAGTTGAATAAGGGCTCTTTGCTGCGTGGAATTCGGTAGGCAAAGCTTGCACTTTGCAGATCTCGCGACAGTGATATACCGGCCTCTGCAGAATGGCCGTGACGGTTTAGCAGTGGTTTGCCCCACGATAGTTTGGTGCGGGCTTTGGTATCGGTGGAAAAGCCAACACCCACCGATATCTGGTTCCTGTCTCGCTCGGTAAGATCCACAGTAATGGGGATTGTTTGCTGATAACGCGGATCATTCAGTGGTCTGACTCTAACGCTTGAAAAGTAGCCACTGTTTTGCAGGTTTTGTGTGAGCTCGCCAATAAGGCTTGCCTCATAAGGTTCGCCCGGTTTGAACGGGACCCATCGATTCATGAATGTGCTGCTGAACGTTCGCTGTTTGAACTGGATTTCGCCAAAGCTGAATCGCTCACCGGGGTCCGCAATGATTGTGATGTCAGCGGAGCTGGTGCGACGGCTAACGGCTACCGTGGTGGTCGTAAATTCGAAATCGAAGTAGCCAATTTCCAGAGCGGCAGAGGCGATCGCAGATTTTGCGGATTCGTAGTCTGCTGAAACAAACACGTTTCCAGGCGCTATCTGTTTGCGTACGTCGATAAGAATCTGTGCAAAATCGCTGTTGTTTTCATCAATTCCTGTCAGCTCTATTTTTCGTTCACTGATTAGAACAGGCGCATTGAGCTCGACGTTGATTGTTATTTGCGTGATCTTTGCCGGTGCCTGATTGGCAGTGTCGCCATCAACAGCTGCGGCCTGGTTGCTGTCGGTGTTTTTGGGTTTGCCAGATAGGGCGCCACCCACTTGCTTGACAACCCGGCCTACGCCCTTTTTGGGTGCCGGCGCATCAACCTGCGCTTGATCGACCGTTGCTTGGGCAGAATAATACCCGTAGGCGCTCAGGGCTGTGATCACCTCTGCCGGCAAGCCATTAATATATCGCCGGAACTGCCGAGTCTGCTCAGGTTCAGGCGGTTTGGCCACCAGAATACGAATATTGTCGGCTAGTCTTCCCTCAACACCTTTGATCACTAGGGTTGATTGAGCGTGACCGAGTGTTGGTAGCAATAGACAAACGGCAGCCAGAAGCAGCGTTACCGAGCGGGGAAGGATGACGCTTGGAATCACGGTGACAGGTTTCGCAGAGTGCAAGTGGGTGATAACTGGCATGCGAGGGGGCTGCATGAGCAGAAAAATGAACTGTTTCGTTGCACATCGGCCATGCGAATGGTGTGCGCAGGCTGAGATTGGCAATTCTTCAAGGGGGTTTTTATCGATGTCATCGGTTTAGGTGTCGGCCTGGGTGAAAAATCAATGACAGCGCGACCATAAACTGCATCACATTATGAAGGTTCAGCCTCAATTATAGTTCGGTAATTCATGCCAATTTGTAAAAATTACAAGCCCTGCTGCACAGAGCGTGCGAGTGCCGTTTGGCAAGCATGTGCCCCTGCGGCCACTGTGGATAGTTCAGCCTAGGGATCGCACTCATCAGGATATTTTGCTGCCCATTCTGCAAAACCTCCGTCCAGGCTATAAACCTCGTCGAAACCCTTCTCGGCCAGGTAGG
>JALZVU010000099.1 GCA_023301795.1 Granulosicoccus sp.
GTTGACAGAACTTCGCAAACCCAATCAGGAGGAATGTCGAACCAGGTAGTTTCTGGCAAATCAGGCATGGTCTGTTTTTTCCAGCCAACGATATCTGGAACCACAATGTCTGACGCTAAATGACATTCAGGCTTATCGAATATCCACCAACCAGTAGGATCATCAGTGGATTTGAAATCGAACTTGCTAAACAGCATTGCACCGATGGCTGATGTAGCACGAGCATTCTCGGGCGCAGGCATTGGCTGAGTTACGAGCTCTTCAGCGATGATCTCACCAATCATATTGTCGGGAACGCTGAATAAGTCGTCGTAGGTGGCAACGCGTTTAACTGGAGTGCTCATAAAACCGGATTTCAAGTACGTAAATCCAATAATAGCCGCTATCTCCCACCATTTCCATCATTGCGCATAATACATATTATGTTAAATTGGATAATTGCGGAAGTATGATTTCCCACTATCTGTCGATTATCGACTAGTCACAGTCCGCCGGTTCTTGCGTCAGCGATACGTTCGCTTGCAGCCCTGAAACGCTGACGACGATTTCAGAGATTTACCGGTTTGTGCCGACACCACGGAAGTCTGAACCTGCTTATGTACTTGTAGCCATGGACAGACATTATGAAATTAGTTTATTTTGCGCTGTTTTTTGTTGGTTAGATGTCGGAATATTCTTCAGATCGCTTCTTTCCAGTAAGCATAGATTTGACTAAGTTTTCTCGATGCAGGACGCTTTCCCATAGAACCCCGCCGACATGAATTAAAACAAGAATAACAGTTCCATTTGCTGAATATTCATGGACGATATCCAAACTGTCAATTGTACTATCTTCAACGTTTTTCATTAATCCTGCCAGAGGTCCCAGCCAGGCTTCTGCGCCGTACAGCATCATTCCAGACAAGGTGGTGGTAAAGACGCACAACAGCAATAGAATGATCATTGCACCACCTGCTGGATTATGCCCAATGTAGCGTCTAGCTCTTAAAAAAAGGACATCTTTAAAATATTTGAATACCGCAGTCGGGGTAAAAACAAACTGGCTGAAGCGAGCATATTCAGTGCCGATAAAACCCCACACTACACGGATCAACAACCAACTAAATACAAGGTATCCAGCCCAGAAGTGGGCAGGCATCCAGTCTCCGGTGGCGAAGTAGGATGTAAAAAAACCAATGGCTAAACTCCAATGGAAAAATCGCACCAGCGGATCCCACACCATTACTGATGATGATCGGACTGAGTTAGGCTTTGTTTTCATGGACCCTCCGATGCGAATGAACAATGATAAAGACGAATACTGAAGCGAGTTAGAATTGGGCTCTTTTATCGATGGCGTATTCACCATTGTCTATTCTGTAGAACGTCTTCCATTCCAGGCCGTTCTCATCAGTGATCTTGACCTCCCACAATGCGACGCCTTTTTTTGTTTCTTGGTAGGCTTCAGTAGCTGTACCAGGGTGGAGTTCAAGAGCTTTGGAAATCGCTTCTTCTTCTGTCATGTCGGCCGCTTGCGCCAAAGTGCCTGTAGCAGCCAATATTGTTATCGCTATCGTAGATGTAAATTTGTTCATGTAAATATCCTCGCTAGAATGAAAGTTTTGGTGTTTTACGACTTCGTCGATTCGAAACAAAATTGAATAGCTGGTCTTAGCCAGTGGAGAGCATCTTAACGAGGGTTATTTAAGAAATTCTTAAGAAAGTAGACGCGACCTTTAAATATCCATTGCAAATTGGTGACTAGAAAAAATGTATTCAGCAATGCTCTTTGCCGTGTGATGAAAGAGCCCCTAATGAAATTGAGCTGGTCAATTACTATCGTCTTGAGGCCTGTTCTGATCTTATAAAGAGATGGTGGTAGAAATATAGATCTAAGACAAGCTGCTTTGCCAGATGGCAGGTAGCGTGAGTGTGACTTTCAAGCCGTTTGGGGATCGGTTGCTCAGTTGGATACTCCCTTGCAATACACTCATTATTTGTTCTACTAATGCAAGCCCCAACCCAAATCCTGTTGTCGTATCGGTATTGATACGATAGAAACGCTGCAATACCAAACTGTGTCTATCCTCTGGTATGCCAGGTCCACGGTCGCAAACAGATATGACGATATTTTTCTCGTTATCATCATGGATTTCGATGTCCACAGCATCTGTGCTGTACTTCAATGCGTTGTCGATAATATTTCCTACGGCGATTTCTATCAGATTTTCGGTTCCCTTTAAGACATGTTGCTTGCCTTGTGACTTGCCAATCCATCGTATTCTAGATTCCCAAGATGGATTCAATGCAATCCGCTTAGCCAATTCACGATCTATCAAGTGATTGACATTGAACACATCGGTAACGAAGTACGTACTCAGATCGTTGCTCTGCAGTCTAGAAAGTAACAACAATCCTTCAGTAACCTGAGTGGCGTTCGCTACACAGCTCTCAATATTAATTAGAAATTGCTCTTGTTCAGGTGCAGCCGATAGGCATCGAACAGCATCCAGATTAGCTGTGATACCCGCCAATGGTGTGCGTAATTCGTGAGAGGCATCCGCACTGAACTGGCGCTCCATCGCTATGCTAGTACTAACGCGTGTAAAGAGCCTGTTCAGCGCAATGATCAAGGGACGAAGCTCTGTGGCTGTGCCATCGGTCTTGATGGTGTCCAGCATCTCAGGCGAACGAGAGTGCAGTTCCTGCGTGAGTTGTATCAGGGGTTGGAGTCCATACCGCGTTCCTACCCATATTGCCCCAAGTATGAAAATCGTCACTAGAACAAAGGGTAGAAGAATGTACTCGATGGATTCACTACTGAGTTCGTGTCGTAGTTTCTGGCTTTGCCCTGTGTAAAAGGTGTAACCGGTTTGTGCATCTCGAAGGCCAAACACGTGCCATTGGCCATCATCGACACCTAGATTAAACAATCCAACGGAGCCTTCTTCATGGTGTACTAAGGCAGGTTGTTGGGACGCAAACACCGTGTCCCCGGATGCGTCATCGAGTTGGAAATAGAATTCGTTATCGTAGACCTCAATATCGTTGTTCTCACCGATCCAGTCACCTATCCCCTGTCGATGCCGAACGAATTCGTCCAGCAGAACGGGAATTGCCGAAACATCCTCTTTCCGGAGAGCCAGTGCAATGATGGAAAAAACAGCTCGCCCTGTAGTAATCATCTGTCCATCGAGTATTTCTCCAAATTCATGATTAGCCGTTCTTTGACCGACCACCATCGTGATACTCATGAGAACCAGCAACGAGAACAATAGGAACGCCAGTAATCGATAGCGCAGCGACTGACGAATTGTTTTGGGTATGAGGAGGTTGAGATGGACTCTACCCAAGTCGATACCCTGCACCACGCACGGTAGTAATTATCTCTGGGGCTATTTTCTTGCGTAGCGAATGCATGTGCACCTGTATCGATTGCACGGTGCTCTCATGCGCGGCATTCTCCAGCGTCCCCAACAGCACATCTATGGACACCACGATATGCTGTTTATGCATTAGTGTTTCGATAACGAGGTATTCGATGGGTGTTAGTGGGATCGGCTGCCCGTCCCTTAGCAGCTCGCGAGACAACGCGTTTAACTCGAGGGTTCCGACGCGGAATGTTTCATGGCTGCGACCGCTGTTTCGTCTCGCTGCTGCCCTGATACGTGCGGCCAGCTCATCGGTGGATGCAGGCTTAGTCACGTAATCATCAGCGCCGTAGTCTAGCCCTGTAATCCGATTCTGAATCGTATCACGGGCCGTGATCACAATGATCGGGATGTTGATTTGCGCCTGTCGAATTTGCTGTAGTAGCTCTATCCCATCAATATCAGGCAGACCAAGGTCAAGAACGAGCACGTCAAACGCCTGTTCGACTAACATACGTAACACGCCCTGCCCTTTGTCAAGCCACGTCAGATCAAATCCTCGACTTCGTAGCCCTAACTCAAGGCCTTGGCCGATAAGCGGATCATCTTCTACCAGCAGAACCGAATACGCCACGTGTTATATCTCCTGCTGATGTAACAACACTAAAAGTCATACAACACACGAAACAGGACAGCATCAACGTCCGGGTAAAGTTCAAGGCCCTCGAGCTCTCCAAACTTGCCATCGGGTTCGTTACCGGACTGCAAATAATATTCTAGCGCAACACTCCAGGAATTGTGCTGATTGACCTGTCCGTACTCCAGTCCAATGGTGTAACCGGTAAACTCTCCAATCCGATAATCGGCTGAGGCAAGACGGCTAGTGTCTCCACTTTGTGGCTCATTACCAGAGACCAGGAATGGTGTATAGAAGTCCGCTGCGCTCTGCTGGTAAAATCGAACATGTGGTTGTATGAATTTCCGATTCGGCAGCAATCTACGGTACTTCATATCAATCGTATGTGAATTGATACCCCAGTCATCCAGCATAAAACGATAGGAGGTATCCAGTACGTCTCCGCTGCCTTGCATGAAGCGTTTGTACTGACCAAACATGCTGTGCCTAGTTCGGGAGTCTGGTCGATTTTCAAAGACAACGCTGGGCAAGTTGGGTTCGACTGCATTGGCAAACACCGGAGCACCGGTAACGGGATCCACCACTGAGACAATCTTATAAGGATCGTTCAGGTAACCATCGGCCGCACTGAATGAATAGTTGATTTGAAACAGGCTGTTCTGGTCAATCACCTGAGTCACCCCTGCGATGAGATCAATCAAGGTTTTGTCCTGATTACCTGACTGCCGAATAGGGGTTACCCCCTGAGGTTGCACCAAAGCGAAGGGTACAGGTGCGCCTCCAACGGGATCAATCGTATCACTGGCAAACGCGATACCGGTAGTCAGCGTAGTATTGTTATCGTTCAAGTCCTTGGCAAATGATGCACTGGCACCGAGAGACTGATAGTCGAATTCTTTGGATATGTTGATGCCCAGTTCTGATTGGGTGTCCCAGAACGCCGGTCGGCTCCAGGTGACAGCTAATGCTGCTCGATCATCCTGGAACGTATCATCCAGCGGTATGCTTTGCGCAGGGGTCACGTAGCTGCCGTTCCCCGAGGGTCTGGTAAAGGTCTGAGATTGTGTTGAAGGAACTGCGCCACTGGCCGATGCACCGGTTAATGTGTCGATCGTTAACTTGATATTGATCGACTCGTCAGTGTCCAGCGCTTTTTTGGCATTGATGACAGGCTCGACCGCTTGCACACGATCCGTTTCGCTGTATAGCAACAGAGCGCCGCTGATATCCCACTCTCCAACAGGGTGTGGGTCTTCAGCATGGACGCCCGATGATGTGGCCAACAAGGCACAGGTTGCACTTGCCAGAAGGTCTTTTAGATTGGGTTTCATCGGCAGTAGGGCCTATTCAGTTACAGCCACATCCGCCACCGCCAAAACTGCGACCTCCGCTGGAGGCTTCCTTGCTGAAATAGATGTGATCGTCCAGTGCTGTGCTCAGTGGTGAGCTATTGAGTTCCATTTCCGGCTTGGCCAGGTTCTGTCGCTCCCAGGGCGATACCCCGAGTGAGCTACAGCCGGCAAGCAGCACAACGACACTAAAAACGATGACTCTTTTCATCTTACGACTCCTGATTGTTGATTGCATTGGCAATGGCTGTTTCCAATTTTCCAATGTCCATTTTCTTGAAGCCGATGTGGGAGCCAATCAATTGTCCGTCACGATCATATAAGTAGGAGGTCGGCATGCCTGTCACATCGAATGATTTTGCCAGCGCCCCTTCCGAGTCGTAAACGATGCTGAAGTTGATTTCAAACTGCTCGAGAAATTGATCAGCATCAAATTTGGCATCAGCAGCCAAAACTGGCGACAGCAGTGGCAGTAGACAAGCAGATACCAAGAGCAACAGTTTTTTCATGATTCGACTAAGGCAAGGATGTGTGATCAATAGTGGGGGCTGTGTCGTGGCCTCGTGATGAACATGAAGTTCAATCCAACAAAGCCGTGTTTCTGCTCCACAGTGAATGATAGCGACCTTGTACAGATGACATCCAAAGTGTTGCCCTATTCTTAATCAAATCTTAAGGTTCCCGGCAAAATCGCGGAGAAGCGTTGGCAAACTAGTGAATGTCGTCACCCTCTTGGCCTTCTTTTATATCTCTCACATGATTGTCAGCTAGTGCCATACCAGCCCCCGATGCTGCAATCGCTTCTGACTCGCGAGTGACTTGTACAAAGGAAATCTGTCTCACGCCTTTCAGCTCTAGCAGATGTTTCACAGTGAGGCTAGACATGAACATTACTTATCAACTTTGAGCCGAAAAGTGATGAACAGCTCCTATGCCTCTTGTACAACAAAGATGTTAATTGGCCTGACCGACATCTGCTGAAGTATAGGCGCGTGTGCTACAAGCCACAGACACTTCGTGAAACTCTGTGTCGTAGTATCGCCACCCAGCATTTGGTCCTGCGAATGTAGTGCCGCTCCCCTACCCTTAGCCGCTATGACAATAAACTGTCTATTCACACCATCGCCTGTGTAACGGGGACTTAGATGGCGTAAAATCACAGAGATTAGTAAAGACGATGCGGCGCTGAAAGCGCTGTGCTTTTTGTTGTTAGCACCCTCCCCCTTGATTCCCTGAGTGAGTAAGGCAAAACCAGTTCAATGATCAAACTTATTCATACCGCTGACGTCCATCTGGACTCGCCATTGCAAACGCTGGCCCTGCGCAATCCAGATTTGCAGGACAAGGTGCAAGGCGCATCGCGCCACGCATTCACGCGCATCGTGGAGCAGGCCCTTGAGCAGGACGTAGCCGCTGTACTGATTTCCGGAGACCTTTTTGATCGCACTGCACGCAGTGCTAAAACTGCAGCGTTTCTACTCGCCGAGCTAGCCCGGTTAAACAAAGCTGGCATCAAAGTTTTCTATATCAAAGGCAACCATGATGCGGAGAATCCGCTCACTGGTGAAACAACCTTGCCAGAGAATGTCCATGTTTTCGATGGCGACGGGGACAAGGTGCAATTGCAAGGCTGTGAGGTTTGGATTCACGGCGTCAGTTTTAGTGAAAAAAAGGCTGAAAAAAGTCTGCTGGGCAAGTTTGCCGCGCCAGTTCCAAATGCTATCAACATCGGGTTACTTCATACGTCACTGAATGGCTCAGCATCGCACGATGTTTATGCGCCTTGCACCGTGCAGGAGCTGATCGACACAGGTTTCAATTACTGGGCGCTAGGCCATATCCATAAGCGGCAGGTACATAGTGATGCGCCATGGATAGTCATGCCGGGTATTCCGCAGGGGCGCGATATCGGCGAGCCTGGCCCTCAATCAGCTACATTAATCGAGATTGACGAAGGCAGCATAACGACCAGCGAGTTTTTAACCTCCAGTATTGAATTCACCACCTTGCTACTGGACGTTGGTGCGCTAGAGGATGCAACAGCGTTACAAACTCTGGCAAAGAGTGCACTGCAAAAACATGCAGATTCTTTGCAATCCGACGACGGTGTTGTTCGAGTGCGATTACAAGGACAAAGCGCGTTTCGCTGGCAATGGTTGCGTGATCGTGATCAATGGGAAGAGACGTTTGATCTGGCGTGTCGTGGAACCGGCCGGCTCTGGATGGAGAAGCTGATTTTCGAGATTGACGATACGCCGAAAACTGTTGCTGATAAATCCGCATTGGGTGAACTATCTAGCCTCATGTCAGCTATACGCTCTGAAGAGTCATTTGTTGAAGAATCTGTCACCTTGATTAACGAGGTATTGTCAGCCCTGCCCGCTGGTGAACGCAGCAAGCTGTTGCCCACCGAGGACGCTCAGCACGAACAAGCTGCCCTGCTCAGTGAACAGGGAGAGGAGCAACTGTTGGCTATCATGAAAGGTGTAGGTCAAACAGGAGTCAGCACATGATTCGTATAGAGCAGCTGGATCTTGAATTTTTTGGGCATTTCACCAATAAGCAGTTTGATTTTGGCAAGAGCGAATCTGATTCAGCAGATTTCCATATAATCTATGGCGTCAATGAGGCAGGCAAGACGACATTCATGGAGTCGTATTTACGCTTGCTGTACGGATTCCTGCCCCGCAATGAGCCGTATGCATTTCGTCATGGACGTGCCAATCTGCAGGTCTCGGCGTTGTTACAGCTTGATGGTGATGTCCGCAGGTTCCAGCGAAAATCTACCGCAAGAAACTCACTGGTTGATGAGCTTGGCAATGTACTGCCAGAGGCGTCCTTGCAGGCACATCTGGGGGGGCTTGCCATGGATGACTACCGGAAGCTTCTATGCATTGACGATGACAGCATTGACAAGGGTGGTGAAGAAATCGTCAACAGTCGTGGTGACATCGGCACCCTGTTGTTCTCCGCTGCTGCGGGTATCAGCGACTTGTGGCAAGTGCTTGAGTCAGCACGTGAAAAGGCCGAAGCCATCCACAAACCCCGCGGCTCTAAAACCCGTCTGGCATTACTAAAAAAAGAATACAACGATGTCGTTAAGAAAATAAAGATTCTAGACATACCCGCAGGCAAGCTAGGGCAATATACCAAAGCACTGAAGAAAGCTGAATTGGCAGAAGCAAAAGCACTAGATGAGCAACGCACGCTAATAGTTGATGTTCGCCAGCTCGAACGCGTTCTGAACGCCTTGCCCATGCTTGAACGGCTAGACAACTCAGAACAGGCGGTAGGAAACCTGGAAGACTATCCAAAGCATATTGATATCACCAGCAAACAAGTTATAGAGTTGCAGAATGAGCAACATCAAGCCACTGCCGAGCGTGAACGGCTGCAGCTACGTAGGACGACGCTTGAAGGGGAATTGGAGCTGCTTCCACTCGAGCCTGCTTATGCCGGTCTGGATGCTGTAATAGAAGGCATGAGCGAGCTACATAGTCGTTACCGTCATGCTGAACTTGAACTGGATAATCAACAGGAAGCTTTAGCGACAATCACGACACGAATGACCACACTGGTACGTGAGCAGCTGCACCATGATATGGATCCTGATGAGCTAGTCATTGAGGCAAGTGTTATCAATGCGTTAAAGCACTCGCTGGTTCAGCGCGATCAAGCCGCTGGGCTTGTGGGCGAAGAGCAGGAAAGCATCAAACAACTTGAGTTAAGCATCAACGCAGAGGAATCAAAGTTAGAAGATCTTGAAAAAGTCCAACCCGAAGGAGCTGGGCTTGGCGAAATCGTTGAACAATACAATGCACAAGCTCTGTCAGGCGAGTTCAAGGCGGCTACTCAGGTACTGCACGAAGCTGACCAAAAAGTAGAAGAAGCTCTAGATATACTGTCTATCAAGGGCCAGCGTTTCTCTCAAATTCCTGAGTGTCAGGCTATGGTGGAAGAGGTAGAGACTCAGCTCGAGCGCTGGCAGGCGCTTAATACCACCCTGGTTAATTCCAGAGAGCGACAGCAGGTAGAGCAGCAAGAACTCAAGACGTTGACATTGGAGAGTAATCAGCTTGAATCTCTTGATGGAATGGCCAGTGATCAGGACAC
>JALZVU010000100.1 GCA_023301795.1 Granulosicoccus sp.
CCGGCGCCTTCTGTGTGAAAGGCATGAATGGTCCGTCCAGCCACTGCATCAATGGTACTTTCAACAAAGCCGCTTTCATTTAGTGTGTCAGTGTGGATCATGACTTGTACATCGAGCTGGTCAGCGACACCCAAACAGCAATCTATAGCAGCAGGTGTTGTTCCCCAGTCTTCATGAAGTTTTAGTGCAGCAGCTCCGCCAAGCACCATCTCTTCCAGCGCAGCCGGCTCTGAGGCATTGCCTTTGCCTGCGAACGCAAGATTCATAGGCAATCCATCTGCCGCTTGTATCATGCGCGCAAGATGCCAAGGGCCAGGTGTGCATGTTGTCGCTAGCGTGCCGTGCGCAGGGCCGGTGCCCCCACCGAGCATGGTGGTAACGCCAGACATCAATGCCTCATCAACTTGCTGCGGGCAAATGTAATGTATGTGGCTATCAAAACCTCCCGCCGTCAAGATGCGCCCTTCGGCTGCAATAACTTCGGTACCAGGCCCAATGATGATATCAACACCGCTTTGCGTGTCTGGGTTACCACCCTTGCCAATGGCGACAATCAACCCGTCACGTAAACCTACATCTGCTTTGTAGATTCCCGTGTGATCAACAATCAAGGCGTTGGTAATAATGGTGTCAACAGCCCCTTGGGCACGACTTACCTGAGATTGCCCCATCCCGTCGCGGATGACCTTGCCACCACCGAACTTGACCTCATCACCGTAGGTGCAAAGATCACGTTCGACCTCAATGATTAGGTCGGTGTCAGCAAGACGAACCTTGTCGCCGGTAGTGGGTCCGTACATGTCGGCGTAGCTTTGCCGACTGATAGTGACAGCCATTACAGGTCTCCCATAATTTCTTGGCGAAACCCAATTACGCGTTTTTTACCGCCGTAGGGCACTAGCGTGACATCACGCGATTGGCCAGGCTCAAAGCGCACAGCCGTGCCAGCCGCAATGTCCAGTCGATGGCCGCGTGCTGCGTTCCGATCAAAGCTTAGCGCGGGATTGCTTTCTGCGAAGTGATAATGGCTGCCTACCTGGATCGGACGATCGCCCGTGTTGGCAACATGCAAGGTGACAGTTGGCAATCCTTCATTCAGAATCAGATCGTCAGGCGCGGTCAGGGTCTCACCAGGAATCATGCGTCGTGCTCCTTGTGTGTATTGTCTGTGGGGTATGTGTTGGTCGAACAGGTGGATAGATGCTGCCTTCGTTACCGGATTGGCTGATGCACCGTGACCAGCTTTACACCATCAGGGAAGGTTGCTTCCACTTGTATATCCGGAATCATCTCGCTGATACCCGGCATGACATCATCCCGAGTGATAACGCTTGCGCCGCCACTCATTAACTCAGCCACACTTCTACCGTCGCGCGCACCTTCCACCACGTAGTCGCTGATCAGCGCAATAGCTTCAGGGTGATTGAGTTTGACACCGCGACTATGACGCTTGCGGGCAACTTCTGCTGCCATGGCGATAAGCAGCTTGTCTTTTTCACGAGGAGTAAGTTGCATACAGGGTTTTACACTTTCCAGACAGTGGGAATCGGACGACCATCGTTCAAAATCTGTAAACAGGGTATCAGGAATTTTCGCAAGCTGAAGCTGTCCTTTGCCAGCGTTCGAACCACAAGCCGAGAGGGCAGCACGCTCACGCCGAAGCGCAGCGTGCAGTGATCACTCGGCGCTAACGCCAGTATGCGAGACATCTGAGACTCCAACCATTCCCGCGACTGATGGGTAACGAACACCAGTGTGCTGGTTGCACTGTATTGATGCAGGATGCACTGTCTTTGCGCGTCGAATTCAGGCGATAGCGTTAAGCGTAAATCTTCAGCATGTAGTAGCTGCCCATTCTGATGAATGCGCCACCGATCATGAACGTTAATGTTGTCAACGCGTTCGTCCATCGCCTGTCGCCCAAATACCAGACTCTCAACGATGAGCGCCTCTGTCTGCTTTTCCAGTTCCACATTCAGAGATCGCTTCAGGTTTGACCCATTAAACAGGATACTTTCTTGAGGCAACCACTCAAGCCTTGCCCCTTCGAAGGCTTTGAGTTTTGTATTTTGTATCGCTGCAGGGCCATGTGAGCGGTACACCTTTTCACACGCAGCAGTGCTGATGCACAAATGGGAATTAGCCGAGGCCTGCGCTTGCCACTCAATATGATCGTCTCCAGTCAGGCCGCCTGCAGTATTTAATAAGACTGCGTGCAGAGCCCCCGGTATGGTGTTGGGAAACCGGATACGTGCGCTGCCTTGTTGATACAGCCCGTCGATCACTGATTGTTGCGTTGAGGTTTCAGCTCCGCTGAGCTTGGAAGAAACACGCCCCACAGCACTGATGCGCTGGCGGGCAGGGGCTAGTACTTCAGTGTTCATTGGGCAGGTGTTTCTGGCTGAGTGCATGGCAAGGGGGTAGTACACCACATTCTTGGTTTTGGTGACCGAGTGGCAAGAACATAAAACGACTGCTGAAAGCCGGAGACGCCCGCGATGAATTCATGTACTTTAAGATCGAACACATAGGCAATTGAGGAGTAATGCTCACATGACTCAACAAAATCCATTCACCGGTCCTCAGTTAAACGACTCTGTGTTCGACAAAGCTAGCATGGCTCATTCAAAGTTCAACGGTGTTGATCTTCGTGGAGCGTTTTTCTTTGCAGTTCTGAATGACGCAAAGTTTAGTGATTGCAATATGGGCGGTACAGAATTCGATGACGTCAATCTGAGTCAGTCAACGTTCAACAATATCAACCTGGCAGGCACGACTTTTAGCAACATTAACTTCTCCAATGTGGAGATCTCCGACGCTAATCTAGACGGTATGAAAGTCAATGGCATTCTTGTCACGGACTTGCTGCAGCACTATCAGTCTGCAAAGTGAGTGGCTGATCTTTAGATTGTGGCGTTGAAAGGTGCTGTAAATCAGTAGATACCCATTTTGGGTACGTGCATCCCCAAAATGGGGAGTTATGAGAAATTGAACCTGATGTGTGGAAGGTAGACGGGCGTCACTGGTACATTCGGTCCAATAAGATGGTAACGCTTGATTCGAGCGTACACGCCGCCGCTCAGCTGCTCTATCAGTGGTTGATCGCCTTATGTGCAAAATTGGTATTGACAACTTGTCCACCTGCGCGTTATTGTCTCGCCCAGTCAAGCAATTGCACACCGTCAGCCATTCCCCATGTTGCTCAATGCAAAATCCCCCATTCCGCTCTACCGGCAGCTCGCTGATCGCATTCTTGCGGCTATCGATGCCGGAGAACACGAAATTGGGGCAAGAATTCCTGCTGAGCAACATCTGGCCACCACTTACTCCATTGGGCGGCCCACGGTAAGACAAGCCACTGATTTGCTAGTGCGCCAAGGACGCCTGGAGAGGCGACGAGGATCGGGCACCTATGTTCTGCCAGCCTCCCGCTCGATTGATCTGTTTTCATTGGCAGGCACTAGTGCCGCATTAGAAAAAAGCGAGTTGAATGCCAAGATGACGCTTGTGGGCGGGCCTGTCAGGGATGAGCTTACCTTCAAGGCCGACGGCTCTGGTGACGATACCGTGGAACACATACGGATAGAGCGCTGCACCAGCGTGGATGGTGCCCCAGTGCTGTATGAGACTCTCTGGTTCAATGCCACGTTGTTTGCGGGCATTGAAAAACAGCCATTCGCGGATAAGCCGGTGTCAGTACTTGTGCGTGATGTGTACTTTCTGGAACCCACCGCTGCAGACCAGACCTTTTTTGCCATCGTGGCAGATGAAAACCTTGCACACCGATTAAACGTAGAGATGGGTGCACCTCTGCTGCGGGTGCTCCGAGAGCTGCATTTCGGTGAAAACCGACGCGCGCTTATCGCAGAGATTGTGTGCCCAACTGACCGATTCGAATTCTCGCAAACCTTATATCCGGCTCGCGATGATCAAAACGCTAACACTGCAAATTTTTAACGATTTTCGGACAAACCATACCCATGAAAAATAGCGGCTACTACAGTCAGTTTGGCGGGGCATTTATCCCTGAAATACTGGTGCAAACGTTCGACGAACTTGAATCAGCCTATCTGGCTGCGCGCGACGATGATTCGTTCTGGGCTGAGTATCTGGAGCTCATGTCTACCTACTCATGCCGCGCAACACCTATTTCGCGACTGGATAATCTGACCAAGGAGCTGGGTGGTGCCACTATCTATGTGAAGCGTGAAGACCTTAATCATACCGGCGCACACAAAGCCAACAATGTGATGGGGCAGGGCCTGCTAACCAAGCGCATGGGCAAAAAACGTGTCATCGCTGAAACTGGCGCTGGACAACATGGCGTGGCCACCGCAACCATGGCGGCAAAGTTTGGCTTCGATTGCACCATCTATATGGGTGCTCTTGATGTTGAACGCCAACGGCCTAATGTGTTCTGGATGGAGCAAATGGGTGCTGAAGTGGTCGCTGTAAAAGAGGGAAGCCAGACACTTAAAGACGCTATCAATGAAGCGTTTCGAGACTGGGTAACCAATATGGACGACACTCACTATGTGTTGGGAACAGCGTGCGGTCCGCATCCGTTTCCGGAAATGGTTAGCTGGTTTCAATCGATCATCGGTACTGAAGCGCGCGCGCAGATGCTTGAAACAACCGGCAAGTTGCCTTCACGTGTCTACGCTTGCGTTGGTGGTGGTTCGAACGCCATGGGTATTTTCAGTGGTTTTCTCGATGATAAAGAAGTGGAGCTGGTGGGTGTAGAAGCTGGTGGACGTGGTCGTGGCAGTGGCCAACACGCAGCAAGGCTTGCCTACGATGATGCAACCATTGGCGTAGCCCAAGGCTATAAAACGTTTTTCTTGCAAAACACTGATGGACAAATGCAAGAGACTCACAGTGTATCTGCTGGTCTTGACTACGTTGGTGTTTCACCCATCCTGAGCCATTTCCACGAAACCGGACAGGTACGTTTTGAAGCTGCAACCGATGATGCAGTAGTGGCTGCAATGCAGAGAACCGTGCGGCGCGAAGGCTTGATACCAGCACTGGAAACATCCCATGCATTTGCACAGGCGTACCTTGAAGCACCCAATATGTCACCCGATGAGAATATCTTGGTGAACATGTCTGGCCGTGCTGACAAAGACATCTTTACCGTTGCGGATGCAGTCCACGATCCTAAGTGGAAAGAATTCATCATCAGCAAAGCTGATGCCTATCGCCAGGAGATGAACAATGCGTGAACAGACCACTACTCTTGAGCAGTCAATAAGGGCTGCGCGCGAGAAAAAAGATATCTTGCTGATGACGCACATTGTGCTGGGATATCCAAGCTTCGACGATTGTGCGCGAATGGTCGAAGATATGGTTAATGCAGGTGTGGATCTGATGGAGTTACAGATTCCATTCTCTGAGCCTATGGCTGATGGTCCGGTAATACTTAGGGCTAACGCCGAAGCGTTAAAAGCAGGCGCCACAGTAGAGCAGAGCTTCGAGATGGCTGAAAAGCTAACCCGCGAATTTGATATCCCGTTTCTGTTTATGACCTACTACAACATTTTATTTTGTCAGGGAGTGGATACCTTCGTAGATCGTTGTAAGTCCATCGGTATTCAGGGTTGTATTATTCCCGATCTTCCACCTATTGAAGGTCAGGAATATCTGGATGCCATGAATCGCAACAACCTGGCTCCGGTTCATATATTTACACCGAACACACCTGAACCACGCATGCGTTTTCTCAGTGACAGTAGCGGAGGGTTTATCTATACCGTTGCACGCAAAGGCGTGACCGGAAAGGACACAGCCTTTTCAGACGATCTTGAAAACTATCTGGTCAAATGTAAAAGCCATACTGATCTACCGCTGGCTGTAGGGTTTGGTGTCAAGTCGGCTGAAGACATTAATTTCCTGCGTGGAAAAGTGGATATTGCTGTTGTGGGCTCGGAGACCATCCGGGTGATGGAGCAAGATGGTGTCGACGCGGTGAAGCCTTTTATCGAAACTTTGGTGGCTTAGGAGCCTATTCGAGAGTTTCAGATTGAGTACGCCAGGGACGGCGTTATGCGGATATTTTGTATCGTACGTGACATTACTGTCACATTAGTTCTGTTATCTGTCATTTTTATCCCGCTCGTGACATTTTAATTGATAATTGGGCTTAAAAATGCTAGTTGTATCGTACGGTACAAACAGTGTGAGACCCATGAGCGAAAACTCCAAGCCCCACGGAACCATCAAGACCACAGAAGAGCTTGGGCGACTGGTTCGTGGCCACCGAAAGAGTAAACATCTAACACTCGAAAGCGCATCGGGCCTGGCCAACCTCAGTGTGAGATTTTTATCAGAATTCGAGCGTGGAAAGGACACGGCTGAGATAGGTAAAGTGCTAAAGGCGCTCAATACACTAGGACTTGACGTTATTGTCCGGCCTCGCAACAGCGTCGATGCGTCGTCTCCCGCAAATCTACACCTCGAAAGCACTGCCGAAGGTATAGGCGACCCGAAAGCGGCTGATCAATGATCGACGATGATGGGCTGAATGTCTGGCTCGAAGATCGTCTTGTGGGATACCTTTGGCGAAACGCTATCGATTACATCGGGTTTCGTTACGACGAAAGCTGGCTGCAACTACGTGGTTTGTCTGTCTCTCAAATGCTGCCACTGCAGGTTGAAGAGTTTTCACCTGAGCAGGGAGTAGCGCATCGGTTTTTTGCCAATCTCCTACCTGAAGGCGGTGCGCGTGAGAACATCGTGCGTAATTTGAAGTTGTCCAACACTGACTTTGATTTGTTACGTGCGATTGGTGGAGAGTGTGCTGGGGCATTGTCTATATTGCCTGTGGAGCAGCAGCCCTCGACACGATACCAATCTACTCACATTGACAACACCGGACTTCGCCAGCTTATAACTCGCCGTGGATACATCTTTGGCAACCACACAGATACTGAACGGCCTAGATTGTCGCTAGCAGGTGCTCAGGATAAATGCGCCGTTATCTACAAAGACGCTGAATACTACAACCCGCTTGGAAACACACCATCAACGCATATCCTGAAATTTGAATCTCCCGATTATCGGAATCTTCCTGTGTATGAGGTTTTCACCA
Organism: Granulosicoccus sp.; assembly: GCA_023301795.1. Taxonomy (GTDB): domain Bacteria; phylum Pseudomonadota; class Gammaproteobacteria; order Granulosicoccales; family Granulosicoccaceae; genus Granulosicoccus. The sequence continues at coordinate 7,091 of JALZVU010000100.1, forward strand.
GCCATCTGGCTAGACTCGTTGGTTTACCGGTTGTTGATATTGAGCTGCGCAAAGTTGATAAAAAACAGTATGCGCATATCAAGCGTTATGACAGAGTGGTTCTTTCTGATGGTCGAGTAGAGCGCATTCATCAAGAAGACTTCTGCCAAGCTTTGGGCTATTCACACACTAAAAAATACCAGCATGACGGTGGTCCAAGCTTTGCCCAATGTTTGATTCTGTTACGAAATATATCCGATGACCCTGTTAACGATATTCAGCATCTGTTGCGTTGGCAAATATTCAATGTTCTTGGAGGTAATTCGGATGGCCATGCGAAAAATCTGTCATTGTTGTATCTGCCGGATGGCAGGGTACGGCTTGCGCCGTTCTATGATCTGATTTGCACGCGCGCTATCGACAGAATAGATGTAAATCTTGCATTTGATGTGGGTGGGCAGAGAAATCCATCCAATGTCGACAACGATAATTGGGTGGAATTTGCAGGCGCTGCCGATGTTGGAGCTCGATATGTATCTAAACTTGTTGTGGCTACAGCAAGATTATTGATCAAGTACCTACCTGAAGCACGACTCGACTTCGAACAACGTTATGGAAATACGCCATCGTTGCAGCGAATTGAAAAAATTGTTCAAAGCCAGTGCAAGCGAATTACAGCGTCTTTGTAGGCGTTAATGTGTTGGAAACGATTATGAACCAAACAATGCAATACGCGTTTCCCACTGACTACTTTGATTCACGCAGTCTTTTCAGGCAAGCAGCCAAGGCTCTGGGCGCAACACTCCATAGTTATCCCGTGAAGGTAGAGGGTGTGGCTGATCTGAGTATTGATGTTGCCATTATTGGTTCATGTGAGCTGCCCGCTGTTGTCATCTCATCCGGAGTCCACGGTGTTGAAGGTGCTTTTGGCGCGGCAGTGCAACTTGCCTGGATGGATGTGCTGCGGCAACGGCCGGTAACGGGGCGCTTTGTGCTGATCCATGCCGTTAATCCTTACGGTTATGCGATGGGGCGTCGTGTGAACGAAGATAATGTAGACCTTAATCGTAATTTTCTAAACTTAAGTGCCAGTGCCAGTGCCAGTGCCAGTGCCAGTGCCAGTGCCAGTGCGAGTGCCAGTGCCAGTGCGAGTGCGAGTGCGAGTGCTGATGCTGATGCTGATGCTGGTACTGGTACTGGTACTGGTACTGGTACTGCTGCGTTTGCACAGAGCGATGTGCAGAAGAGCAATATGCAAAACACTGACTACCAGCGATTCGACGCTCTGCTTAATCCTAAAAAACCACCCCAACGATTCGACGGTTTTTTGATTAAGGCCTTAAGCTATCTTGCACGGGAAGGCACGCAACGCTTGCAGGGTGCGATTGTCACCGGACAGTACGAATTTCCAAATGGCTTGTTCTATGGTGGCAAGGAGCACAGCTGCAGTGTTGAAATCGTAGAAAGCAATATTGAGCAATGGGTAAGTGATGCTCCTGAGATCTGCCATCTGGATTTTCATACCGGGTTAGGGCGATCAGGGCAATGTCAGCTGCTTGTGCAAACGTTGCCTGATTCATCAACATATCAATGGCACAAAAATAATTTTACCGACAGCGATGTGGTGCCTTCTGAAGCACGCGGCAGTGAGGCGTACCAAGCCAATGGCGCGATGGGCAGTTGGTTAACTCAGCGCTTTGCCGACAGGCCGTACCGGTTTGTCACAGCCGAGTTCGGTACGTATTCAGCGCTCAAAGTGCTGGGTGCACTACGCGCAGAAAATCAGGCGTTTCACTTTGCACCAGCGGACAGTGCTGTAAGAGCCCGTGCACGGCTGCACCTCGAACAGTGTTTTTGTCCGCAGTCTGCACAGTGGCGTCAGGCTGTAGTGGAGAAGGGATTGACGCTGATTGAACAGGCGTCTTTAGCCTAAACCGTTCAGATTGGCAAAAGCGTGTATCCGAGCTTGTCAGACACACGCAGCCAAAGTGTGGAAGTGGACGCTATACCCCAGTGTATAGATGAATAGTTAGTCAGCTAGTAGTGGGCTAATAGTAGTGGACTAACCCAGCAATCCCGGTAGCGTTAATGATATCGCTGGAATAAATGTGATCATCATGAGAGCTGCAAAAATTGCGATATAAAATGGCCAGATTGTCCGTATTGCCTTTTCCATAGGCAGCTTGCCAACCGCACACCCTACAAACAGACACGAACCTACCGGTGGAGTACACAGACCAAGGCCGAGATTAACCAGAAGAATCATTCCAAACTGCAGTGGGTCGACGCCCAAGGTATTCATGATGGGTAGAAATATGGGTGTGCAAATGAGTATGAGAGCCGCCATATCCATGATCATTCCGAGCAACAGCAAGACTACATTGATCATCAACAAAATCAGTATTTTGTTGTCTGTTAAGCCTGTGAGGAAATCAATGGTTAGAGTAGGTACCCGGAAGAAAGTCAGCATATAAGCGAAAGCACCCGCACATGCAATCAGGATCATCACCATTGAGGTGGTTCGCACTGCTGAGATGACAGCTGTCTTGAAAGTAGCCCAGCTAAGAGTGCGATAAACCACAATGGTTACAACAAACGCATACAGTGCTCCGAAGGCGCCAGATTCCGTAGCCGTGAACACACCAGAGAGCACGCCACCTACGATAATGACTGCGGTAAGCAGGCCGGGAATAGCACTGAAAAAACTAATGACTAACACTGTCCAGCCAGGAAATTTTTCGGCACCGTATCCACGTTTAACCGCTACCACGTATGCAGCAATGGCAAGGCAAGAACACATCAAGACACCAGGCACGAGCCCAGCCAGAAAAAGCTTGGATATGGAAATTGAGCCACCCGCTGCAAGCGCGAAGATAATCATGTTATGGCTAGGCGGAATAATGATCCCCGCAATTGACGAGGTCACGGTGACATTCACTGCGTAGTCTGCGTCGTAGCCTTTGTCCTTCATAACTGGGATCAGGATAGAGCCCAACGCTGAGATATCAGCGATTGCTGAACCTGAAATGCCGCCGAACAACATGGATGAAAACACATTGACAATGCCCAGCCCGCCACGAACTGCACCCACTGCATTTTGTGCAAAACGTACTAGGCGCGCGGCAATACCGCCATGGAACATGAGTTCTCCGGCGAATATAAAAAACGGGATTGCCATTAATGAATAGACATTGATGCCAGCGACAATGCGCTGAAACACAATGAGCATTGGTAAGCCTTCATGCCAAAAAGCGGCAAGAGCGGCGATGCCCAGGGCGAAAGCCACTGGCAAACCAATGATCACACACAGGGCAAAAATCCCTAGTAGTAGAAGGAGTCCCATTTTCGTCTCTTATTCTATGCTGTCTTTGCGTTCGTCTCGCCCGAGCAACAATCGGATAAGATGCGTTAAAGAAAATACAAATACAAGCGCGCCACATATAGTAAGAGGCAGCGAGCGCAAGCCTTCTGGCACGCGAATTAGTGGAATCAAAGAATTCCATTTGAACTGCGTAAGCTCAAGGCCGTACCAAAACATCAGACCACCAAAAGATGCCATAAGCACATCTGTCACAAACACAAAAACAGTCCGTATTTTGGTAGGTACCACCGTCCGAAATAACACCACAGAAAGATGTGTATCTTGCCGAACACCAACCGCAGCACCTAAAAAGGCAATGACCATTAACAACAGATGAGAAACCTGCTCAACCCATGTCGGGGTATCGTTCAAGACGTAGCGACCAAACACCAGCCAAGCAAACATGAATGTCATAGCAACAAGTGCTGTACCAGCGATTGTCAGGCAAATCTTTGATATCGCATCTAGAACCGTATCGATACGCTGCAAGAACACGGGAGTTTCAGGTAGATCGCTCATTAATTTTCTCGTAATGAAAAGCCCGACATTTCTATACTTGCTAGAATCTCCGACACACTCGTCGGAGATTCTATCGGTAGCTAGAAACTATTCGGTTGATTGCGCCAGTTCAACAAGTGCGGCCATATCAGGGTTTGCAGCGAGATAGTCATCGTATACCTTGACCATTGCATCCTGGAACGGTCCTTTATCTGCGATCTCGTTAACTACAATTCCAGCAGCCTCTACATCTTTACGAGCTTCACCGGACTGAACCGACCAAAGTTCGCGTTGAAATAGAGCAGCCTCTTCAGCAGCGCCACGAACAGAAGCTTGCAACTCAGGAGATAGTGCGTCGAACTTTGAGGTGTTTACACAAATACACTCAGGGATAATCAGATGCTCACTGAGTGAGTAGTGTGTAGTCACTTCATAGTGACCAACGTTTTTGAACGACGGAAAGTTGTTCTCTGCGCCATCAACTACACCGGTTTTAAGTGCTTGCTGTACTTCAGAAAATGCCATCGGCGAAGGATTACCGCCCATTGCTGCAATCATGGAAGTGTATAGATCGTTATTCATGACGCGAATTTTCAGACCTTCTACATCAGCCGGTGTGTTAATCGGCTTTTGGCTGTAGAAAGATCGAGCACCTGCGTCAACCCAGGCAAGTGGCTTAAGTCCAGCTTCGGACATGGCATCACTTATCACCTGACCAGCTTCACCGTCAAGAACGCGGAACATGTGCGGCACACTTTTAAAGATAAAAGGCAGTGAAACCAGATTGGCCTCTTTCACAACAGGGCCGATCGGACCAAGATTAAAGTTACCAATCTCGATAGCGCCAAGCCGAACCTGCTCAAGTGCATCAGGCTGTGAACCAAGCACACCGCCATGGAAAACTTCTACCGTAACTTCGCCACTGGTGGCTTCGTTGACAAGCTCTGAGAACTTATCCATTGCAGCCGTGTTTGGATGGCCGTCGTTGTGAACGTTCCAGGCTCTCCAGTTTTCTGCTGCACTGGCATTGAAAGATATGCACGCTAATGCACTAATTAGTAATAAAGAACGCTTTTTAAACATAAATCCTCCTCAGGATGTAGTACTAGGGGTATTACAGGAACAAATGCACGTCAACAGCGCTTGTGGATGAGCGTCGATGAATGCGGACTGAGTCGCAAGACAAAGTGAATCATCCGCAGCTGGTATCCTAGAATACCACTAGGCTGGACACCTTTGTCAACGGACGATATCACACGCCTCTATATTTTAATGTGTTGTTCATCGATGGCGTTATTTTGCCCAACAGCAATGCGTAGCTGAGGCCGCATCGAATTGATGCTTGGCGTGCAGAAAGCTGAATGCGTTGGTCGCCAGGATCAGCGAGCGCGTTGCCCGTATCTGGGTTGGCAAGCAGCCGGAGTAACTGTCGTTCAGCTGCCGCTGGCAATCAGTTGCTGCAATGACATGCGCGGCGTTACCCAAGGCGCAACGGGTAGGGCATAGTGCAGCTGGCTCAAGTCAGCTAGTGCCTTTATTTCACCATTTTTCAGGTCATCTTCGATGATGGCATTCACATGTGCTTGCAACGATGTGGCGCTCTCAAGCAATGCTAGACCAATGTTGAATGCTAGTGGATGTCGGTAGTCACTGAGCTTCAAACTGGTGATCGGATTTTGTCGTTTGTGAAAATCATAGGCTGGCACATTGATTAGCGCGGCATCAAACTCGCCTTGTTCGAGCTTCCATAGGAAAACTGGCCCAGGGTTGTTTGTTTGGCCGTGTTTTGCAACGATCGCTGGTGCTTGACGCAATGTCAGCAGTCCGGCAATAGTGCCTTGTTCTACGCCAACGGACAGGCTGCCCAATGCTGCAAGGTCTTTTGGCATCTTTGCTACTCGCTCACCGTTATAAACAATACCCATCTCCACGCGCAGATACGGTGTGCTGTGTGCAACGGGTTGCAGATCCACGTGTCTGTGTGGATCCCAGTCGAACGGTTGATCTGTCCAACGTGGTGGTGCTGCACGTGGCGTGGGAGGCTCGCCTATGGCGCCTGCCACCAAAGGATGGCCCGCCACCACATCACACAGTCCGAGTGCTAACAGCGCATAGTTCTCACGAACAGGATCGCTTTCCTCCTCAAGCTCACCTTCAAACCAGAGGATGTCCAGATCAAGTTTTAGGCGTTGGGCCACGTGGCGTACCAGTTCATAATCCAACCCAATACCGCCGTCTTGCCGCCAGCCCGATAGAGCGCCGCCATTTCTTTGCAAGCAAGCCTTGAGCGTGCCTGCCTTGAGCGTTTCAGGTGGCGCAGCAAGTAGCTGTGCTGATTCATCCTGCGCGCCCATTGCGTTTTGCGTGGAGATGTCAGTATCGAGAGCAGGTTCTGCAGACGATGATTTATCTTCATCGTCGCTGTCAACGTTCTCTATCTCAGCTTCATCGCTGTCGAGAGGATTAACATCATCCGGTAGTGCCCGCTTGCCGCCACGGCTTGCCACGTAGACCCAGACGGCATCAAGCTCGTCTGGAAGAATGATATCCCCCCACGCTGGCATACTGCCCTTGCCATTGGTGACAGAGTTGTAGAAGGCTTCTTTGTTCTCAACAGGCCATTTACGCAGATCATACGATGATGTCCCAGCGTTGACCATGTTAAGGCCGTGGCAGTGCGCACAGAACGTCTTGTACGTTGCCACGCCTTTGTCAAGCAGCGGATGGCCTTCATCCGCTGCCCAAAGGTTTCCCGACCAGGGTAGAAGAACACACACAGTGAGTAAAATATGTTTCATCTGTCGAGTTACCATTACTGATCAATATTCCTTAAGAACCAAATAAGGCGAAGGTCCAGACCGCGCCACCAGCAGGCACATTGGCAAGTCGCTCATCGCCTGCAAACAAGGCATAAACGGCGCCGCCGCCATTGAGAATCGTGATGTACTGACGACCGTCCAATTCCCATGCGACAGGTTGGCCGACGATGCCAGATCCGGTTTGGAATTCCCATAGCTTTTCACCGGTGGCTGCATCAAAAGCTTCGAATTCGCCAGTTTGTTTACCGGTAAAAACCAGATTGCCGCCCGTTGAAAGCACACCGGCCAGGCGTGGTATTTCGGTACCTACTTCCCAGAGCGATTCGCCTGTCATGGGGTTTATCGCCTTGAGAAATCCGCGCTCATCGTCTGGATAAGTAAATCCAAACTCGGCGCCGAAGTAGAAAACACCTGCACGGTACTGTGGTTCTACTGCCTTGTAGTCCATGCCCATATTCAGAGTGTTGGCGAACACGGTTTGGTTACCGGGATGGAATGACATGGGAGACCAGTTCTTACCGCCAAAGGCCGACGGCGTGAAGTTTACTTTTTCGCCAGCTCGCGCTTTGATAACGACGTCAGTGTCGATAGGACGGCCTGTTTCCAGATCGATACCTTCTGCCCAGTTTAGGTGTTTGACATATTGGTTGGCGGCCAGCAGATCTCCGTTGGTGCGATCAAGCACGTAAAAGAACCCGTTACGGCTTGCCTGCATAAGTACCTTGCGCTCGATACCATCAATTTGCATATCTGCAAGCACCGGCTCGTTGGTGCCATCATGATCAAAGGGGTCATTGGGTGATGTCTGGTAATGCCATTTAATGTCTCCGGTCTTTGGGTCCAATGCCAGGATAGAACCCGTGTATAGATTGTCTCCCGGGCGAATGCCAGCATTCCAGGATGCAGCGTTGCCCACGCCCCAGTACACCGTCTTTAACTCCGGATCGTAAGTGCCAGTCAACCATGCTGGGCCGCCGCCGTTCTTCCAGGCATCGCCACCGTCTTTCCAGGTTTCAGAGCCGGGTTGACCTGGCTCTGGCACCGTATAACGACGCCACAGCTGTTCACCGGTATCAGGATCCCAGCCATCAATAAATCCGCGGATCCCATACTCACCTCCAGATATGCCGGTGATAAGAACACCATCGGCAATCAGAGGGGCTACTGTCATCGAGTAACCATCGCGAAAATCGATGGCTTTGCTTTTCCACAGTTGTTCACCTGTCTGCGCATCCAGAGCCATAACGTGCGCATCGAGAGTGGTTCGAAAGAGTTTTCCCTCTAGCATAGCAAGGCCGCGATTGACGATACCGCAACACGCTACGCGGGGCGTCTCAGCAGGGTATTCGAGCATCGACTTCCAGATCTGTTTGCCGGTGAGTGCATCCAGTGCCACCGTTGATTCATGCGTGGTGGTGTACATCACGCCGTTACGAATCAGTGGGAAGCTTTCCTGTCCACGATCGTCGTCTAGTGAGTACGACCACACAGGTACTAACTGGCTTACTGTGTCAACGTTGATTTGTTCCAACGGGCTGAATCGCTGTTGAGCGTAACCCATGCCGTAAGTCAAGATGTCTTCAGGTGTCGCTGCATCGTTCTCCAGCTCCGCCACACTCTGCGCCCACGCCCCAGATGCAACTGCACCAGACAGCAACAGGGCGACCGGTGCCTGCCAACGTGATGCTGCTGTTCTATCTTCAGGCGTTTGCCTAGAGGTTCTGTTTATTGATCGCAACCATCTGTTGAACTTCATTAGACATTTTCCTCTTCAGTGAATGAGTACCCGTTGTTCTACCGTTGATTCTTTGAACGAAGATTCTTGCGGGTACTCAATTGGATTTGCGCATTCGGTATAACACGCTGGTTTCTCATGGCGCTTTTGCTAAGACGCTAGTTTAATTGTTCTATTGATACAAATTCATGTGCCTATTATTTGAATTCATGCTTTCAATATTACCTTACGCTTTGAACTCTACCCTTTGTTATATCAGAGATACACCAATGGAGGCCAAAGTGTTTCAAAGCAGCTGAACTGAAAAGTACTGCCTATCAAGGTTGTGAACATACCAGCATGAGCTATTTTTCTAGCAGAGGGCGCGCAGTTAATGCGATGCAACACGTTGTCCTTAGTGCTCAATACATGAGAATTGAAGACCGTGTAGTCTGGCAATACAATGCAATAGTCGATCAAATATATGAAACTTAAATACACAATTTTGTACGTTGAAAGCGTCGCTGCTACGCTTGATTTTTATGAGAAAGCGTTTGGCTTCAAGACAAGGTTCATGCATGAGGCGGGAGATTATGGCGAGCTTGATACCGGAGAAACCACGTTGTCATTTTCATCATTACAATTAATGTCACAGCTTGGTAAGAATCCTCAGAAAGCGACAGCGTCAGCCCCGGTATTTGAAATTGCGTTTGAAACAGGCGATGTGGCCAAGTGGCTTAAACAGGCGATAGCTTGCGGGGCAACACTGGTGCAAGATGTCAAAGAGGAGCCTTGGGGTCAGACAACATCCTATGTTTCAGATATCAACGGTTTTTTGATAGAGATTTGCTCTCCTGTACAACAGTAGTGTCGACTATCCATATCCCGGTTTGGCCAAAGCGCCAGTATATAAATTGCAGCGCCCAGCGTTGCGTGCCGGGCAGTGTCTTCGTCATTAAGTGCACTACAGCACAAAACTGCCTTGGTTAATCGCTGTCGGTGATCTTGTAGGATTACCTTCGCTTTATCTAAATAGTAACTGGCCGATAGCTCCTGTGTAGGGGGCGCCATACAGTGGCAGCCCTTTGTGAATTAATGGCCTGATCAGGAGCAAAGATCTACCCTATGCCAGACGAAGATTTCCCTTCCGCACAGTCCAAATACTCGAATACGATGAGTATTGTCGTCAAAAATTTGGCGAGCACAAGGCGTGGGTACAAACAATTTTTTTCCGTTCTGGCGGACGTTGTTGCGGCAGGTTTCTGTTTGTGGGCTGCTTACTCATTGCGTCATGGGCTGTTGTTCAGTGATTTTCGCAGCACTTGGTATTTTTTCCTGCTGTTACCGTTCTTTACCGTCGCAGCCTTCAAGGGTCTGGGGGTGTACAAATGGGTTGTCAGGTCTGCTAATCAACGACTAGCTCGGCAATTGTTTAAAGGCAGTTGTATCGTGTCTTTTACATTGCTGGTCAGTTTTATTGTTTTCCCAGCGGATCGAGCCAATCCTCGCTCTTTGTTTATCATTTACGGCCTGCTGTTGTTCGTCAGCACTTGGGGGCCGAGACTGCTGTGGAAAATGTTGGTGGGAACCGATGGTAGAGGAGAGCCGGTTGCCATTTATGGGGCTGGCTCCGGCGGGCAACAATTGGTGAGTTTGCTGGAAAGCAATACTGACTACAGGCCTGTTTTATTTATCGATGATAACGAGGAGCTCACCAATTCCACGTTGCTCGGTTTACCGATTGTCTCGGGGCTGCAAGATGATTTGATGTCTAAGCTTGCTCGCCACGAGGTGAGTAAGGTAGTACTTGCTATGCCGAGTATCGGGTTTACGGCCTATCACCGTAAGATTCAGCAGCTGGAAAAGACGGAACTGCCGGTACTGACGATGCCTAGCATTGACGAGCTGGTGAATGGCACTGCCCGGATGGATGAAATCAGAGATGTGTCAGTTAAAGACATATTAGGGCGAACAGAGGTTGCGCCTGATCATGATTTGATGGGAAGAAGAGTAATTGGTAAAGTGGTGTTGGTGACTGGAGGGGGCGGATCTATTGGCTCTGAGCTTTGCCGACAAGTGATGCGGCTTGTGCCCAGTAAGTTGATTATTCTCGACAACTGCGAGGCTAATCTTTATCACATATCTGAAGAGCTATCAGGATTGTCAGAAGGGTTGGTCGGTGTCGATGCTCCACCTTTCGTCTCACTTTTGGGATCGGTGACTGAAAAAAACAGATTAGCTCGCATCATGAAGGAATACCGGATTGATACCGTGTTTCATGCTGCTGCATACAAGCATGTGCCAATAGTGGAAGCTCAGCCTGATCAAGGTGTTAGTGTCAATGTGTTTGGTACGCTAACAGTACTGGAAGCCGCCATTGAGCATGGCGTGTCGGATTTTGTATTGATATCCACAGACAAGGCCGTACGACCTACTAACGCTATGGGTGCCAGTAAGCGGGTGGCAGAATTGGTGTTGCAAGCAAAAGCGTTCGACAACACCGCGACGCGCATTTCAATGGTTCGCTTTGGAAACGTGCTTGGATCCTCAGGTTCGGTGGTGCCGAAATTCAAACGGCAAATTCTTGAAGGTGGGCCGATAACACTCACGCATAACGAAGTTACGCGCTATTTCATGACCATTCCAGAGGCGGCCCAATTGGTACTGCAGGCAAGCGCTATAGCCAAGGGTGGTGATGTGTTCGTTCTTGATATGGGAGAGCCGGTGCTCATATCGGACCTGGCACGCACCATGGTGCGTCTATATGGAAAGAGGCTGCAGGAGGACACTAGCAGCCCTCAAGATATCGCTATTGAAGTGAAAGGATTGCGACCTGGTGAGAAGCTTTACGAAGAATTATTTATTTCTGATAGAAGCGAGGTCACCGAAGTAGCGAAAATAACGACGACGAAGGAGCCTTGGTTGGAGTGGACTGAGCTTGAAGCTAGATTGAATTCACTTAGAGCTTTAGCGTTTCAAGAAGATGCTGCTGGAATAAAAATCGAGTTGCTCGACCTTGCGTTTATTGGTGAGAATGACAATGGCAAGGTTGCGGTAGTTGGAGCGAACTAGGGTAAAGCTGCAGTCAATAATAAACGATGGACTACGGTTAATTAACAAGCTGTACAAGAGGTTTCTATGTGGCGCTCAACGCTGCCACAATTGCGTCGAGACCGTCAGTTAACGCAGCAGGGCCAGGTTGCAAGATCAATGGTGATTTGATTTCAACAATTCTCTTGTCACGCACCGCTGGTATTTCATCCCAGCCAGTGCGCGCTATTATTGATTCACCTTGTACCTTTTTGCCGCACCAGGATGCCAGAATGATGTCAGGTTGTGCAGCGATCACTTGCTCGGAAGACACAATTCGATCTTTTGCAGCCTTTTGTACCGACTGTTCTGGAAATGCCTCACGCCCGCCCGCGATTTCTACAAGTTCTGAAACCCATTGAATGCCGGATATCATGGGATCGTCCCATTCTTCAAAGTAGACAACCGGCCGAATACCATTTCTGCACTGCGCCTTGATGTCAGCAAGACGAACCTGGTAGTCGCTGGCCAGTTTGTCAGCTTTTTCGAACGCACCTACCATCGCGCCCAAGTGACGGATCATTGAAATAATGCCAGCAACATCGCGCTGGTTGTAAGCCATGACAGCAACTCCGGCGCGTATTAGATCTGCCGCAATGTCGGCTTGTAAGTCTGAAAACGTCAGCACCAGATCCGGATTCAATGCCAACACTTTTTTCATATTGGCAGAGGTAAACGCCGAGACGCGTGGTTTTTCCTGGCGCACACGTTTGGGTCGGACAGCATAGCCAGATACGCCAACAATTCTATCCTCCTCGCCCAGAAGGTAGAGTGTCTCAACTGTTTCTTCAGTCAAGCAGATGATGCGTTCAGGTGGAAAGTTATTCATGCTGTATCGGATATCAATGGTTTTCTGATAGAAATATGCTCGCCACTGCGGTGCTAAGGCTGCGACGGTAAGTATGGGTGTACCATGCCACGGCGTCGCTAACACACCGGACTACTGCTTATCATGCTGGCCTATATTCTTGACACCATTGCACCAGTATTTCTTGTGTTGATGCTGGGTTATATCAGTGTCCGAACCGGGTTGCTCAATGAGTCCGCAATCGACGGTATCATGGTGTACGTGGTTAAGGTGGGTGTGCCATGCTTGCTCTTCAGTGCCACTGCCACCATTGATCTGGCCTCGGCGTACAACTGGCCGGCACTGACAGCGTTTTATGCAGCCGCAGCGACCAGTTTCATCGTGGCGGTGCTTGTGTCCCGCAAGGTGTTTAATCGTCGACCGGGGGAGGCCGTGGCCATCGGCTTTGGCGCGCTGTTCTCTAACTTGGTGTTTCTTGGTTTACCCATTACAGAACGTGCGCTCGGTAAAGAGCATATGGCGACAGCGCTTGCGCTGGTCTCGCTACATGCGCCATTTTGTTATTTTCTCGGAATTTCTTTGATGGAGTCGGTCCGGGCGGATGGTCGCGCTCTATTGGACACCGTAAAAGTGGTTGTCAAGACCATGTTCAGTAATGCGCTGATGATTGGTATTTTGGCGGGATTCATTGTCAATTTGACACACATTAGCCTGCCGGGATTCTTTGTTTTCTCAGTCGATATGGTTAAGCAATCAACGTTACCCATCGCTCTGGTTGCTCTTGGTGGTGTACTGACTCGATACCGTCTGGCGGGTAATATCAAAGAGGCTGTGACTGTTAGTGTGTTTTCGTTGATTGTTCATCCTGCGCTTGCTCTATTGATTTGCTACCTTCTTGGTGTCCCTGATAACTTGCGCAATGTAGTGGTATTGATGTCTGCCATGGCGCCAGGAATCAATGCATTTGTGTTCGCCAGTATGTACTCAAGAGGAGAGTCAGTAGCCGCGAGTACGGTCTTGATCAGTACTGTTCTCACTATGCCAAGCGTCAGTATCTGGCTTTGGATTCTGCTAGGGCACCTATAACTGAAATTCAAAAATCTAGCGAGCCCTTATCAGGCGTCCGTGCACAGCGCACGCAGAAGTGGATGCTCACTATCCAGATTTTCCCACTTTGCATTGCTCGGCAGGCCGTCTTCATCGTACTGTGCATTGTTGGTTACGTCGGTTCTGCGCTGACGTGTGCAATCAACAAGCTGCGGTACCCGAATGACTGGAGCAAATCGCTGCATCAACAATAGCTCTGTCATTACATGATCTGGCAAGTCGTCATTGCGGCGAATACTGGCTTTGTCGACCATGGATATGCGATCGGTGCGTGCTATTACAAATGACCAAGGTGAGAACATGCTGGTGCCCGCCAGTTCGTGAACAACTTCGATGGAGGCGGGTAGTTGTGCAATAGTTCTGTCGGCCCATGTGTATTCACTGTAAATTCCATAAGCGATAACGCTGGCTGCAGCCACGATCGGGTACAGGTGTTTGGGCATGGGTTTTTTCAGAGTACGAAAAATAGCCCAGCAAAAAAGCAGCGCTAGTATGGCAAGCGCAATGGCCGATATGAATTGAACGATCATCGAATTAGCGCTGCCACGTAACTGCTGATCGCAGTTTCTATCTCGTTGGCAGTTTTGGGTGCACTATGCGTTGAGTGTCGCAGGATTGAGTTGAGCATCGTTGGGTCAGTAAAGTTATCTGGCGTTACGGGGCTTGATTTACGAGGCCTGATGAGTGACAGACAACAGGCGATAGAGCTCGTAGATGTGGCCCGAAATACGCTGCCGACAAGAAGAAGGCTGATACTCATATTGGCTGGTCTCACCCATCTATAGAAAGGTGAGACCAGTACAGTACCTCAGGGGTACTACGTCTAGCAATACAACTTTTATCGCTAGTGGTCGACAGCAGTACCGGCACCGCGTGGCACACGAATGCTCTCCACAAGGTCCTGGATCTCTCTTGGCGGTGGTGCCGTTACTCGAGATACCATCGTGGCTACCGCAAAGTTGAGCATCGCGCCAACTGCACCAATGGACAATGGCGAGATACCAAACACCCAGTTCTCTGGCGTATCAGCTAACTGGTTTGTGCCCGGGATAAACAACCAGCCCTTGTACGTAAAGATATAAACCAAGGTGAAGATCAGGCCACTCAACATACCCAGCACAGCGCCTTTGTCATTGATGGTTTTGGAAAAGATACCCATCATCAGTGCTGGGAAGATGGATGCCGCTGCCAGTCCAAAGGCCAATGCCACGGTTTGGGCTGCAAACCCTGGCGGATTAAGCCCTAACCAGGTAGCCACCGCGATGGCCACCGCCATGGATATGCGGGCAGTAAGCAGTTCCCCCTTCTCTGAGATGTTGGGTGCCAGCGTACCTTTCACGACATCGTGGCTAATGGCGCCCGATATCGCTAGTAGTAACCCTGCTGCCGTGGACAACGCTGCCGCCAGACCACCTGCAGCCACCAACGCTATTACCCAGCTAGGCAGGTTGGCAATTTCTGGATTTGCCAGGACCAGAATGTCACGGTTAACCGTCAATTCTGAACCCTGCCAACCAGCCGCTTCAGCGGTTGCCGCAAAGCTCTCTGACTTGTCATTATATAACTGGATACGGCCATCATTGTTCTTGTCTTCAAACTTTAACAAGCCGGTAACTTCCCAGTTCTTCATCCAGTCTGGTCGTTCATCGTACTGCAAGGATTCAGCTTGTGAGCCACCCGGGTAGATGGTGTCGAGCAGGTTCATGCGAGCCATGGCACCAACAGCAGGTGCTGTGAGGTACAACAAGGCAATGAACACCAAAGCCCAACCTGCAGACCAACGGGCATCAGCCACTTTAGGTACCGTAAAGAAGCGGATGATTACGTGTGGCAGACCGGCAGTACCAATCATCAGAGACAAGGTAAACAACACCATGTTTAGCGTATTGCTGTGATGCTCTGTGTAAGAGTTAAAGCCCAGTTCTGTTACCACCTGATCGAGGCGGGTTAACAAAGGAACACCTGATGCTGCGTGCTCAGAGAACAAACCAATCGGAGGCAGTGCAACACCTGTTAGCTGCAGAGAGATGAAAATAGCAGGAACTGTGTAGGCCAGAATCAAAACGCAGTACTGTGCAACCTGTGTATAGGTAACGCCTTTCATTCCACCCAATACAGCGTAGAAGAAAACAATGGCTGCACCAATTAATAAGCCTGCAGTGTTACTGACTTCAAGAAAGCGAGAAAATGCAACCCCTACACCTGTCATTTGGCCGATAACGTAGGTAATAGAGGCAATGATCAAACAGGCAACTGCAACCATGCGAGCTGTGCCGCTGTAGAACCGGTCACCGATAAATTCAGGCACAGTGAATTTGCCAAACTTTCGAAGATAGGGAGCAAGCAGCAGAGCTAGCAATACATATCCGCCAGTCCAGCCCATCAGGAAGGATGAGTTGTCATAGCCTGTGAACGCTATCAAGCCTGCCATGGAGATAAACGAGGCAGCGGACATCCAGTCAGCCGCCGTGGCCATACCGTTAACTACCGGGTGAACGCCTTGACTGGCGGCATAAAATTCAGCCGTGGTGCCGGCTCGGGCCCAAATGGCAATACCGATGTAGAGCAAAAAGGTACCGCCGACAAACAAAAGATTAAGTGCGTACTGGTCCATTGATCTCTACTCCTCGTCCACGCCAAACTTCTTGTCAAGCGCATTCATGCGCCAGGCGTAGAAGAAGATGATGAGGATGAAAACCAGAATAGAGCCTTGTTGGGCAAACCAGAATCCCAGATCGGTGCCACCAATCGTGATGCCTTTGAGTAAGGGTCTAAAAAGAATACCGAAGCCGAACGAGACCAAGGCCCAGATGACTAGCGAGACTTTCACCAAACGGATATTGGCTGCCCAATACTC
>JALZVU010000101.1 GCA_023301795.1 Granulosicoccus sp.
ATTTTCCAGCCCGGCGAATTCTTAATCAGTCACACCTTGGCATCATGTATCCACCTGAGAATGAGTTGTTCGGTGAGGCTGGCCGTGTGCTGGTGTGTAACGGTAATGAGTTTCCGGTATTCATGGCTTGCATGCGAGCCTCTGGGCATTGGTTCGGGGCACAACACACCGCCTCACCTGACGGCGTTCCTGTGGCCAGAACAACGTACAACCCTGACTGGCAAGCCATGCTGAATTCGATGGATGCGGTGCTCGTGCGAGACTGACTGGAATGCAGGCTAGTTCACTATTGATCCACTTCTTGGGGATATTGGGAACTTGGAGCTGCAAATGGGTTCAACCCACTTGGAACAAACGGTGCTGTAGGTTGATACAAGCTCTACATCCGTTACACTTGCCCATTGTTACACTTACCACTTTTTCAGCTGAGAGCCCAGTGCGCCGATGGCAGTTGCCTCGCCCATTATCGATGTATCGTTTGATACGCTGACCGCTTGTTCGGGGTGTGATCTCCTGCATCACCACAGAGAGCTGGAGCTAGGCGAATACGCGCGTTGTGAACGTTGTGGCGATGTTATCCAGACATGCAAGCCAAATACAATCGAGCGCTCATTGGCTGCCACACTAACAGCGCTTTTTCTGTTGCTTATCAGTCTTATTACACCGTTTCTGGCGTTATCACGGGCTGGTATCACCAGTAGCATGTCAGTTTTTGATGCCGTGGAGGCTCTGTGGGATACGCAGATGCGATGGCTTGGGTTGCTGACGCTTGCGTTGATCATCGTGTTGCCGTTGGCAAGGCTTTTGTTACTCGGATGGGTGCTGTGGCGTTTGCATTTTGGCCGTAAAGCACGACGATCCATGCGCATCGCTTTTCGCTGGGCTTTGAAGCTGGAGCCCTGGGCCATGGCGGATATTTTCGTGATGGGTGTCGTGGTGTCTCTTGTCAAAATCAGCACACTGGCTAACTTGTCGGTAGGCATTGCTTTCTGGGCTCTATTGGCACTAGTGGGAGCATCTATTCTCATTAATGCCTCACTGTGTAAGGACACGGTATGGACACGACTTCAACAGAATCAGTAACCGCCAAAGAGGCCGGGTTAAAGCGCTGTGCCAGTTGCGGTCGTCTACAGAAAATTGACGATACGCAGCGATGCACCAAATGCGGGGCGGCAGTTCAATCGCGACGCTCAAAAAGCATACAGCGAGCCTGGGCGTATCTTGTGGTGGGCATGATTGCCTACATTCCAGCGAACATTACGCCGATCATGAGTACCACCTCATTCACCGGCAATTCTGAAGATACCATCATGACCGGTATCTTCAGCCTGATGGCATCCGGCAGCTATTTTGTTGCAGGTATAGTGTTCGTGGCCAGTATTTGCATCCCGATTGCCAAATTTATTATCATTATCCTGCTGGTGCTTACTGTGCAGTTAAACTGGAATTTGTCAGAACACACTCAGCACCGATTACACGGTTTAACCGAGTTTATCGGCAGGTGGTCTATGATTGATGTATTCGTTGTGGCGGTGTTGGCTGCACTGATACAGCTGGGTGGGATCCTTACCATTACTCCCGGGGTTGGTATCAACGCTTTTGCCGTGTCTGTGGTATTCACTATGTTAGCTGCCAGTTCGCTGGATCCACGGTTGCTTTGGGATGTACAGGCAGCAGCGACCACGCTTGATAACGAACGGGTTTCTTCATGATTTTCACGACATTCACCTCTGGTTACCATGGCTAAGACTCCGGCTAGCTCCAAACTTCATCACACACGAGACGGGCGGGTCCGCTTGTCACTGGTGTGGCTATTACCTTTGGCTGCATTACTGGCTTGCGGTTATGTGTTGTGGCAGTCGTATGCGCAGCGCGGGCCTCTGGTAGAAATTACCTTCGACAACGCGGGTGGGGTGAGTGCTGGTGAAACCCGAGTCCGTAGAAATGATGTTGATGTGGGTCGGGTAGAGGCCGTTAACCTTGCCGATGATCTGAATTCGGTGGTGGTCAGTGTTCGTATGGATCCCCAGGTGGCTCCGTATATGAATAGCGACACGCGCTTCTGGATTGTTAACGCACAAATTAACACCACCGAGATATCGGGCCTTGGGACCCTGTTGTCGGGTTCGTTTATCGAAGTGGACTGGGATGGTATGGACGCAGAGCGTACCGATGAGTTTGTCGGGCTGAAAGAGCCGCCGTTAACTGAGCGTGGCACACCCGGATTGCGTTTGACGTTGGCAGCGGAGGAGGCTGGCTATATTTATGTGGGTTCGCCCGTATTTCTGCGTCAGGTTGAGGTTGGGCGTGTAGAGAGGCGTCAGCTATCCGAAGATGCTACACAGGTGCTATTCGATATTTTTATTGAAGCGCCGTTTCATGAGAATGTTTATCCTGCCACGCGCTTCTATGGCGTTTCTGGTGTGGAGGGCAGTGTGGGTGCTGAAGGCGCATCGGTGCGAGTGGAATCTATTGCCGCTTTGTTTACCGGGGGTATTGCCTTTGAGAATCCGCCGGAGATAACGAACAGTGACCCTGTTACATCGAACGCAAAACGCTTCAAGTTGTTTGACTCACGCAGTGTTGCACGCGACAGCATCTTTGATGGTGAAACGGATCAGCTGTATCGTTTTATGGCCACATTTGATGGCTCGGTTAAAGGCTTGCGCCGAGGCGCGACTATTGAGTACAACGGCCTGAAGGTGGGGCAAGTGAATTCGGTATCTGTGACGTTGCCTAAAGGCGTGGGTGATCCGGGAAGTGCGGTGGTGGTCATGCAATTTCAGCCCAGCCGTCTCGGGTTTTCTGATATCACTCGACAAGAGTGGCACGATACGTTTTCAGAGCTAGTGGCCAACGGTATGCGAGTGCAGCTGACCACCGGCAATTTACTCACAGGTACATTGATTGTAAAAATGGTATCAAAACCTGATCTGGTGAGTGAAGCCATTGATTTTGAGTCCGAGCCCTATCCGTCGATACCGGTTATTGAATCAAACGTAGAGGCTGTGACCGCCGATGTGGAAACATTGGTTAAAAATCTGTCTGAGCTCCCTCTCAATACTCTTGTGGTGTCAGCAACGCAATTGCTTAACGATACACGCCAGCTTATTGCCAGCCCGGATATTGCTGCGCTGCCTGCCCAGCTTTCCACCACAATGGCAGCCTTTGCTGAGGCAACATCGGACCTACCAGATATGGTTCGCTCGCTAACGTCTGCCTCTGAAAATGCTAACGACGTACTGGAAGGTCTGTCGCCAGATTCCGAAATTTATATCGAACTGTCGGCGGCTGCACGTGAGCTTCGAATTGCAGCCAAGTCCATTGCTGCATTTGCCGAACTTCTTGAAGAAAATCCTAGTGCTGTGTTTACCGGCAGGTAAGGGCAGTTTTACAGAGTGCGCTATATCATGAGTATCTTTGTTGTTCGCCACGGCCTGCGTTATGGCTTTGTTCGGCGTGTTCTGGTTGTCGCTGCGCTGGCACTTGGGCCTCTTGTGCTAGCGGCTTGTGGCAGTGGGCCACCGCCTCGTCTGTTTCTGCTTGATGAGCAAATTCTTGCCCCTGTTGAGAGTCGTGCAGACGCCTCCTCAATTACCTGGCTGGGTATCAGTCAGGTCACGGTGCCGGGATATGCCAGTGATCCTCGTATCGCGACCTTGCTTGACGATGGTGCTGTGGCGCAACTCGGTGGATACCGTTGGGCAGAAGAGCCTGAAGAAGCCATTACACGTTTTCTGGCTGAACGGTTACGCCAACATGCCCAGGCCATTGTGTTGGTTGAGCCTTGGCCGCGTGACTATGAGCCGCAGGCGCGTGTAGAGGTAACCTTTGATCGATTGCTGCGTGACACGAACGGTGGAGCGACGTTGGCGGGTCAGATTCAGCTGCTGTCTGCCGATGGCAGAAAGCTACTGTTATCAGTACCGTTCGATCAGAAAATTCTAGGACGCTCAACCGACAGCGCTGAGTTCTTCAACAGCGTATCTGTGGGTGTTGACGCCATTGCTCGTCTTGCCGTCCAGGCACTGCTGAATTTACGGGCAAACGCATGAGCATCAGGGCTGTAGTGTGGGGTGAAAACGTCCACGAAAACACCAACGACGATGTGCGAGCGTTGTACCCGCAAGGCATGCATGAGTGTATTGCTGATGCTTTAAATAAGAATGCTGGAATAACCGCCACTACGGCTACGCTGCAGCAACCCGAGCACGGGCTGGATGAGCAAACTCTTGCCTCCACTGACGTTCTGTTGTGGTGGGGGCATGCTGCTCATGGTGACGTCAGTGATGAGATTGTGGATCGTGTTCAGCAAAGAGTGTGGGAAGGCATGGGCCTGATCGTGCTGCATTCAGGGCATTTTTCAAAAATATTCAAACGTATGATGGGCACGCCTTGTTCGCTGACGTGGCGTGAGGCGGGCGAGAAAGAAAGGCTGTGGGCGATAAATCGTTCACACCCCATTTGTGCAGGCATTGATGGATTTTTTGAGTTACCAAACTCGGAGATGTATGGCGAACCCTTTACGGTGCCAGAGCCTATGGATACAGTGTTCATTTCCTGGTTTGAAGGTGGTGAGGTATTTCGCTCAGGGCTTACCTGGCAAAGAGGTGCGGGAAAGATTTTCTACTTTGGCCCGGGGCATGAGACCTACCCTATTTATCACGACGAGAACATTCAGCGTGTATTGTCTAATGCTGTGCATTGGGCAGCCAATACAGCAGCTGCATGGACAGGTATTGAGGATGCGCCGAACAGGGCGTTGGCTGATGCTTTGGAACCTATTGAACAAAAGGGCAAAAGCCTGCATCAGGACGGGGAAGAGGGGTTCAAGTAGCCCACTGATGAGCAAAACACTCAATATTCTGATCGTGGGTACTGGCCGTATGGCTGGTCAGCACGCCACTCGCTTCGCAGAAATAAACGGGGTGACAGTGCTTGCCGCGGTGGACGTGAATCTGGAGCGTGTCACCGATTTTTGTCGTGAGCACAACATTGCTCATGGCTACATTGATCTTGATAAAGCACTTGCTGAGCAGCGCTTTGATGCTTGCGCTGTGGTGACACCTGATGCTTACCACGCGCCGGTATCCATTGCCTGCTTGAAGGCAGGATTGCCCGTTTTGTGCGAAAAGCCGCTGTCCGATTCTCTGGATTCCGCCATGACCATGGTGAAGGCGGCTGAGGCTGCACAGCAGATAACAATGACTAACCTGAGCTATCGCTCATCGGGTGCATTGTTCAAAGCCCGCACGCTGGTGGATAGTGGCGAGCTTGGGGAGGTGCGTCATGTTGAGGCATCTTATCGTCAAAGCTGGCTGGCCAGTGACTACTGGGGTGATTGGAAAACCGAGGATGCATGGCTCTGGCGTTTGTCAAAAGCACACGGATCATTGGGGGTGTTGGGTGATGTGGGAATTCACATTCTGGATTATCTGTGCGCAGGCGTAGGGCAAGACATAGCAGGTTTGCAGTGTCGGCTTAAAACGTTTGAAAAAGCGCCCGACAACAAAATTGGTGAGTACGTGCTGGATGCGAACGACAGCTGCACCATGAATGTTGAACTTGCCAATGGCGCGCTGGGTGTTGTGCATATGTCTCGCTACTACACGGGATACATGAACGATTTAGTGCTCACTATCCATGGAACAAAGGGCGCTGTGAAAGTGAGCACCGGTAATGATGGTGACCAGTTGATGGCAAGCCTTGGCGATGACATGCATGCTCAGCGCTGGACATCGGTGAGTTGTGAGGACCAGCCCGATACCTTCGAGCGGTTTGTTGATGCACTGCGTGCTGGTAGCAACGTGAGCCCTGACTTTGCGCATGCTGCAAGATTGCAGATGTATTTGAGCCTGGCGTTTGATAGCCATGAGAGTGGGCGTTGGATTGATTGCTAGTTAAGGGGATGGTCAGCATTCGTTCGTGCTGAATATCGAGTTACTGCGGAAATGACATTTCCCGGTGTTTTTGGTTTGAGAATTGTCACTATCCCCTTAGACTTTTGGATAGTATGTCAATTCCTGCAGGTAGCATAGACTCTAAACAACCTGACGCTATCGTAGTGTGCCTCCATGACCACGCATTTGACCGGAACCATCTGGTTCGTACTTTTTGGTGCTGGCATTCTTACACTGTTTTTTTCCATTTTGCTTTTATGGATGTATCGTCGAGCAACGTTGGCTGGGATGTCCCGTGCGGCAAACATGGGTACGGGCAGGGAATCGCCCTTGTTTGTTCCGCAACAGGAAGACCCCGTTGTGGTGCCTAACAACGTGCCGCTGCAGGTTCTTGATATTTCAAACACCTTGGCAGCATCAGCTGAATCCACGTTGCCCCGTAGTATTGACGATAAGCCAGGCGTGGCGCTTGATCATATTCGAAGCTCACAACGACGCACGGCGGCAGTCTACTTTGCAGGTGGCTTGACCTATGCGTTGGTCATGACTGTGGCATGGACGTTGAGTTCAGGGGCGGGGTTTTCTATCGCTAGAAGCCTCATATTCTTTTCGATATATCTTTGGCCTGTGGTAATCACACTATGCATGCTAACCGCGCTTAGCTCCAGAGAGTATTTCAACATTCTTGCAAGCTATGCACTGCTGGTCGCAGTAGCGCTTTTGGTGGCTCTGCTGCGCAACCCTGACCTGTCCATGGTTTCATTGCTGGTGTTGTGGTTTATCTCTAATCTGCCTGCTAGTATTTTCTCTCTATTTTTTCTTCAGGAGCGCCTGCGTTCGGTTGGTCCCATCATCTTTACATTCATGCTGTGTGGGGTCACTGGGGCGTTTTTACTACTGATTTTTGCAGGGCAAAGTGATGTGACCCTGGGAGCCTTGGCCTCTGTTGGACAGCTAGTGGGGTTGGGGGCTGGCACACTCTTGTTTTTAGTATTCGCCACAGGATTTTCCATAGCTGCACTGTTGATAGGCCGCCCCGTTTTAAGAAAACTGGGCGATGCCTATAACAGAAAGCAATTCAGCGACCGCTCGATCATCATAGATTCTCTATGGGTTATGTTTGCTTTCATTCAATCCATCAGTCTCCTGTTCGAAGGAGCAATTTTTATGCTCACTGCACCCATCGCATTCATTGCCTACCGTACGGTAGTGGGGATAGGTTTTCATGTGATCCATGCGGATGCCTCAAAACCTGAAAAACAACTTGATCTATTGTTGTTGAGAGTGTTCTCACTGGGTAGACGAAGTAATCGCTTTTACGACAAGTTTTCAAAATTGTGGCGACAGGTGGGGGTGATCAACATGATTGCCGGGCCAGATTTGGTTACAGCTGCCATCGAGCCACATGAATTTCTCGAATTTGCCGGTGGCAAGTTGTCACGGCGGTTCGTCGTCAGTGAGGAAGACCTGGACACACGAATACGAGATAGAGATTTATTGCCAGATCCTGATGGGCGCTATCGTGTACATGAATTTTTTTGTCACGACGATACATGGCGCACTACGATGCAAAAACTGGCCATCAAGAGCGACGCTATTTTGATGGACCTACGAAGTTTTTCATCCAGTAACCAAGGGTGCCTATTCGAGCTTAAAGTTCTTCTGGATAACGTTGACATGCGCCGCGTGGTGTTTGTTATCGACAAGAGTACTGATCGCGCTTTTCTTGAAACGTCTTATCGGGATCTGTGGTCGGCAGTAGATTCGTACTCGCCCAATCGCGATCAATCGGTTGTTACCATTAGTCTGTTCCCTGCGGAAGCGTTTGACAGAAAGACTGTGAGAGTCTTAACCCGACATCTGCTGGGGCATCTGGAGCTCGCATAAGGTTTGCGCTGTGCGAAGGTGTTGGAGCTGTCGTAGTTGATTGGCTTGGCATAGATGGATTTTTCT
>JALZVU010000102.1 GCA_023301795.1 Granulosicoccus sp.
TAGACTACCCAGTACATGTCAGAGGAGTCTGTTATGTGATTGGATATCCCGTTTAGGATATCAATGGTGTTGTTCAGGCCTATCCATCGACCGGTAGTAGGGGAATTGACAATGCCGCAAGTCTCGTTCTCTGCGACAAACCGCAGTTGGAGATGCCGCTCACCACTGGTTATTGCGTGTACATATTGTTGGAGCAACTGCGCCCCTTGGCGCAACACAAAATGATTGTTCTCAGTGACAAGAGGACTGAGGGTATGGCTTACTGCTCGCCTTTGCGTGAAATCGATAGTAGTGGGTTGAAAACCCACACCACAAGACACCGAGACTATCGTCAATGTCAGTGGCTGGCTTTTTTTGCCAGGGTTTGCTAACCCTTGCCGGGTAATCTCGTCGAGCATACGGATGCCGTAGTAACCCGCCGGCCGGCCCAAGTTCAGGCCAGACGGATAGGTTGCACCACTCCAAGCGCTACTCGTTAGAGGGTAATTAAAAAGGATCTCATCGATAAGCCTTCTTGCGGCCACAAAATCTCCATTGACAACCGCATCTTCAGCAGCCAGATAAGCTTCTGTGACTTCCAGAGTTATTTGTGGAAACTGGCCACGCCCGCCGTTTTGAGCATAGAAAATTTCTAGTTGGTTTCGGGTATCGTTTGCTATTGGTGCAACGATAGGACCAGCAGAGGACTGTGCCTGTGCGGCGAGTGGCGTCAGCACAGTGCCTAAACCAATGAGACTCATCAGCAAAATAGTGGAGTATTTCTTCATGCTTTATCTAGCTATTTTTAATTTCAAAATTCCGTTTAATACTGTTTGTGCAAAATTCAATGGCGGCGTGCAACCGTCATAGAAACGTTGCAAAGCGCAGCAGTACACAAAATCAATATTCCCTGTCGGCGATATGCTAAGCGAAAGGTGTGTACCTAAGCAAGCTTGAAGAGAGGCAATGCTTCGCACCTGCAACATAGTAAGCATTTCTCGCAATCGCGTTGTTCTTTGGGTATGAGATTAAATATTGGTAAGAGAGCCTCCTTCATCTTTAGAGTAATAGCCTTTTAAAGCAAAAGCGCTACTATACGTTCGCAAAGGGATATTTCAAACCTGACAGGGATGGGAATTAGAAAGTCAACATAGTAAAACAAGGATCCTATATAAATGAGAAGAAGAAATAATAAAGGAAAGTCATTTCGATCAGTTTGTATCAGTGGTGTTGCGGGTATTGCATGTTTCAGCGGTATGACGCACGCAACCGAAACGGTCATACTCGATGAAACGTCGCTTGTTCCAGGCGGGTCGATTAACGGTAGTGTGATTACGACTCTCGAAACTCCTCAAGCTGTACACTGCGACCAGGAAGAGTTGATCAGTATCGACGACCCGGCAGCCCAGGCCGCAGAGGCGTTTGAATGCGGTGATGAGCTGTTTGGCTTCGAGTTCAATGCGCTTGATGGCGGAGGAGCTAATGTTGGAGATGGCCAGCGTTATACACGTGTGCCACGAGCCGATAAAGCCGGCCCTGGCGAGTGGTTGAACCACGTGCCTGCGCGCGCAACTGGCCCCAACAGTGAAAGCTGTGGTCACTGTCACCTAGAGCCTGCAACGGGTGCAGGATTTTCAGGTCTAAACGCGATAAGAGATCCTGAACGTCAAGGTCAGCTTGGCCAATTCATTAACCGTAACACGCCGCATTTGATGGGATCTGGTGCAATTCAGCTACTCGCTGAAGAAATGACACAGATTCTCAAAAACTCCGTCGCCAAAGGTCAGAGTACGTCTTGTAGCTCCAACGAAACGGTAAGAGTTGAACTCGAGGCTCGCGGAACCGATTATGGTGCTGTTGACGTTAGCTGCGATGGTACATTGAATACCGCAGAGCTGGATGGTATCGACAACGATCTAATTGTCAAACCCTTTGGCTGGAAAGGAACTGATCTTAATATCCGAGGATTCACTCGAAATGCCAGTCATAACGAGATCGGTATGCAGGCTACAGAGCTTGTAGGCGAAGGTGTCGACGGTGATGGCGATGGTGTAGCTAATGAACTAAGCGTCGGTGACATATCGGCCATGGTCATATATGTTGCGGGTCAGGTACGGCCCACCTCAAAGTTCGAGCTAGATCGTCTTGGCCTAATGAGTTTATTGGAAGAAGAGCCACTGACGCGCAGTGAGCGCAACCAGATAGTATCTGGGCATAGAACATTCGAAGAAGTAGGCTGCAGCAGCTGTCATGACGATCAAAAGAACACCGTTAACACAATTTTTACAGAGCCGAGCCAGACTGCAGATTACCGTGATGCTGTATTTCCAGCAGGTCAAGATCCTGTCGAGATGGGTGTTACTCCAGAGAACCCTCTGGTATTCGATCTTACTAAGGATGTTGGCGACAACGTTTTTAACGTTAACGGTAGTGAGGTGCGTCTTGGGAATTTTAAAACCAACGCAAGGAATAGAATGAGGGTGCAGCTATACAGTGATCTTAAGCGACACGATATGGGTCCGGAATTGGCGGAATCTATTGACGAAGTTGGTACCGGCAATTCAACTTGGATGACCTCGCGTCTGTGGGGTGTCGGATCGACTGCGCCCTATCTGCATGATGGCCGTGCCAGTACGTTAACTGAAGCCATCTTGGCTCACGGTGGTGCAGGTGCAGAATCCAGAGAGAATTTTCTGCAATCAGATACTAGCGAACAGGAATCATTGATAGCGTTTCTGAAAAATCTTGTCCTGATTCGTGAAGAATAGCGAGCAAAGATTACACTGAACTCGTCTGATAAGAAGACCGAGGCAAGGATATGCCTTGGTCTTTTTTTTACAAGAAAGGCCCCCTTCGACATTTGCCAAATGACACGCGAATCTACGGGTTCTGAGCGGCCTTGGTAGTTTTTTATCTATCAACCGATCTGGTGTATGCTCGTAATGTCTGAAAAATCGCGTTGTTTACTTGCGATTCCCTTGCAAATTTTGCGTTTTTTGCAAGAGATCCTTACAAATGGGGTCCGGTATGCATAAAGCGTATGGCTACTTGATCTCGGTGGTGCTAACGATCGATGCCGTCGTAAACTAGCCCGTCAGTCGGACGCATAATTTCAAACACCTCTGATACGGATGCATAGTCGCGATAACCACATCGCGCAAGCGGATTCGCCGCGGCTGTATCGAATCGTCCGTCGACTATAAATTCATCGTCTATGTGTATGCCAACCACTTGGCCAATCACCAGAAATGTGTCAATCGGTTTTCCGTGTTGGTCTTTGATTTCTTCACAAGACAGGGTTACGCATTCCATCGATGCAGGACTCGC
The DNA here is from genome assembly GCA_023301795.1 of Granulosicoccus sp. GTDB lineage: Bacteria > Pseudomonadota > Gammaproteobacteria > Granulosicoccales > Granulosicoccaceae > Granulosicoccus. The sequence goes on from JALZVU010000102.1 coordinate 3,307, forward strand.
AGCAACACGAGGAACTGCGACGTTGTTGCAGTTCGCCATTGCTAGCTTCGCGTTAACGTATTCGTTTTCGGCAGGCGGAACTGTGTCTGCGCTGATATTCATTTCAGTCTGTAACTTTGTTGTGGCTAAGGAGAATACAAACTCGCCGATATCCCTTGCGTTTCTAGCGCTGTCTTTAAAAGTTTCGCTAGAAAACATTAGAATTGGAGGGCTACTGGATAGTGCGTTGAAAAAACTATAGGGCGCAAGATTAGGTACACCAAGCTTGTCGATAGTGGATATCCAGCCGATTGGTCTGGGGGCAATGATGGCTTTGAAAGGATCATGAGCAAGGCCATGGGGTTCATGCGCTTCGTAATACACAGTGATTTCTCGTTAGGTTGTTTTTATTGAAGGATGTATGCCAGTGCTAGGTTAACAGGGCTGTGCTGTAGGCGGTTGTATGGGTGCAATCAGTTGCGACAGTTTGGCGACTCTAAATATCCACTTTCACATAAAATTCTGTAAATTTCACGAGCCCAACATCTGCGCTTTCCAGCGCCATAATCTCCGAAACTTTCTGTGTTACCTCAATATTGTCAATTGCTGCCAGTGCTAATGGGTTCGGTACAGCTGTGCCATAGCGCAGGCTCATGCGTGAACCTTCTAAGTCGGCGGCAACCAGCAGCGGGACATCAGCAGCTTCGTGTAGTGCATCAATACGCTGCCGTTCCACGTCGCGCTCTGTGTTGAACGTTCGAATTATGCCGCCCGTCTTATAACGGGTTAAATAATCATGTTCTCCATTGGCATAACCATCGGATCGAAAGCAAAACGGCTGCGTCATTCTGGCGCGTTCGTCAAGAGCCAAAAAAGTTTCTGTCACCCATATGAGAACTGTTTCATTTAGATTGCATGGTGGTTGTTGCAGAAAGTCTAGGTCTTGCATCGGTTCATTCATTAACCATCAAGTTTTAAGGATTCTGAACCACAAAAGTGTGATGGAAAATAACCTGAGTAATTACTTAATACGCCACGATAATCGCTTTATCTTTGCATGTCAGAAAATGAATATCACGTAATTATTCTTTAGTTCTACGTATGTGTGTTGACCTTTATGAATGATTAGTCACTTGGCATTAATACCTGCCCCGATTGCAATTCAATCCCCGATGATGCGAACACAACGACACAGCTGCGTTATGCATCAACACTAAAAAACGGATATTACTTGGGGCATGTCATTATGGAGTTAAATTTTATTGCTGCATTTTCAGCGATTGTGATTCTGAATGCCATGTCACCTGGCGCTAATCTGGCGTTAGTGATTCGTTCATTGGCACACTCTGGTAGCGCACATGCTTACTCCAACGTACTTGGTTTTGCATTTGGCTGGCTTCTACACGGCGCTCTTTTGGCCTTTGGTGTATCGCAGGTGATTTCCAGCTCTGAGAATCTATTCATGAGCATCAAACTTCTTGGAGCAACCTATCTGTGCTGGTTGGGAGGTAAAGCGTTAATATGCAGCTGGGCAGGCAAACAAATATTCAATACCAGTGAATGCAAAGGGAGCCGAACAACTTACGCCGTAGGCTGTCGCGAAGGATTTATCACCAGCTTTATCAATCCGCAGACGTTCATATTTTTATTAGCAGTATTCCCACAATTCATCGTGGGAGAGGAAAGCAATACACAATTCACGTTAATTATGGTTCTGATTTTCCTGAGCGTATCGATCAGCTGGTTCTGTTTCGTTGTTTGGGTGTTCGGTTCTTTCGAAAAATTAAAACAAAACGCCATGTTTGCACGATACATAGGAGCACTCAGCGGAATATCGCTGATGTCGATCGGCGTCATCTTCATTGCTACTGCACGCTGAGTAGCTACCTGAGTAAATCGAGTACTCAGCTTAGTAATGAACAAATGAACATTACTACCTGCCATTGAAACTTACAACTTCACCACATGCACTACATAAAATTTGCTACCCGTATATCCTCGTAGCGAACTCGTGATTTCGATACAGAGTGATTGTATTTTATGACTGTTGCCACATCTTTTTTCAGTCAGCCATACCGGATATTGAATTACCTACTAACTCATCAAGAGGGCGTACCAATGCGAAGAATATTAATTATCGTATTATTATTGTTCTATTACCCACTCCACGCTCAAACAAGAGGACCATTGCCAGACGTCACTTCCAGTTCAAAATTTCTGGTGTATTACGGCAATGATTTTTCGCAAGCCAACATCGATTACATGAAAGGATTTGAAGTGCTGGTACTACACCCATCAAGTAGTAGTAATCTGACGCCGGGTATCGTACAAGAGTTGCAGGATGCCGTAGAGACAAAATACGTTTTAGGTTACATCAGTATTGGGGAGGATTTTCCTGGTACTGGTGAAGCGGCCATAACGCATGATGGCACTGGTCCTATCTATCAGGATGAGGTTTCTCAGCAAATTGTTTTTGGAAATGCAGGCATAGCTTCGTTCTATGTCGATGCTGAATTTAACAGTGAAATTGGTCAGTACGAGCATGATGGTGTGGCTGATACTAACGGTACGTTCTTCGGTTACTTCATCAACCCTAACTCTGACTGGCGCTGGGTTCTTGATGTAAGCCGTATTGGAGGTAATGAAGGTGTATTTACTGAACGTAAATTCAGAGCCGGTTTTCAACAGATTGGCGGTCAAAGAAATGAGAATAATCTCAATGATAGAACAGCAAATTTTGGCTTCGACGGCTATTTTTTAGACACGATTGACACTGCGGGACCATATTCTGGTGAAGGTTCGTACCCATGGTTAGCACCTGCTATGCAAGAAACAGTTAAATGGATCAGCGATGTCTATCCTGACAAAATTGTTTTTGCTAACAGAGGTTCATTTTTCTTTCAAGCCGGTTTAATAAACACCACCTACAATATAAAACCCACTGACTATAGTATACGTCCGTATATTGATGCTTTCCTCTTTGAGAGCTATATGCTTGACAGTGCAGAAAGTCATTTGGGGATAAGCCCATTTTATAGCGACAATCACAACAATCTCATGCCTAAGATCGTAACGGAAGCGAATCGCGAAGATGGTTTTACTGTGTTCAATCTGGATTATAAAATGAACCGGGATGAGAATTTGTACGATGAGGTATTTAATGTTGCGGTCACAGAGAATGGATGGGTAAGCTACCTTACCAGCGCAAGGGCTATTGACACTATAGACACAACAATAGCTGACAAGCTTCTCGATGCTACTTTGTTGCAAGATAACGCGGCGCCACAATGGATGAACACAGGTGCATTGTTCGAACAAACATTGCTAGCTCGAGTTGGCATCACATCTGTTGAGAAGAGTTTTGTGCAGGGTGACATAGATGTTTTCTGGGATAGCGCTAGAGATCAATCGTGGCCTGTAAAATATAATGTATATCTGGCCCAGCAGGCGGATTTTTCTGACGAAGTTATATACCAGAATGTAGACTTCACAGCGAACGCAAACTGGTATGACGACCCGACAACCAATGTCGCCAACCAGTTCACTATTACCGGCTTGCTTCCTGGACAATATTATGTCCGCGTTACGGCAGTAGATAGCAGCATTGCCGCGAATGAAGACAGCAACACAGAAACCGTCTCAATTGTTGTACCGGATAATTAGGTTAGTATGACTCGTTGTCTTTGGGTAGCCATCTCAAGGCAACGATGCAAGAAGCTGTAATTCACACTGTTTAAATGCCTGTGACGGTTACAATTGAGTTGTTACTGGCTCAGTATGAATAGTGGTAAGCCCATTCAGTGCTCGTTTTCTGCTCTGTATCGGTGTCGTTTTTTTTCGGGAAATGTGTCAGCCGATATGCGGATGGAAAGTTTTGAGGTTACTGGATTTGACTACGTTGCTAGTAACGATCCTCGCTCGGTATTAGAGAGCGGCGCTGTGTTCTTTCACCCGGTGGCGTATGTATGCTTGGATTCGCTGGTGAAGATCATCATAGAACGGCAGACAAGATGCATGTGAGGCAATCGGCAACGTGACTTCGAGCAATTCAAAAGATAGTTCTCGCTCGTAAGAGGTGTGAAGTGAGAAGAGGAAAGTAGACGAATTAGGTGGCTAATTAAGCTGAGGAATTTTTGCTTTATGGCGAAAAATTGAACTGTTGCTTGTACATACCAAACCGAAGTTTTTAGAACATCCTGAAGGGTCTGATCAAGAGTCGGAAAACTATTAAGCTCTAGTGCTCAATCGAAGACGTCCTGTGCCTGCCAAAATGCGTGATGAGCCGTGAGCAGACTGGGAGGGCGATAACCGTCCACGCAAGATAATAAATATTAAGAAACGGAATGAGCTACTATTCGGTATATCCCCTGATGTTGCACTTGGTTTTTGAATTCAAGATGAATAAACTTTATGGCAATGGGGCTATAAACACCGTTACTGCAATCATTGAGGATTGAAAATGAACACTCGATGTTCAAAAGTATTTGAAAATAAGCGATGTGTGGTCTGTATTTTAGCGGTTGCGTTTATAGGGATTGGTTGTTCCAGTTCATCTTCTACTGAACAAGATTCAATTAGCCGCTTTACATTAAGTAATGAATTTGTAAGACCCGCGGTGCTAAATGTTGACGGTGAAACTGTTTTTGAATTTGGTAGCAGGGTAATTGATCAACCTGATCAGGAATGGATATTTACTGTGTCTGAGGATGGTAGTTATCAGGTCACAAATAGCTCGCTTGGTGATGGTTTCTCGCTTGATGTCCTCAACGACGGTGTGTTTGAAACACTGATCATGGCGCCTACCGGTGATTTCAGTGGCCAACAATGGCAGGTTACACCTTTGGAAAACGGCTACTGCCGACTTACTAATGCTTTTCTTGGATCGGAAATCGCGTTAGATGTGAGCCCAGACACAGCAACGATAACTATGCGAGCCATTGGTGATTTTTCGGGACAAAATTGGAGATTTGAGCAGCTGGGATCTACTACTGAGGGGCTTGAAGAAATATGTTCCGGAAACACTGAGACGTTGTGAATTGCACTGATGAACTACCTTGGACGTCGGTCTGTTGTTGTGGCAATCGCGAACCGGATTAGCAATCTCACCCCGATACTCAGGCTCTTGCCGGCCATCCTTGGCGACCGCCCACGCAATGGTGTTCTTGTGCACATCCAGCCTGATGTAGGCGGGGTACTGACGCTGCATTTTATGCTGATCCATCGCATGTAATGCTACGGTGGGTTTTACACCATCTATCTCTGGGTTAAACTCTTCCATGATCGGTCCTCTCAATTATGGCTCTGTTATGGGGGTACCCATCTCTATGACAATCCACGTGCTTGAGATGGGCAGGTCACTACATGATGGCTAGAACATGTGCCTCCAATCCAAAAAGACTAGAGCACAGTCAGGCTTGTCGATTTTCAAGCTGTAGTGATCACGTTAATCGAATGTTCTAAGGCGGCAATCTTGGCACTCCGGCGTTAGGTAATGCATGCGCTGGATTCTCATTTAATTTGCTTTTGCCAGGAGTTTTTCATCGTCTGATCCTGCAGTGTTTTCGCAGGGAGTTAGTCAGAAAATCTTGCGGTGCCTCGTCGGTTATAGTTCAATATCCGCGAAGCGCGACCACAGTCGAGTCATTTCTGGTTTTGGGCTTGAAGGGTCGGAAAGGCCGCCTAGCGTTGTTCACCCAGCGACAATTTGTGTCAAAATTGGTGAGATCAGCGCCGTGTATCCTTAAACTCACTGGCGGAATCAGCTCAAAGAATGGTGTGCTCACGATCTTCAGAACGTAAGACAATAATCGAGAGTTGCTTGACAGTGCTAATCGTCTCTTTTGCGCTTCGGTAAGACTGGACATACGGAGATTACTAATAAAGGTATGAATCAACAAATAACAGGTAAGAGAACAGTAGTCCTGGACACCGAAACCACTGGCCTGGACACACGCGACGGTCATCGCATTATCGAGGTGGGTTGTGTGGAGATGATTGAGCGTAGGCTCACCGGGAACAACCTGCACATCTACTTGCAGCCAGATCGCGGCATTGATGCTGGTGCTCAGGCTGTGCACGGCATCAGCAATGAGTTTCTGCAGGACATGCCTCGTTTTGCGCAGAAGGCTCAGGAGCTGCGCGACTATCTAGTGGGTGCTGAGCTCATCATTCACAATGCGCCTTTTGACGTTGGTTTCCTTGAGCACGAGTTTGCCTTGTGTGACATGCCGCTGAAGCTTAGTGAAGTGTGCAAGGTTACTGACACACTGGCCATGGCCAGAAAACAGTATCCGGGGCAGAAAAATAATCTGGATGCCTTGTGCAAACGTCTGGCTGTTAATAATTCGCACAGAACGTTACACGGCGCGCTATTGGATTCCGAGATTCTGGCCGACGTCTATCTGGTGATGACCGGTGGCCAGACGGCCCTGTTGTTGGATCAGGACAACGCTCCAGGAACTGTGACCGTTGATCTTGCGGCTACGGTTGATGTCACTCAACTGAAGGTAATTCCCGCGAACGAGGCAGAGGATGAAGCTCATCAGTTGTGGCTGGAGAACCTGCGCAAGTCTGACAACGGCTGTGCCTGGGACCGAATGCTCCACTAGGAGGGTGGCGACGCGATGATTCCTCTCCTTGAACAAGTTTCTAAGCCTGTTCTCGGATGCCTCCCTAAGGAGCCGCGCTGCCATCTAAATTCAGCCGCTCAGGCCGCCGCTGCATCCAGATTAGTGGGTACGCACAACCCGCGCCTTATCCCGCTGCCAGTCGCGATCCTTGATGGAAGCACGTTTGTCGAATTCCTTCTTACCCTTACCAATGCCAATCTCGATCTTCACCTTGCCGCTTTTCCAATACATGGACATCGCTACAATGGTGTAACCCTTGCGCTCCACAGCGCCAATGAGCCTGGATAGCTCACGCCGGTTCAACAGCAATTTGCGCGTTCGGATGTTTTCAGCCACGTAGTGGGTGGAGGCTGAGTTCAGCGGGTTAATGTTGGCCCCGTACAAGAAGGCCTCTCCGCGCACCAGTTGCACATATCCATCAACCAGTTGCACCCGTCCTTCACGCAGACTTTTAACCTCCCAACCTTGCAAAACCAAGCCTGCCTCGAATTTCTCATCGATCTTGAAATCGTAGGTGGCTCGCTTGTTGCGGGCAATGAGCGCGCTGCCGGAGACTTTATTGCCGTTCTTTTTATTTTTCTTAGCCATACCTCTATTATAGGGGCAGTATTCAAAGCCTAAAAGCCAAAACGTATCAGATGCCAAGCATTTCGCGCACAGCGCTGGTTTCCCACTCCGCCGCCAACATGTATTCACTGGTTCATGACATCAAATCCTATCCGGATTTTCTACCCTGGTGCTCCAATGCCTCGGTGTCTGAGCAGAGCGATAGCCATCAGGTGGCGTCCGTGTTCATGGACAAAAGGATGCAAGGGCTGAAGTTCACCACCCGTAACCGTTTGGAGCCCGATGCGGCTATTCACATGGGGTTGGTAGACGGGCCGTTTAAAAAACTGGCCGGTGTCTGGAAGTTCACCGCCATTGAAGAGAGTGCCTGCAAGGTCGAGCTGGCTATCAGCTTCGAATTCAAAAGCCGGATTCTGGGTGCTGTGTTGGGCGGGGCATTTTCAAAAATCTGCGACACCATGGTGGCAGCGTTTGTTAAGCGCGCTGATGAGCTGTATGCACAAGCCAAACGCTAGTCGATAGGGCGAACACGGTGTCATTTGAACCCAGCACCATCACTATTGAGGTGGTATACGCTCTGGCAGAGGAGCAGCAGCTTATAACGCTTAGCGTCGCTGAGGGTATGACGGCTCGCGATGCCCTGCGACATGTTGTCTCTCAGTCTCTTCTCGTGTTTCCCGATTTCGACGAGGTAACGGTTGCTCCAGACAAGCTGCCAATCGGCGTGTACGGGCAAACTGTACCTGACGATTATGTTCTGAAAGAGGGTGATCGTCTGGAGCTGTACCGCCCGTTGCTACAGGATCCTATGGAGCGCAGGCGCCAGGTGGCCAAGCAGAATCGAGAAGCTTGAAGACGTGCTGAACCCCTAACAAATCAAACTGTGCAACCTTGTTCTAAAAAACATCGACTGGCCCACTGCCCTTGGCACGCTCTTCCCAAAAATAGCGCTGTGGTGCAAGTTCGCCGCTCTCCAGGTCCTGATTGTCAGTGATACTGGCCACCCTGTCATTTTCAAACAGGATGGTGACTCGTCTGGCGGCGATGGCATTGCCAGCAGGTCCGCGTGTGTACACGTAATCCCATCTGTCAGCCACGAATGCGGTATTGATAACCGGCGTGCCGATCAGGTTGCGCACCACGTTCCGCTCCATACCTACGTTGACACGCTCTAGCTGCGCCTGATCTACAAGGTTGCCTTGCTGGATAGTGATCTTGTGAGCACGTGGCAGCCAGAAAGGATCGCCACCGCAGGCTGACAACAGGCAGAGCAGAACAATGGAAATCGTAGCGCGCATAAAAGAGGTCCGGCGGTATTTGGTTTGGGCAGGTTAAGGCTAGCAGAGAACGCGAAGCTTCGGCGCATCGCCGACTCTCAACAGTGTTTTTTCGAACAATACTAAGATGGTAGGTGTTGAGAGCTTAGTGATCTTGGATAGTTGCGTTCAGGGAGTTATCGCCGTCTGCCAAGCCCTACTCAAGGCGTACTCGCAGCAGAATCGAGCATTTCCTGAGCGTGTTGCTGACTTTTCTTCGTCAGCTTTGCGCCACCCAGCATTCGCGCTATTTCGTCACGTGTGGCTTTCGCGTTAAGGCTGGCTATAGCGGTGCGGGTTTTTCCATCAGTAACCTGTTTGCTGACTTTCAGGTGATTGTGTGCCTGCGATGCCACCTGCGGTAGATGGGTGACACACAGCACCTGTGCACCGCTACCCACTCGACGTAACAATTGGCCTACCGTTTCGGCAACCGCACCACCAACACCTGAATCGACTTCATCAAACACCAGCGTGGGCACAGAGCGCGTGCTTAGTGTGGCCAATTGCATGCACAGGCTGATTCTGGAAAGTTCTCCCCCGGAGGCCACCTTCGCTAAAGGGGCAGGTTTGACACCAGGGTTTGGGCTGACCAGGAAACTCACAGTCTCATTGCCGTGAACGCGCGGCTCTGTGCCATCCGTTTGAATATCGACCTCAAACACCCCGCCTTGCATGCTCAATGTCTGCATGGATTCGGAAATATTTTTGGCCAATATCTTGGCGTGCTTTTTTCTGTGGCGGCTAAGCTTGCTGGCTTCGCCATCGTAGATGCTGCGAAGTGCATCGCACTCGCGGCTAAGCTCCTCAGCACTGTTTGCAGGGTTTGACAGCTGCGCGTATTCATCGCGCAAGGCGTTTTCAATCTCGCCAATCTGGGCTATGTCACATTGGTGCTTTTTCGCCAGTCTGTGCATGGCGCCAAGCTTTTGATCGAGCCACTGCAGGCGCGCATCATCATGCTCTAACGAGCTAACGGCGTGCTGCACGCTCTGCACGGCTTCAGAGACTTGAATGCTGGCAGATTCAACCAGATCCAGTGCCTCTCTAAGACGATCGTCAATGCCGACCAGTACGCTCAGCGGTTTAATGGCGTTGTTGAGAGCGGGGTAGGCCTGCTGATCAAGGCTTTCCAGAGCCTCACTACCCAGTGCCAGGATGCGGTCAGCGTTGGCAAGCCATTGATGTTCTGATTCGATCTCTGCCGGCGTAAGCTTGCCAACCTCCAGTTCATCAAACTCGCTCAATTGGAAGCTGAGCAGATCAGTGCGCTGCTGGCGTACCTTGGCATCATCTTCATAGTGTTGCAGTGCCTGTGCAGAGTGTTTCCAGCTGGCGTATGCCGCAGCCACCTTATCCAGCTGTTTTGTGCCTGCCACCTGATCCAGCAGGGTGCGCTGTTCAGCACTTTTGCCCAGCGTCTGATGCGCGTTCTGGCCGTGAATACTCACCAGCTGTTGGCCCAGTTCATTGAGAATTTGTACGGAAACTGGAATATCGTTAATGCTGGCTCGCGATTTACCGTTGCTGTTCAGCGTACGACGAATAATGCATTCCCCTTCCGCGTCCAGCTCGTTTTGTTCCAGCCAGTGCGCTGTTTCAGGCAAATCATCCAGCGCAAACGTTGCCGTAATATCAGCGCGTTTTTGTCCTTGCTGAACGCTGTCGCTGCTCGCTCTGTTGCCGAGCACCAGGCCCAGTGCATCAAGCAGTATTGATTTTCCGGCACCGGTCTCCCCGGTTAGTGCCGTCATGCCTGCCACCAATTCCAGTTCCGTGGAATCAATGATGGCAAAATGGCGTATGTGTACGTGTGTCAGCATCTGTTAATCCTTGAACAGTGTGTAGTAAGAAAATTCATCCCCAGTTTAATTTTTCCCGCAAAACCTGATAGTAATCGTAGCTTTCAGGGTGCAGCAGGCGTACGCGGTGTGGATTAAGCCGTATATCGATCATGTCGCCTAACATGGCATCCATGTAGATTTGCCCGTCGCATACCACCTGAGCCTCGCTGACATCGTCGTCCCAAAGATGCACTTTGAGCCTCGATTTACCTTCTACCAGGATTGGGCGGCTGGTTAAGGTGTGCGGGCAAATAGGGTGGACGATAAGCGCGTCGATGGTCGGCGCAACAATGGG